>NZ_JBFAJD010000001.1:551493-882145 GCF_040655035.1 Streptomyces sp. NPDC050549
GTGGGGTTCAGTCCGGACGGGCGGCTGCTGGCGTCCGGAAGCGGCGATCGGACGGTGATCCTCTGGGACGTAACCGACCCGGCACACGTGACCCGGGCCGCCGACCTCACGGGCCACGGCAGAGCGGTGAACGCGGTGGGGTTCAGTCCGGACGGGCGGCTGCTGGCGTCCGGAAGCGGCGATCGGACGGTGATCCTCTGGGACGTAACCGACCCGGCACACGTGACCCGGTCGGCGACTCTTGTCCATCGACGCCCTGGCTGGTTGGTGCGTGACGGCTGGCGGCAGGGTGGTGTCCACGCAGTGGATTTCAGTCCGGACGGGCGGTTACTTGCCTGCGGCAGCGACCGAACTGTGATCCTTTGGGACGTCACCGACCCGGCACGCCCGACCCGTTGCGCCGCTGCCACCCACCAACGGCACGTCTGGCTGTCAGGTCCCGTCGGTACGGTGATGTTCAGTCCGGACGGACGGTTGTTGGCCACGGGTTCCTCCGGTGACAAGAACACCGGTGTCCTGTGGGATGTCAGTGAGCCGACGCATCCGGTGCGGACCGCCGTCGTCCGGCCGCAGGTCCGTGATTGGCCGAAGAAGCTCTCTTCCGGCGGGGCGCCTGCCGTCCATTCGGTGGGATTCAGTCCGGACGGACGGTTACTGGCCACCGGAAGCGGGGATTCCGGCGTTGTCACCGGCACCTTCGGGTCGTGGCGGAGCGGAGCCGTCATGTTGTGGGATGTCACCGACCCGGCTCACCCTGTTGGGACAGCCGCCCTCCCCCTTGCCAGTCGCGGGGACGCGGGGCAGATGTATGCGGTGGCGTTCAGTCCTGACGGGCGGTTGCTGGCCTCCGGAAGCGAGAACGCGACCGTGGCCCTGTGGGATGTCGCCGACCCTGCGCACCTGGCCACGACCGCCACTCTCATCGGCCACCGCGGTGCCGTGCGGGCTCTGGCGTTCAGTCCCGACGGACGGCTGCTGGCCAGCTGCGGCGCCGACAGAACGGTGAGGTTGTGGGACGGGAGCTGACGCGCTCAAGCGCCGATCACCGTCGGCGACGCAGACCTGGAAGGCGGCGCGAGCGTGGCTGTGGCGGTCGTCGGCCGCAGTAGGTGGCGCGGTGAGGCGTCGTATCCGGGCAGCAGCCGCGGGGTGGCGGATCATCCGGCGTCGCCAGGTGCCGCCCTGCGAGGGCCGACGAGGCGCCCGTCAGTCGGTTTGTGTCTTCCCCGCCGTCCTGCAAGGGTGCTGGAGCGTCAACTTTGCCTGGACGGACTCAATCCGCTGCCCGTGGGTTTGGAGTCCGGGGTCACGCGCGCCGCTCGGGGAGACCTAACCTCTCTGACCTGCGGCGGAGTGGATGACGACCGCGACGGGCTCAACTCCCTCGGGGTGGAGCCGGTGATGTACGGCGCTGGACTCGGCGAGCGGCTTCATGCAGGGGCACCCGAGGGAGTGGACGCGTCCGCCGACCACTTTCGGCGTCGGCCCTGTCGAACTCGCGGGGCTGGTGACCGTGTCCGGGCCCTGTCCGTCAACTGTGCAGGGACAGCGGAGCGTTGGGGCCGTCCTTGAACTCGACAGTGTTGAAGACCAAGGTTGTAGGACCCGTGTTCTCCAGGTCGTGGAGGAGGTACTGGCCGGATCGGAAGGTGAAGTGCCGGGTGTCGCCCGCCTGGTATTCGACCTCCCGGGTGGTGCCGTCGTCGGTGTGCTGGCGGCTGCGGCCGTCGGTGACCGCGGTCCAGAAGTAGTCCAGGACGTGCCGGTGGGCGGGTATGCGCTCGCCCGGGGCGAGGCGGATCTCCCACACGCGCACCCGGTCGGTCTCGCTCAGCAGCGTCCGGCCGACGTGCCCGTTGAATGCGTTGCGCCGGAATTCCTGGCGCAGGTGCGGAGGCCAGCCCTGGAAGCCGTCGGCGATCAGGTCTCCGGCGAGTGGAAGACCGCTCACGTCATGGGTACTCATGCGTCGTTCCGTTCGTGTGAGGGGTCGTCGGGTCGACTCAGGCGAGGCGTCCGCCGCCGTCGACGTGCAGCACGCTGCCGGTGACGTAGGGGTTGGTGAGCGTGAACAGAACCGCTTGGATGACATCGTCGGGGGTGCCGACGCGGCGGGCGGGGTTGCTCTCGGCGGTCCGGCGCAGGAACGCCTCCTTGCCGTCGCCCATGGCGTCCCAGGCCCCGGAGTCGACGATGCCGGGGGAGACGGCGTTCACCCGCAGCGGGGCGAGTTCCACCGCCAGGGCTTCGACGAGGAAGGCCAGCGCGCCGTTCGTGGTGGCCATCACCACCCGGCCCGGTGCGGGTCGCCACGCCGCCACACCGGAGAAGAAGGTGAACGAGCCGCCCTCACGCACCTGACCGGCCAGGTGCTTGGCGAGCAGTAGCGGGCCGATCACCTTGGCGGCGAACGCTCGCTGCACGGCTGCGAGTTCGAGTTCGGCTACCGGCCCGTTGGCCGGCATCGCCGCCGTCGAGACCAGGTGGTCGAAGGCGCCGGCCTCGGTCGCGAACGCGGCGATCGAGGCCTCGTCCGCGAGATCGAGCGCCAGCACCCTGGCTGCTCCTGGCAATTCGTCGGCCGTCCCTTTGAGCTTGCCGGTGTCCGGGCCCGCGAGGATCAGTTCGGCCCCGGCGGCCGACGTCCGCGCGGCCAGGATCCGGCCCATGCGGGAGCCTGCGCCGAGGACGACGATGCGCCGACCTTCGAGAGCCGGGGAAACGTGGCGGGGAGGGGAATCAGACATGGAGGCACCTCTTCATTCACACCGCACTCCGGTGCGTACGGCTCTGTCGCATCGACTTTGCGCCATGCCCAATTGATTCGTCCAAGACATGCTTTCTACCGCTGTCATAAACTAGATGTATGGCAACGCTGAGGCAGCTGGAATACCTGGTGACCGTCGTGGACACGGGGTCCTTCACCCGTGCCGCCGAGCTGCTGCATGTCTCCCAGCCCGCTCTTTCGCACCAGGTCCGCGCCCTGGAACGGGACAGCGGAGGCCCCCTCCTCGAACGCCTCCCGCGCTCGGTCCGGCTGACCCCGATGGGCCGCGCGATGCTGCCTCACGCCCGCGCCGCCCTCGCTGACGCGGGCCGGGCCCGCTCCGCGGCCCGTCGTGCGGCCGGGCTGGAAGCCGGCGAGCTCCAGCTTGCGGCCGTGTACTCGGTCGTCCTTGGCGTCCTCCCGTCGGTCCTGAACGTCTGGCACAAGACCCACCCACAGATTCAGGTACGCCTGCTGGAGCACCGGCACGCCGCGGAGCTCCACGACATGATGACCGCCGGACACGCCGACCTCGCGGTCGGTCCACGACCGCCGAGCTGGGACGGTCTGCTGCGCGAGCTGGGCACCGAGGAGTTCGTCGTGGTCGTCTCCGCCGACGACCCGGCCGCCGGGCAGGGCGCCACCCGCGTACGGCTCGAGACCCTCGCCGACCGCAGCTGGGTGCACTACGCCGCAGGAAACGGCCTCGCCGAGATCCTCGACCGGACCTGCGCTGCGGCCGGATTCCGCCCGCATACGGCGGTACGCACCGAGCAGACCGCCGCCGCACCCCTGCTCGCCGCGGCCGGCCTGGGCCCCGCGCTGGTCCCCGCCAACGTCGTCCCGCCCCACTTCGCCGGCCGTCTGCTCCGCCCCGACCCGCCCGTACGCCGCACCCTGACCGCCTACACCCGGTCCAGTCCCGACCCACTGACCACAGCGTTCCTCGACACAGTCGCCGAGCATGCGCGCGTCATGCCTCCACACGTCCACGACCAGCTGGTCCCTTGCCCGCCGAAAGGATGACGGCTGGCAGAGAAGGCCCGCCGGGCCGGTGGCCTTTGCGCGACGGAGCCCGGATCCGCGCACGATACGCGCGCCCTCCGGGTGTGCGTGGAGGTGAACCGGCTTCTGAAGAGCTCAGCACGCGGGGAAGGGGAATCCGCTGTGCGAGGGCTCTATCTCCTTGGCTGAACTGCGCGGACGCGGCAGCTTCTGTGGTGGGCATCCAACTCATCGATCCCCAGGGGCCATTGGAGGGGCCACACGGACAGGAGCGCATCGACAAGGACCACGCAGGACTGACCTGGATCAGCACATGTGACCTGCATGAACGGCGTGAATCGGCACTGATCGACAAGGGCCGCCAAGATCCCTGACGGACTCATAATCCGTCGGCCGTGAGTTCGAGCCCCACCTGAGCAGGTCATTGACCTGCGGTGGAGCTGGTGACCGAGGTTACCGCTCGCGGCTCGGGCAGCTGTTCTGAGGACCGATGCCAAGACCCAGGGGCCGTACAGGGGCCGGCCCGAAGGGGAAACTGCCCTCGCGCAGTTCTAGCGGCCTTCGATTTCTCTCGCAGCAGTGCGGAGGTGGGCGTTGGTGGCCGCTCTGCCCGAACGTGGATCAGCCGCGGCGAGGGGCGGGCGAGGGTCGCCGAGCTGGTCCAGTCCGGGTGCTGGGCCACCGCGTACGGGATCTTCACGGGTGTGGTCGGCGCGGCGAGCCTGGTCCGAGGCGCGCTGCCGGGGCTCTGTACGGTTGTTCGGTCCCGGTGCCGATCAGGTGGTGGCTGCTGTCCACGTTCTGGAGCTGTCGCTGGCCGTCACCGGTCGCTCGTCAGGCCGAACGGCAGCTCCGGGTGGGCGTCCGCCGTCTCGATCAGCCGGTTGTACTTGGCGATGCGCTCGCCACGGGCCGGGGCACCGGACTTGAGCTGGCCGCAGCCGGCGCCGATGACGAGGTCGGCGATGAAGGTGTCCTCGGTCTCGCCGGAGCGGTGCGAGACCATCTGCGTGTAACCGGCCTCGCGGCAGATCCGGATCGCTTCCAGGGTCTCGGTGACGGTGCCGATCTGGTTGACCTTGATCAGGGCGGCGTTGGCGACCTTGCGGTCGACGGCCTCGGTGATGATGGCGGGATCGGTGACGAAGATGTCGTCGCCGACGAGCTGGATCCGTGTCCCCAGGCGAGCAGTGAGCTGTGTCCAGCCGTCCCAGTCGTTCTCGGCGAGGCCGTCCTCGATGGACCAGACGGGGAAGCGGTCGGTCATCTCCTCGTAGCGGTCGATGAGTTGGGCGGAGGTCAGGTCCTGGCCGGCGATGCGGTAGCGGCCGTCGCGGTAGAACTCGCTGGCGGCGGGGTCCAGGGCGATGGCGATGCCGTCGCGGCCCGGGGTGTATCCGGCGTCGTCGATGGCCTCGACCAGCTGGTGCAGGACGTCTTCGGGCCGGTCGATGGCGGGGGCGAAGCCGCCCTCGTCGCCCAGTCCGACCGCATGCCCGGCGGCGGCGAGGCGGGCCCTGAGCCGGGCGTAGACCTCGGCCCCGGCCCGTACGGCCTCGGGCAGACTCGGCGCGCCGAGCGGAGCGAGCATGAACTCCTGGAAGTCCAGGCTGTTGGCGGCGTGGGCGCCGCCGTTGACGACGTTGAAGTGCGGGACCGGCAGCAGCGGTCGGGCTCCGGTGGTCTCGGAGATGCGCTGCCACAACTCCTGGCCGCGAGCTGCCGCCTCGGCGCGGGCGGCGGCGACGGAGACGCCGACGATCGCGTTGGCCCCGAGCCGGGACTTGGTCGGTGTGCCGTCCAACTCGACGAGTACGGCGTCGAGTTCGGCCGCGGAGCCGAAGCGCCGGCCGACGAGCGCCTTGGCGATCTCGCCGTTGACGTGTGCCACCGCCCCGGTGACCCCCTGGCCGCCGTAGCGTGACTGGTCACCGTCGCGCAGTTCGACCGCCTCCCGGGTACCGGTGGACGCGCCGGAGGGCACGCCGGCGCGTACGGTGATGCCGGCCGTGGTGCGCAGGGTCACCGAGAGGGTCGGCCGGGCGCGGGAGTCCAGGATCTCCACCGCGTGCACGTGCTCGATTCGTAGCGTCATGGTCGGCTGCCTTCCGTCCCTGAGTCGGTGGGCTTCACTGTCACCGTAGGCGCCTGACACCGCCGGGTTCCGGGTCCGTTCGGCCCTGAAGCGCGGCCGTTCGGACCACTGCGCGGCTCACGGGCCGTCTGCGGGAGGCGTCGATCTCGGCGTACCGCGGGTTGTGGGCGCCGTTCGTCACCACCGGTCGGCCCAGGCCGTGCTCCGAGGTCTCGACCTCGGCGCAGCGGAGTGTGCGGCACGACCCTGCCGCGAAGACGTACGTCGTCCCGACCGGTCGCCGAGAGCGAGGCGTCACGCGACGGACGACATCGCCTCGAACGAACCGTCTGCCGACAGCTCTTCAAGTCTTCAAGATCCTGGAACAGGCGATGTTCCCCGCTCGAACGCCCCCTCATGACCTGTTCGCCGACTGGTCCGCATCTCACCCGCCGGGGCGGTCGAGCTCGTAGGGGCCGGGGATCGGGAAGTACGTCTCCAGGAAGGCGGTGAGCAGGGTTTGCTGGGTGTCGAGTTCCTGTTCGGCGGAGACGGTGTCGTTCAGGCAGAACACCTGCTTGTCCCGGCGGGCCAGCAGGGTTTCGAGGCGGGTGGCGAGTGCGGGGTGGGACACGTCGAGGTAGGCGTAGCGCACCTGGGCGGGGACAGCGCGGGCGGTGTGGAAGGCGTAGTAGTGGTGCAGCGAGGAGACGAAGGAGACATCGTCGAGGCTGCGGAAACGGTGGCCGGCCGTGGCGTGGTGCTCGGCCGGGAACCTCGTCTCCAACTCGTACAGGACGCTGCGCCGCAGAGCGTGCGGTGTGTGTTTCATCTTCTGGCTGATGACCGTGCCGAAGGTGGCCTCCACCAGGGCGCGGCTGTTCTTGCCCGCGGCCGCCACCGGCACGTCCGACTCGGTCGGCTCGCCCGGCGGGATGAGCACCGGGGACGGGAAGAACCTGGTGAGGCCGTTGGCCAGGAAGAAGTCCTGGGGGACGACGGGGCGGCCCAGGAACACATCGTCGTTGAAGTAGAGGAAGTGCTCGGACAGGCCGTCGATGTGGTGCAGTTGGCTCTCGATGGCGTGGGAGTTGAACGTCGGCAGCAGGCTCGGGTCGTCGAAGATCTCCTTGTGGCTGACGACGTGGAGACCGGGCATGCCCGCGTTCAGCCAGGACGGGACCTGGTCGTCGGTGACCAGGTGGACCGTGCGCACCCAGGGGGCGTACTGGTCGAGCGACCGCAGTGAGTAGCGCAGTTCGTCGCGGTTGAGGTACCGGGCCGCGTTGTCCGCCTCCTCGTGGTATGCCTGTCCCGCACAGGCCGCCCGGCGCCGTGCCCACTCCGGGTCCTGCCCGTCGACCCAGGTGTACACGACGTCGACGGGGAACCGGACGTCCTCGGGGGCCGGCCGGGCGAACTCCTTGCGGGTGCGCACCAGGGGCAACGGGCGGTCGGCGGAGGCGAGCGCCGTGAACAGGGTGTCGGGGACGTGCACCGGGGTGTCGGCGCGCGGCACCTGCTCGGCGCTGCGGTTGGGGCGTGGCGCCAGCAACAGGTCTCCCGTCTCGTCGTCGGCGGCCCAGAACTCGATGTCGCAGCCGTACTTGGAGCCGAGAGTCAACTGCTCTCGCTGATCGCCGTAGTACCAGGTCATGCGGAGTACGTCCGCCCGCGCCAGCCGCCGCCAGGTGCGGTGACTGAACGCCGGCCGGGTCGTACGCCGCGCACGCCGGACACCGTCGACGGCACACACGTAACCGGGACGCTCGCGGCCCGCCCGCTCCAGGGCGCGCAGAGCCGACGCCCGGTCCCGGGCGGCGACGGCGACGACCGCGGAGGTGCTGCTGCGACCGCGTACGCAGAAGTAGTCGAGACCCGCCCCGTCGAGGGCCGTGCGGACCGCGGCCGCGTTGGCGTTGCGCGCCGCCAGCGGCGAGATGCCGGGGCGTACGAGGACCAGTTTGGGTACATCGAGGACCAGCCGCACCTCCCGGTCGTGCTCGGCGAGCAGGCCGGGATGCCGGCGCACCAGCCATGCCGCGCGCACGACACCCAGCAGACGGTGCACCGACGGCAGGCTCGCGATCCGCTGCTTGACGCGCGCGCGGGCCTGCGGGGTCGTGCGTTCCACGAGGGCCCGTCTGAGGCGGGCGGGCACGGCGCGCCGGTACAGGCGCACCGGCAATGACGCCTCGGGGTTGTGGTGGACCGCGGATGGGTGCGACGGTTCCGGCCGGCGGGAGGGTTCTCCTTCTGGGGACAGGGCGGTGTTCACGTGACGGCCCTCCTTGTGCGTCGCCTCGCTGCACGATCAATGTCCCTCTCGCCGGGGCGACGGGCTTGAGCCCTTCGGGCCATGTCATGGGCCGAACAGGACCGCAACCACAGGGGCGTTCGCGGATCTGGGGGTGCGGCCGATCACCCGTCCGGGAAGTCGCACCACGAGCCGCCGCCCCGCCGTGCTGCCCACGTATGCGAGAGGCATGACCCCGACGCGGTCGGAGCGACGTACGCCCGGAACCAGCGGTCGCTCTTCTGCGGCGTCACCGCCCAGGTGGCGCGACACCCCGGCGGCCCGGCCGCGTTCGCTTCCGCAACCTGCCGAGTGCCGGATTCGGCCGACGGGCGGCGACTCCGGCCGCGGACGGGCGGGGCCGGGCCGATGCTCCCGGCGGCGCCGGGCACCCTCGGCCGGCCGCCACACTGCGGGGCCGTTCGGGGACGGCCGTGCACCGCCGACGAGTGCGGCGACGAGACCGACGGGTGAGGTGACGAAGCCGAGCAGCCGTGCGCGGTCGCGACGCCGGTCGCCGATCGGCCCGCAGTCGGCGGGCTCGCTGCCGCGCGGTCGACCGCCTACTCGGTCGTCACGTCGGCATGCCTCTCACCAAGGCCCTCGTCGCGGGACAAGGCCGCGCTCTTCCCCCGCCGCGGCGTCGTCCGGTCCGTGTCCAGCGCACGCACGGCCGCGGCGACGCCGGCGCGGTCGAGTTCCACTTCGGACTCGGCCAGTCCTTGTCCGATCGCGCGGGGAGCGGTGATGTCGGCGAGGGACAACAGTGCCGTCACCGGGCGGTTCTCGGCGATGTAGGAGGCGTTGAAGGTGTGGATACTCCGCTCCAGCGCCGACTGGGCCAGGAGCTCTACCAGCGCGGTCGCCAGCCCGACCCGGCGCCAGGCCGGGTCCACCGCGACGGCGACTTCCGCGACACCGTCGGCCACATGCTCGTAGCGTGCGACGGCGATGCCCTTTCCGGAGGTGGCCTCCGTGGCGATGAGGGCGAATCGGAGTTTGTAGTCCAGCGTCGTGAGCCGCGTCAGCAGCTCCGGCGTGAGGCGCGGCGAGCCGCCCAGGAAACGCCGGCGCAGTGTTTCGGCGTCCGCCGACCTGATCGCCGCGGCCAGGGCCGGAGCGTCGGACGGCACGATCGGCCGGATCGCGGCGCGTCGACCGTCACCGAGCCGTACTTCGCGTTCGTACGCGAGCGGGTAGCCCGGTGGTACGTCTGCGGGATGTCGTTGGAGAGTCATCGGTGCTCCGTGTCCGCGGACCGCCCTGTCGGCACGGGGAATCCTTCCTCCGCGGGATGACTCCATAGTGGGATGTCCGTCCCTCGGTCCGTCCTGGGCCGGTGGGCTTGCGCATGGTGCCGTTGGGCCCCTTGCGGGGCCTCACGCGAGCGGCACTATGAGGGTATGGAGGAGTCACCGGACTCGGGGACGTGGCGCACCCCGGCGCGGTACGTGACGTCGCCTCACGTGAACGCAACCGACGACATCGTCGACAACGCTCTACATCGCCCCCACCACGAGGCGTTCGCCCGCAAGGTCGACGGTGTCTGGCGGACCGTCACCTCCAGGGAGTTCGCCGACGAGGTCCGGGCGCTGGCTGCGGGCCTGATCGCGGCCGGGATCGCGCCGGGCGACCGGATCGCGCTGATGTCGGCATCCCGCTACGAATGGATGCTGTGCGACTTCGCCATCTGGACCGCGGCGGCGGTCACCGTACCCGTGTACGAGACCTCGTCCCCGACGCAGGTCGCGTGGATCCTGCGCGACAGCGGTGCCAGGGCCGCGTTCGTCGAGGACGAGGGGCGGGAACGCGTCCTGGCCGAGGCCGGGGTGGCAGCGGTGGGCCAGGTGTGGCGGATGGACGAGGGGCTCGGGCACCTCGTCGAGCTGGGCCGGCCGATCTCCCCGGAACGGGTCGAGCGGCGGCGGCGTGCGGTCGGTGCCGACGAGTTGGCGACCGTCGTATACACCTCCGGCACGACCGGCACACCCAGAGGCTGTCTGATCAGCCACGGCAATCTGGTCGCCGAGGTGCGCAACGTCGCCCTCGCCGACGGGATCGGGGAGAAGGTCCTGACCGAACACACGACGATCCTGATGTTCCTGCCGCCGGCCCACGTTCTGGCGCGGGTCGTCGGGCTCGCCGCCGTGCACAACGGCGCGCAGGTCGCGCACACCAGCGATCTCAAGAACCTCCCCACCGAACTGCGGACCTACCGGCCCACGTTGTTGCTGGCCGTCCCGCGGGTGTTCGAGAAACTGCGCAACACCGCTCAGCGCACGGCCGTGGAGGGCGGCCACGCGAGACTGTTCCGCGCCGCCGAAGCCACTGCTGTCGCCTACAGCAGGTCCCTGGACCACGGCGGCCCCGGCCTGTGGCTGCGCGGCAGGCGCCGGCTGTTCGACCGGCTGGTGTTCGGGAAGCTGCGGGCCGCGCTGGGTGGCCGGGTCGCCTACGCGTGCAGCGGCGGCGCGCCCCTGGGAGCCCGCCTCGGGCACTTCTGGCGCGGTGCCGGAGTGACCGTCCTGGAGGGCTGGGGGCTGACCGAGACCACCTCCGGAGTGACCCTCAACCTGCCGGCCGCCCAGCGTGTCGGCAGCGTCGGCCGCCCGCTGCCCGGCTGGGCGGTACGCATCGGTCCCGGGGACGAAGTGCTCGTGAAGGGGCCGAACGTCTTCGGTGGCTACCTGCATGACAAGGAGGCCACGGATGGGGCGTTCGACACCGACGGCTGGTTCCGTACCGGTGACGTGGGCGAGTTGGACGACGGGTATCTGACCATCACCGGCCGCATGAAGGACCTCATCATCACCGCCGCCGGCAAGAATGTCGCCCCCGCTCCGCTGGAGGACCGGCTCCGGGCCCACTGGCTGATCGACCAGTGCGTGCTCGTCGGCGACCAACGCCCCTACATCGGTGCGCTCATCACCCTCGACCCCGAATTCCTCACCCGGTGGATGCTCGAACACGGCCGGCCGCGAGCGGCCGACATCAAGGAAATCCGCCACGACCCGGAACTCAGGTCGGCCGTCCAGGCCGCGGTGGACGAGGCCAACCGGACGGTGTCCGCGGCCGAGACCATCAGGAGGTTCCGCATCCTGAGCCGAGAGTTCGCTGTGGGTGAGGAACTGACACACTCGCAGAAAGTCCGGCGCGGATACGTGGTCGCCAAGTTCGCCGAGGACATCGAGGCGCTCTACGCACCGGACCGGCCGAAGGCCTGAGGATGCCGCGGAAACCTCGACCGGGAGCGGCCGGCTGACTTCCGTCGAGGGTTGAACGCGTCGGAGTACCTGGTGCCGAGCGTCGCGTACGGCACGGCGAGCGCGCCCAGCGACGCGGCCGGATCCCGACGCCGACGGTGGCGGAGGCACCATCCGGTCAGTGCGGACACGGCTGAACAACCTTGTTCGGGGTGCGGGGAGTTGAAGGAGAACGCGGCCGACTGCGGTCACCCGATGGAGACTCCCGTACGACGCCCAACCCTCAAGATCGGAACGGCAACAGCCACTCGGCGTGCTAAGAGGATCGGGTACGTGTCCCGCTCGACTCGCCTGCGCGCTCGAAGGCCATCACCCAGCGCTCCTTGGGGTGTGAAGGATCTTCGTGGATACCGGCGAATTTCCAGCCCTCTGACTCGATCACCGAGGTGTACCGGTCCTGGATCTGCTGATTCGAACTGGCCAGTCTGTGAACGTAGGTGGTCTCACCCCGTTCCCGTGCTGCGACAGCGCCTTGAGTCATGCGCTTGCGCGCCCACTTCTGCAATATCCCCACGGCTGATCCCTTCCTGCCAAGTGGAGCCCCATGGCCCAACCACGTGGACGATAACGGAAGACCGGCCCCGTTCCTGGCCTGGGGCCGGCGTTGCCGAGCCGTACCTGTTGCGGCCGCCGACGCCACCAAGAGCCCCCGGTCTCACGCACGCGGCCGACTGCGGTCACCCGATGGAGACTCCCGTACGACGCCCAACCCTCAAGATCGGAACGGCAACAGCCACTCGGCCGTCTCGCTGTCGCTTCCACGGTTCGACGGCCGGGCTCTCCGCGTGGGGTAGAAGATTTCGCCGGGCACCCGGCGCACAGGCACAACCAGTCCTGCGCGCACTACCTCACGCGTCATGACGGCTTCTGACGCCGTGACAGCCCAGCCCTCATGAGTGTGGAAATCGTAGAACTGTCCTCACTTCACCTTGCGCGATCCTCGTCTCCGGGCGAGCTGGCTCAGGGAAGGACAGCTGCCGGGGGGCGCTCGCTGTGACGCAGGCGTTCGGCATCCCGGCTGGGGGGTGCGCCGAACTGGCGGCGGTACTCCCGGCTGAACTGTGACGGGTTGTCATAGCCGACGCGGTGGCCGACTCCGGTGACGTCGCCCGGGTGGGTCGCAAGCAGCAGCCGGGCCTCCTGCAGCCGGATCTGCTTCTGGAACTGGATGGGGCTCATCGCGGTCACCGCCTGGAAGTTGCGGTAGAAGGCGGAGACGCTCATGCCGGACATCCGCGCCACGTCCTCGACCCGGAAGGGCTGGGCGTAGTGTTCGCGGATCCAGCGCACGGCCCGGGAGATGTGGCTGAGGCCGCTGTCGGCGAGGCCGAGCTGGCGCACCGTCGCGCCCTGCTCGCCGGTGATCACGCGCCACAGGATCTCGCGCTTGACCAGCGGGGCCAGTACGGCCCGGTCGCGGGGCTCGTCGAGCAGGCGCAGCAGCCGGACCGCCGCGTCGAGCAGCGTGGCCGGAGCGTCGCTGACGGCGATCCCCGAGGGCGTGCCACCGCCGGCGCGGGGCGTGTCACCGGACCCGGCCTGCAGCAGCAACTCGGCCACGGCGGACGGCTCCAACACGAGACCGAAGCCCAGCGCCGGCTGCTCGGGGTCGGCCTGGGTGAACTGCCCGGTGACGGGCAGGTCGACCGACGCGACCAGGTACTGCCCGGCGCCGTACTCGTAGACCCGGTCGCCCAGGGCCAGGCGTTTGGCGCCCTGGGCGATGACGGCGAGCACCGTGCCGGACATGGAGGGCGCCGGCGGATCCGGCCGGTCGACCTTCGAGATGAGGACGCCGTCGATGGCGGTGGTCCAGTCGGGACGGGCATGCCGGGCAAGCAGGGTGCGGAGCTCTTCGAGATACACGCGGTGCATGCGTCCATTGCAGCATCATTCCGCACTCTGCCTCCCATGGCCGAGAGGATTGTGCAAGTAGCGGCGAGCATCGTTCTAACGTTTTAGCAGGTCAGAGCGATTGAATGGAGTCACTTCACTCCAGCGACTGAGAAGAAGGACCCCGTGATCGCCAAGTACGGCTTCAACGCCACCCTGACCGCCAGGCCCCGGATGGGCGACCGGTTGGTCGACCTGCTGCTGACCGGCCTGGACGAGGGCAGCCCCGGTGCGAGCGAGCACTGCGTGGTCTACCTCGTCTCCCGTTCCGCGTCCGACCCCGACGTCGTCCACGTCACCGAGGGCTGGACCAGCGAGGAGGACCACCACCGGATCTTTGCCGGCGAGGCCGCCCAGGCCATCGTGGCGCAGATCGACGGACTGCTGGCCAAGGAGTCCGAGTACACCGACTACGTCCCGGTCCGCGGCAAGGCCGCTTTCTGAACCCCCGACCGATCCCCCCAGGCCGGCAGTACCCGACGAAAGGCAACGACCATGACCACAGCACGCCCCGCCCTCGACCCCGAACTGCGTGAACTGCTGGCCGAGATGCCGCTGATGTCCCGGCTCAGCCCGGAAGTGCTCGCGCAGCTGCGTCAGCTCCCCTCGGCCCCCGTCGAGTCCCTGCTCGCCCACCGGCAGGTCGACCGGCGCGAGATCACCGTGCCCGCCAAGGACGGCGTCCCGATCCCCCTGTCGGTGTTCAGCCCCGCGACCACCGACGGCACCACCGGTCCCGCCCCCTGTGTCTACTGGATGCACGGCGGCGGGATGGTCATGGGCGACCGCTTCTCGCAGATCGACATCCCGCTGGAGTGGCTCGACGAGCTCGGCGCGGTCGTGGTCTCCGTGGACTACCGGCTGGCACCGGAGGCCACCGGCACCGCCCTGGTCGACGACTGCTACCGGGGACTGCTCTGGATCGCCGAGCACTCCGCCGAACTGGGCATCGATCCCGCCCGGATCGTCGTCGCGGGCGCCAGCGCGGGCGGCGGACTCGCCGCCGGTGTCACCCTGTTGGCCCGTGACCTCGGTGCCCCGGCGATCGCCGCGCAGATGCTGATCTGCCCCATGCTCGATCACCGCAACACCAGTACCTCCAGCCGTCAGTACTCCGACGGGCCCGGCGTCTGGACCCGCGAGATGAACGAGTTCGGATGGCGCGCCGTCCTCGGCGACCTCACCGACGACCAGGTACCCGAATACGTCTCACCTGCGCTGGCCGACGACCTCTCGGGCCTGCCGACCACCTACCTCGACACCGGGTCCGCCGAAGTGTTCCGCGATGAGGTCGGCGACTACGCCACCCGCATCTGGGCGGCCGCCGGCCAGGCCGAACTCCACGTCTGGGCGGGCGGCTTCCACGGCTTCGACGCGCTGTATCCGCAGGCGCCCATCTCGGCGACGGCCCGCCGGACCCGTACCGACTGGCTGGCCCGAGTTCTGCCCTCGGACTCCGCCGCATAGCGCCGCCGGCTCACTCACCCACACGCACGACCCCACCCAGGAGGAACACCATGAAGGTCGCCATCGTCACGGGCGCCAGCTCCGGCATCGGACAGAGCGCCGCGATCGAGATCGCCAAGCGCGGAACCGGAGTCGTCCTGACCTACGGCAACAACCGGCAAGGAGGGCTGGAGACGGCAGCCGCCATCGAGAAGGAGGGCGGCACGGCCGTCGCGCTGCCGCTGGACGTCGGCGAGACCGCCACCTTCGCGGCCTTCCGCGACACGGTGGCCGACGTACTGCGCGGCACCTGGCAACGAGACACATTCGACTACCTGGTCAACAACGCCGGTTTCGCGCAGACTTCGTTGATCGAGGACACGACCGAGGAGACCTTCGACAGGCTCATGCGGGTACTGCTCAGGGGCCCGTACTTCCTGACGCAGAGGCTGCTGCCCCTGATGGCGCACGGTGGGGCCATCGTCAACACGAGCAGCAACTCGACGGCGATCGTCGGCCTGGAGCCCGGTTACTCGGCCTACGCGTCGATGAAGGGCGGCCTGGACGTGTTGACCCGGTACATGGCCAAGGAATTCAGCGCGCGGGGCATCCGCGTCAACGCTGTCTCGCCGGGATCGACCCGCACCCGGATCGCCGACGACGCCTTCACCCGGTACCCCGAGGTCGTCCCGGCCCTCGCCGCGAGGACCGCTCTCGGCCGGGTCGGAGAACCCGACGACATCGGCGCGATGATCGCCGCCCTGGTCTCCGACGAGAGCCGCTGGGTCACCGGTCAGAACATCGAGGTATCGGGCGGCTACAACCTTTAGCCAGGACTCGTCGGCCGACCATGTGGCCGACCGGTCCGCGGCTCGCGCGCAGGGCGTAGGGGGCGGCGATCCCACGGGAGCGGTCCCCGCCCTCCGAAACGGTCCTGACTCGGACAGCCGGCCCCATGGGCGGCACCGCCCGGTGGACGGCACGGCGATGGTCCTGGCCTCCCCGAGGCCATCGCCTCGCCGAGTCGCCGAAGCGGAGCACACCACGCAGGTTCAGGTCGCCGAAGCAGATCGTCGCTGACTTCGATGACGGGCGCTACGTCCTGGGCTGATCCGATCGACCCGCCGCGCCTCAGGTCCATGCGCGGTCCGGTGGACGAACTCGCTTCTTGACGTCAGAGGACGGTGCTTCACCCCGAGAGTAGGGGTGGAGCAGGTGGACTTCGACGCCGAGGCGGAAAGGTTCAGCCCGCGCGAGGTGCGCTGGATGGACCGCGCGACGCAGTTCGCCGTCGCCTGCAGCCGGGACGCGGTCGCCGACAGGGGCCTCGAACTCACGGCTCTGGACCTGTGCCGTATCGGGGTGAGCCCGGGCAGCGCGGTCGCGTCCGCGACCAGCCTTGAGCGGGAGTACCTGGTGCTGTCCGACAACGGCCGGCAGTGGCTGGTGGACGACGGTTTCCTCTCCCCGCACTGGTGCTCCAGCGGGGCCATGTCCATGACTTTGTGGATCTTGGCGGCGTGTACCTCACCGAGCGCGCCGCCGAACATGGCGCGACCCGACCCGCCAGGCGCGAGGCTCCGGACCGGGTCCGGCCCTGGCCGACCGCGGGCCGGCGTAACGTCTTACCGTGGTCGTACCGCTCGTGTCGGCCGCGTATGTCCTTGAGGTGAACGCCCAGGTGTGACCGGGCAGTTGGTCTTCCGCGTCGTTTCGCCTCGCGGCCGTACGGGCAGACCACGGGCACGGGAGGGGGACTCGGCGGTGCCTGATCTGGTGGAGACGAAGAGCGGGCGGCGGCTGCAGGTGGAGGTCTCGGGGGACCCGCGGGGCCGTCCGGTGTTCCTCCTCCACGGCATGCCCGGCAGCCGCGTCGGGCCGCGGCCCCGGTCGATGTTCCTCTATCAACACGGCGCGCGGCTCATCAGCTTCGACCGCCCCGGGTACGGCGGTTCGGACCGCAGGCCCGGCCGGCGCGTCGTGGACGTCGTCGAGGACGTGACGGCCGTGGCGGACGCCCTCGGGCTCGGCCGTTTCGCGGTCGTCGGCCGGTCCGGCGGCGGACCGCACGCCCTGGCCTGCGCCGCGCTGCTGCCCGGCCGGGTGACCCGCGCGGCCGCCCTGGTGGCACTCGCGCCGCGGGACGCGAAGGGGCTCGACTGGTTCGCCGGGATGACGCCCTCGAACGTCATGGAGTTCCATACGGCGTTCACCGACCCGGAGCGGTACGCGGCCCGGATCATCCCGCGTTCGGCGGCCATCCGCAGCCACCCGGCCCGTCTGCTGGAGGAGCTGCGCTCGGAGCTGACCGACGAGGACCGGCTGATCGTCTCGGACAACAGCATCCGCTCCATGCTGCTGCGCAACTACCACGAGGCGCTGCGGACCTCGCCGTACGGCTGGATCGACGACGCCATCGCTCTGACCAGCCCCTGGGGCTTCGACCCGGCGCACATCGGGGTGCCGGTGCTGCTGTGGCACGGCGCGAAGGACGTCTTCTCGCCGGCCGCCCACTTCTCCTGGCTGGCCGCGCGTATTCCGCGGGCCAAGGCCGTCCTGGAGCCCAAGGCGGCCCATTTCTCGGCGCTGCGCGCGTTGCCCGACGTACTGGACTGGCTGCTGTCGGGCACGCCCCGGGGCTGAAGGTCACACCGCGAGCGGTTCCAGGTCCCGGTACACGCGCCGCTCGTGCGTCGCCAGGTGGGTGATGCCGTTGTTCTCGCCGAGCTGCCGTGCCTGCCTGCGCAGTTCGGTCACCGCCTCCTGACGCAGCACGTGGGCCTCGTCGGTGCGGCCGAGCGCGTCGAGGGTGAGCGCGCCGTTGCTGACGACGGCCAGGGTCTCGGGGTGCTGCCGGCCGAGGATCTCGCGCAGCGAGTCGATGGCGCGCTGTTCCAGTTTCCAGGCCTCCTCCAGCCGGTCGGTCTCGGTCAGCACGATCGCGTAGTTGGCGGAGCAGAACAGAGTGTGCGGGTGGTGGTCGCCCAGCACCGTGTTCATCCGGTCCAGCACCTTGCGGAAGACCGACTCGGCCTCTTCGAGGTCGCCGCAGCCCCAGTGGAAGATGCCGAGGTTGTTCATGGCGGTCTGGGTGTACGGGTGGGCCTCGCCCGGCACCTTCACGTATTCGGCGAGCACCCGCTGGGCGGTCCTGCGCGCGTCCTGGCGGTCGCCGACCGCGAACAGGTCGGCGGCGAGGTTCAGTTCACAGGCCAGCGCGTCCGGTGTGGTCGCTGCGTTCTGCTTGCGGTACTGCTCCAGCGTGGCCGACGTGAGCTGCTGCCCCTCGTCGAACCGGCCCGCCCTGCGCAGCGACACGGCGAGCGACTTCGCGCACCGCAGGGTGCCGGGGAACTCCGGGCCCAGTGTGCGTTCGTGCTTGGCGTACGCGTCCTCCAGCACGGTCACGGACTCGGTGTAGCGGCCGACCTCGCGCAGGTCCCGGCCGAGGTTCTCCCCGGACGACAGCGTGTAGATGTGATCGGGGCCGTGGACCCGGGTGCGCCGGTCGAAGGTGTCCTTGTCGATCTGGCGCGCGTCGCTGTACCTGCCGACCATGCGCAGCGCCAGCGCCAGGTTGTTGGCCGCGTTCAGGGTGCGCGGATGCGACTCGTGGAAGATCTCGCTGAACCCGCTGTGCGCCTCCCGGGCCAGTTCCACGCCCCGGGTGTACTGGCCGAGGGCGGCGAGGTCGGTGGCGAGGCTGGAGGTGGTGACGTAGGTGTGCGGGTGGGTGCTGCCCAGGACCCGGCGCTGTCGCTCGCGCAGCGCCTCGTTGATGTTCTGCGCCTCGACGTAACGTCCTTGCGAGCGCAGGACGTTGGCGAGTTGGCCCTGGAGGTAGAGGTACTGCACGTCGTCCTCGCCGAGCATCGGCTTCCAGTGCGCGAGGAGGGTCTCGGCGAGTTGCTGGGCGCGGGGGAAGTCGCCGCGTTTCCACAGGTATCGGACGCGGTCGATGAGCAGTCGGCGGGGGTCGGCCTCCGTGCAGTTGCGGATGTCGGAGGCCGACAGGTGCGGCCAGATGGCGTCGAAGCGGGGCCAGGACTCCCGGTCGTCGGTGGGTTCGTCGCCGTCGGGCCGGGCGCCCGCGAGCACGGTGTGCACCATGTGCCGTGCCGTGCGCCGCTCGTCCTCCGTCATCTGCGAGCGGATCACGGCCTGGACCAGCCGGTGGATCTGGATGGAGCTGGACACCTGGTCGACCTTGGCGAGCGCGAGCCTGCCGATCTCCCGGATCACCCGGCCCAGGAGCAGACCTTCCTGGAGCGCGGGGTCGTAGGGCTTGAGCGCGTCGAGCATCTCCTTGCCGTAGAGCAGATGGGAGGAGATCGGCTCGGGGGCGAGGAAGGCGCAGAGCTGGAGCAGTCGTACCGAGGCGGGTGAACGTTCCTTCAGGCGCTCGATGGAGATGTTCCAGGTCGCGGCCACCGTCTCGGGGTAGTCGGCGGCCTGGTTGAGGGCGAGGACCGCGGCCGCCTGTTCGGTGAGCCGGCGCAGGTACTCGGCGGTCGGGGTGGCGGTCTCGGCCAGCCAGGCCGCGGCCTGTTCCACGGCGAGCGGGAGGTCGCCGACGGCGGTGGCCACCTCGTCGGCCTCCTCCAGGGTGAGCCCCGGGGCGCGGCGGGAGAGGTGCTCGGTGCTCTCGCGGCGCAGGAAGACGTCGACGCCGAGGGTGGCTCCCCGCTGGGACCACGACTGGTTGCGGGAGGTGACGAGGATGTGGCCGCCGCTGCCTGCCGGGAAGTAGCCGACGAGGTCCTCGGGGTCGTCCGCGTTGTCGAAGACGAGGATCCACCGCCGGGTGGGGTTCCCCTCGGCGAGCATGTGCACGGCTTCCTGGCTGGCCAGCGCCATGTCGTCGCCGCCGGGCGCCCCGATGAGGGCACCGAGTTCGGCGAGCGAGGCGACGACGTCGTCGACGTGCTCCGCCGAGACCCACCAGACCAGGTCGTAGTCGGCCATGAAACGGTGCACGTACTCCAGTGCGATCTGGGTCTTCCCGACCCCGCCCAGGCCGAAGAGGGCCTGGGGCTGCGGCAGGACGACCGACATTCCGCCGCGCAGCTGTTCGCGCACCTGGTCGAGGATCGGGCCGCGCCCGGTGAAGGTGGTGTTGCGCTGCGGCACGTTCACGAACCGGGGCTCGTGCGCGGGGAACCGGGGTGCCGCGGGCCCGGCGTCCGGCAGCTGCACGGGCAGCTCCAGCGCGCTCAGCAGGGCGGCGGCGCACTGCGACTCGTCGGACCCCTGGAGGTCGATCATCAGGTCCTGGTCCAGGTACGACTCCTGCGGCCGGGCCTCGTCGATCCGTACCGGCACCAGCGTGCCCGGTGTCGGGGTGGAGCTCATCAGGGCGCTCAGGACGCCCTCGGCATACCGTGAGTGCTGGAGGGCGCTGGACAGCAGGACCAGGGTGCGGGTGGCGGACCCGGTGCGCTCGACGGGACTGGCGGACAGTTCGTGCAGCGTGACGTTGCAGCCGGCCCGCTTGAGTAACGACTCCACCCAGTCGGCCCACATCCGGTTCTCCGCCGCGTACACGATGATCATCTCGGCCGTGGTGGCCGACGGCCGGCGCCGGATGAAGGCGTCGCGGCAGCGCTGCCGTACCGGTTCCGGGATGGTCGGCAGACTGGTGATCGCGCCGTCGGTGAGGACCGAGGTGAGCCGCTCGAAGGCGGACAGCAGGGACTTGGGGTCGCCCTTCTCGTCGCCGAAGGTGGCGAGGGTCTCTTCGTAGGCGTAGTAGGGGCGGTAGGGGATCTCGACATGGCCCCAGTAGTCGGTGATCTCGTCGGCGCCCAGCTGCTCGCCCTGCCGTCCCTTCGGCAGTCCGGCGAACTTCAGCCGGGCCAGCGCGCGGCCCGCGTCGACCTTGTCCTTCTCACCCTCGTCGATGCGCATCGGCACCGGGAGCACGCGTATGCGCCGTTTGCGGTGCTCGTCCCCGACGCTGTGCGCGACGTCGGCGGCGCCGTTGAGGGACTGGTCGCTCAGGGTGAAGCAGTCGACCAGGACGTCGGGCATCTGCAGGGTGCAGATGTCCGCGGTGTCCGAGAGGCCGGTGCGGGAGTCGATCAGGACGTAGTCGTAGGAGCGCTTCATGCTGTCGCGCAGCTCGTCCAGGAAGGCGCCGCCGCCGAGCCGGTCGTAGAAGTTGTCCCACTCCAGGGAGGAGGCGGTCGCCGAGTAGGCGCGGAACTGGCGGCCCGCGGAGAGGAAGTCGAGCGAGCCGCCGTCCGGGAAGCTGAGCCCCAGCGGTTCGGGGGACAGGGAGGCGGCGTGCTGTTCGACGTCGGCGAACTCCCGGTGCCAGGCGCCGGTGCGATGGGTGCCGTCCGTCGCCGCCCAGGCGTAGTCCTGGAGGATGTTGAGGACACCCGTGGTGGCCGTGATCACGTTGGGGTCCAGGAAGGGATGGAAGAACCGGTGCAGGCCCGGTGCCTCCAGGTCCCAGTCGACGGCGAGCACGCGTTTTCCGTTGGCGGCCAGAATCCACGCCGTGTTGGCCAGCGCCATCGTCCGTCCGGTGCCGCCCTTGTACGAGTAGAAGGTGATGATGCGTCCGTCTCGTGCGGCCGTCATGCCTCTCCCTTGTCGTCGTCTTCCGGGTTCTCCGGACCGGGTCCGGGCGGTGCGGAAAGGTCCAGCAGCCGAGGTCGCGGAACGTGCGGGACCTCCGGCGGCCGGGCCTCGGCGTGCTTGAGGAACTGCCGGGTGGTGTGTGCCACCACGGCGGGCAGCACATTGGTGAAGGCCGTCAGGGTGGGGACGCCGTTGACGGCGATGCGGTGGTCGCTGCGCCGGGCCCGGTCCAGGATGGTGGGCATCGCCCGCTCCAACTCCTCGGCCAGGCGCTGTCCTTCGGGCCCGCGGCACTGGATGTCGGCCCGGTTGCGGGGGATGATCGCGCTCAGCCAGGGACGGGCCGCCGCGTCGAACGTCTTGAGCCGGCGCCGGCGTTCCTCGTCGCTCAGCGCCCACTGGTCGACCAGCAGGATGCCGGGGCCCGGGACCGGGGGTTCGTGCGCGCCCGCGGCGAACACGTGCTCGCTGGTGTCCTCGTCGTCGAAGGAGGCGACCGTCACCCGGTAGTCCAGGGTGCGGATCAGATCCTCGGCGACCGCGGACAGCGGCCGGGTCGACTCCGAGTGGTACGGGTTCCAGCCCAGTGCGTCGTCGCCGTACGGCTGCAGGTCGCGGTGCTGGGGGACGGTGTCGCGGGTGGGCGCGGCCACGGTCAGGCGGATGTGGCGGGGGCCGGTGCCGGGCGGTTTGAAGGCGCTGGGGGTGGCCTCGTAGTCGCGGGGCCGGCTGGGCGGGAGCTTCGACTCGTGGGCGACACGGACGATGCGCTCGGCGAGACCGAGCACGGTCTCCTCGTACTCCTCGCGCAGTCGCTTGAGCTTGATCAGTCCGTAGATCCCCCGGGTCGCGTATCCGCTGCCGAGACCCGAGTCGTCCAGGTGGATGTGGCGTACGGAGTCGGGAAGTTCGTTGAACTCGACGCGGGTCCACAGCGCGGGCACGATCGCGGGCACCTCGCTCTCCCCGGTAGTCCTGGCGTGCAGCATCCGCTCGGTGAAAGCGAACCACTCCCGGCCGCACATCTCGCTGGAGAAGTAGCGGGGCGAGAAGAGCGGTACGAAGACCCGGCACGAGGCGAGGTTCTGGCTCAGCTTCTCGGGCCAGCCCTCCCCGGAGCGCATCTCCCGGTCCATGAAACCGGCGTTGGAACCGGCGGGCAGGGCGGTGAGGGCCATGATGTGGCTGCACAGATCCTTGAACAGGACACGCACCCAGTGGTCGGGGTCCCCGCTGTCCGGACCCCACGGCGGTGTGTGGGCGTAGGACAGGAAGAAGTAGGGCCGGTGGTCCGGAACGCGGCCCTGTGCCCGTTCAGCTCTGTCCACCAGTCCCCCCTGCCTGCCGACAAGCCGCCGGTCCGCCCCGCCGACGGCGCCCCTCCGGCCGGAACCAACAATGTGCCGGACCGGGCGCCCCTACGGTTCGCTATTTTCAGGCCAAAGGCTGGCGATATCTGGACATCTGGACTCGGGCGTGACCGACCACGTCCCTTATTCCACACAAGGTGACCGTTTTTGTCGCCCAGTCGGCTTGGCGCAGCAGTTCTCCCGGCAGGCGGGAGCCGATCGCGCCGAAGTCGCTGTCGTCCAGGACGAGATCGCGGTACGCGATCCAGTTCCCCTCCTGCCCCATCACGCACCGGTACGTCCGCCGGGCGGGCCGGGGACGCAGGAAGTAGTCGGTGCGCGGGCGCGCCAGATACTCGGCGTAGTGGAAGGCGCTGCACACCTCGAACCCCACCCGCAGCAGCAGGATCTGGGCGTCGGCGGCGTACAGCCGCCGCATCGGCGAGAGCCTGCCGAGATGACTGCGCAGGGGATGCCGGCGCAGCAACCGCCCTGCCCGCGGCCCGAGTCCGGCGAACGAGGTCTGCGGATGCGCGCTGCGCACGGCGCCGGGCGTGGAGCGCACGCACTCGGCGAGCGCCCCCATGGTGGGGCATCCGGTGGAGTCGGGGTCGAAGGACGGCATCGTCGCGCGGTACCGCTCCGCCTCCTCCTCGCTCAGCCCCGCGACGGCCGTCCGGTACGCCCGCGAGGTGTCGGAGTTCTCCGGGGTGAACGCGGGCACGATCAAGGTGCCCTCGGGGCCGAGTGCGTCCAGCAACGCGTCCCGGACCAGCCCGGGAGCGGTCCTGGTGCCGTTGAGTGCCGCGTGCACCATCAGCACACCACCCCGACGGACCCCCAACGACCGCAGCAGGGACGGGAGTTCACCGATCCGCGAACCGCGTTGGGTCACGGAGGCATACGACTGCTCAGCCACGGGCGTCCGCCCACTGGGACCACATCCGGGCCACCAGCACGGAACCGGTGACGGTCAGTTCACCCTCGGGCAGCAGCGTGAGCGCGGTCAGCGCGCGGGCAGTCCGGTGGCCGTCCGCCGCCGCGCCCAGCGCCTCGTCCGCCTCGTCCAGCAGGGCGCCGGCCGGGCTGCCCAGCACATGCAGGTCCGCCGTCTCGCGCAGGGCGGTCAGCCGGGCCCGGCGGCCGAGGCGGGGGAGCTCCCGGGCGAACTCCTCGGGCCGCACGTCCACCGCCACGCCCAGCGCGCCCAGCCCGTGTGCCCCGAGCAGCAGACCGCTGCCGCGGACGAGCGGGGTGAGGACGGTGGGGCGGAACAGGTCGGGGCCGGTGCGCCGCGCCGAGGTGTCCTTCTCCAGGAGTTCGTAGCCACGGATCACCCGTTCCGCGAACTCTCCGCATTCCAGCGGCGGTGCGACGGGCGCGGGGAAGCAGTCGCGGTAGGGATCCGCGTCGTCGATCAGCGGGCCGTCCTTCGCCCACAGCCGGTCGAGCGGGCGCCAGCGCCCGGACGAGGCCGTCCCGTCCAGCGCGATCCGTGTCTCCTCCGTGTCCCCGCCGGGCCGACCGCTCTCGCGCACCCGGAACTCACCCGGTCCCACGGTCACTTCGACGCGGCCCGGGGCGTCCAGCCGGTACGAGCCGAGGGCGGGCAGATGCAGCAGGGTGCCGGGCTGGTCCCAGGAGAGGGAGGTACTGACACCCGTCCAGAGGGCCACGGCGACGGACAGGGCCATGAACCGGGCCGTGTCGGGGGGGCCGCTGAGGGACCGCTGGAGGCCGGTGCGGACGTAGGGGTGGGCGAGGATCTGGTCCAGGAGCGGGGAGGTCTCACGGTCCCCGTCCACGGCCAGCAGAAGCCGCCAGGCCTCCAACTCATCGGGGCCAGAAGCCAGTTGCTCCCGCGCCCGGCGCAACAGCACTCGGTCCAGGTCGAGTTGGGCCCATTGCAGCTGCTCGGTGCCCAGCACCGACGGGGCGAAGGAGCGGTCGGTCACCCGGTCGGCGATACCTTCCACCAACGAGCGCAGATCGCCGCAGAAGACGCTGGGGTTTCCGAACCCCGGTTCGATGCCCGGCTGTTGCCCGGAGCTGTACCGGTGCCCGTACAGTCCGCCGCCGCACGAACTCACCACGGGACAGCGGCGGCAGGTGTCGCTGATTCCGTCGATCCCCAACTGCCGTGCCTGCACGCCCTCGTGGGAGGCGAACTCGGCGAAACCGTGCTGGAACACGTCATAGCCGGTCTCGGGAGCGCCCGCATAGGCGGTCTTCAGCCAGTCTGCCTGTTCGAAGGTGCCGTCCGTCTCGATCACGGCCAGATCGCTCGGCGCGAGTCCCATCGCCTCGGTCAGACTGGGCCCGCCGCGCAGGGTGCTGAGCACGGATTCGAAGGTCCGCACCGGCATCGGGCGGCCCTGCTGATCCCAGCGGTCGAAGACCTTGAGCAGCCAGTCCGCGTACGGGGTCTCGGCGCCGGACGGGTTGGGCGGCGGCCGGTCCCAGGTGGAGTGGGGGAGGAGGTAGTCGATGCGGGGCGGGTCGAGTTCGCTGAGCGCGTCCTGGACGGCGACCGGGTCGTTGGTCACGTCCACCGTGCAGAGCAGTCCGCTGAACAGGTGCCGGTAGCCGGGCTCCTGGAGCAGCCGGATGCCGCGCACCACACGGTCGTAGCTGCTGCGTCCCTGACGATCCACCCGGTGTCTGTCGTTCGCCGCACGGCCCCCGTCGAGCGACACGCTGACGTGGACCCCGAACTCCTTGCAGACGTCCAGGTGACGGCGGTTGAGGGTGACCGCGTTGGTGTGCATGCGCAGGTCGAGTGCGGTGTGCGGGGAGAGGGTGCGGGTGAGTTCCGCACAGATGTCCCGTAATCTCGTCGGGCCCACGAGAAGCGGTTCTCCCCCATGCATGATGACGGAGACGGAGTCGAGGCCCTGCTCGGTGGCGTGGTCCGCGAGTCGGCGGGCGACGGCCCGCACGGTGTCGGGACGGATGAAGGTGGGGCGGGAGCGCCAGCTCTGGTCGGCGTGCTGGTACACGTAACAGTGGTCGCAGAGCAGATCGCACCTACTGTGGATCTTGAGGACCAACTGTCTCAGAGGTGGGTTGCCGACATCCTGACTCGTCACCGGCAGCACTATCGCAGATTCGGAGCAGAGGAAAGTACGGAATGACGCAACCCTGTTGAAGCATTGACGTCCTGACGGCTCACTGACGTGGGTACTGGTGGTGGACGTGTCCGCCGGGCGCACCCACGTCAGTGTGAAGTTCCGCGGGCGGCGGCCTGGATCAGGTCGCCGAGTTGAAGGTGATCGGACGGCGCGTGCCGTGGCCCGGGCGATCGGTGACGCGGCCCGCGTTGTGCACGGCGGCGGCGGTGTACGGGTCGATGTCCTTCAGCGGGGTGGTGCGCCGGGGGGTCCGCCCGGCAGGGCTGGAGGAAGACCTCATGTCATTGATGACGGCGGTCATGTCGCTTGGTCGCTCCGGTTCGACTGGATCGGATGGAGATTACGAGGGGAGTCCAGCGAGCCGGTCGACTCGTGTTCCCGATGATGCGGACCATACCGGAGGATCGAGCCAAGAGGTGTCCCACATCAGGCTGGTTCCCGTACTCACAGAGTTCTTAGTCTGGATGCCGGGGCGCGCGAAACAATTCGGGGCGCGCAACGACATCGGGGGGCGCCATGGGGGCTGCTGCCACACCTGTGCCGAGCACCGTATTGCACGACGAGGACCTGCCGCCGCTGTTCCGTTTCAGTGATGAGGCGGCGTTGCACCATCAGAGTGACTCCTTCCGGGGAACCCGCACCCATCTGACCGTCCTGATCCTGGCCACTGCCGCCGCCGCACTGACCCAGGCGGCGTCCGGCCGGGCGATGACGGTGTGCGCGGGCGTGCTGTACGGCGCGACCATCCTGCTGGGGCTGAGCACCTCGCGTCGTCGAGCCCGGGCCCGCTGGCAGACCCACCGTGCGGCGGCCGAGCTGCTCAAGTCGCTGGCCTGGCAGTACATGGTGCACGGCGGCCCCTTCCACTCCGGGGTACCGGACCCGGACGGGCTGTTCGCCGAACGGCTGGAGGAACGTTTGCGCGAGCTGCGCAAATGGGGCTGGGAGGACTCCCGCGACGGCTCGGGCGAACGCGGAAGGGGCCAGATCACGCCCCGGATGCGGGCGGTGCGGGCCAAGCCGTACGCCGCACGCCGGGACCTCTATCTGCGCGACCGGCTTCTCGAACAGCTGCTCTGGTACCGGAACAAGGCGTCGAGGGCGTACCGCTCCGCCGCCCGCTGGTCGGCCGTCACCGCGGTCCTGACCCTGTTCGCCCTGGTGGCGGCCCTGCTGCCGAGCGCGGGCGCCGGACTCGGCGGCGCGGACGTGGCAGGACTGCTGAGCGCGGCGGCAGCGGCGGGCGTCGCCTGGCAGGAGGTACGCCGGCACGGTCCGTTGACCTACGCCCACTCCCTCATCGAACAGGACCTGGAGACGACCCGGATCGCCATGTCCACCACGGTGACCCAGGGCGGCTGGGCGGAGGCGGTGGAGCAGGCGGAGCGGCTGATGTCACCGGCGCACACGGAGTGGCTGGTGCGGTTCGGCGGCTGATGTGACGTCAGTTCACGTCTGTGAAGGGCGGGTTGATCCGCAACCGGGCGGTCGGATCAGTCCCGCCGCATGCCCGACGGCCACACCACGGTGAACGGCACCCCCGTGCGCTCGGCGTACTCCACCACGTCGCCGGTGCCGCCCAGGCCGCGTGCCGGGCGGCCGTCCCAGACGGCGATCAGCAGGTCGCAGTGGTCCACGATCCAGCGGCCCGCGGCGAAGTAGGCTTCCTCGTGCGTCGGTTCGGCGGGCAGGTAGACGCGGGCCGCGCAGGACCTGAGAATCCTGCGGTACGCGGAGCGGACCTCGGCGCCGCCCAGGTGGGCCTCGTAGTCCATGCCGGGGATCACCGCCGTCACGGACACCCCGTGGGCCAGGGCGATGTCGGCGAACATCTGGTCGGCGCCCGCCGCGAGGCTGCTGATGGCCGCCAACTCGCCCTCGGCGCCGGACAGTTTGTGCCGCAGCGCGGAGTGGACCAAGGGCAGTGCGGCCGGCGGGATCACGCGATGTCCCGTGATGCCGATACAGGTGGCGGCGACCCGCGGTTTCAGGGCGGCGGTGTCGAGGGTCCGGGTGGTCTCAGCCGACATGGGAACGCCCCTCCCGACACCATCAGTACGCATACCATAACGCAGGGCGATGAAGGCGCACAGGGGGCGCAGGGGGTCACGGACGGTGTGCGCTCCGGGGTGTGGGGCGTCGAGGCCCGGCAGAGTGAACGCCCGCCGCGCCCCACCCGTACCCCCTGCCGTGACCCACCAGACACAGCAGCCCGACCGGCACCGCACCGCCGGTCTCCGTCTCCGTCGTGGCGCCGCGCTGGCGCTGCTTCCGCTCGCCGTGGCGTGCGGTGGGGGTGAGGACGACGGGGAGGGGAGACGGAAGTCGGCCGCACCCTCCGTGACCGCCGCCCCCGCGGCCGGCGTGGTCGCGCCCGCGAAGGTCGAGGTGATCGCCGGGCTGACCGGGTGCACCGCCGAGATCCGGATCGAGGCGGAGGAACTCCGTGAGGGGCAGTGCCGTACGGGGCAGGGCGAGTACCGGATCACCACGTTCCCCGAGGAGCGGTTCAAGGTGACCTGGCTCGACACGGCTGCCGTCTACGGCGGCAAGTACCTCGTCGGCACCCGCTGGGTCGTCAGCGCGCGGCCGGAGCTGCTGGAGGGTCTCCGCGCCCGACTCGGCGGAACCGTACAGGAGTTGCGCGGGGCCGGGCCTGCCGCGTCACCTTCCTTCGGGCCCGGGGCGTCGGCCTCCTGAGCCGTCCCTGCGTCTCCTGGGTCGCCCTTCCGTCCCCTGGTCACCGCTCCGTGCGGAGGTGCCCCAACACCTCCGCGAGCGGCAGGTCGAACCGGTCCTTGTCGCCGGCCCACCGGCGCAGCACATTCGCCGCGCCCTCCGCGAGGTCCGGCGGCAGTTCCGCCGTGCGCAGGGTCGCCGCGATCTCCTCCAACTCCGGTGCCCAGCGCCAGGCCCGGGCGGCGACGCTGGGCAGCTGGTCGGTCTCGGCGAGGATGTTGGACGTCAACGAGCCTGCCTCCAGGGCGAGTTCGGCCGCCACGCCGTGGCTCGCGGCCAGCGCGTGCGAGACGGCGGCCAGTACGCGGGCCGACTTCTGGTACGAGGCGTACGACATCTTCAGCGCCGACGCGGCACCGATCCCGGCGCTGAGGGGGCGGGCCAGTACCTGGGTGCCTTCGAACACCGCCGCCACCCTGGCGACTTCCTTTCCGTCGCCGCTCAGATAGAGGCGCGGGGCGCTGCCCGGCCCCGGCGGGCCGCCGACGATCGAACCGTCGAGCATCGGCACTTCGCGCTCCGCGCACGCCGCCGCGATACGCCTCGTACGGTCCGGGCTGATCGCGTTGGCCTCGACGTACACGCCCCGGAAGGGGTGCGCGAGGACCTCGTGCGCCACGTCCTCGGCCGCGTGCGGCGGGCACACCGACAGCACGAAGTCGCTTGCTGCCAGGGCCGATTGGAGGGACTCGGCCGCCTCCAGGCCCGCGTCCCGGGCCCGTTGGAGACTGGCGGTGCCGCGGCCGGTCGGGACGTACAGCACCCGGGTACCCGCGAGGGCCGCCTGGCCGCCGACCTTCGCGCCCATGGCGCCGGGATGCAGAAGCGTCAGCGTGGTCATGGGCCCCACGTTAGGCGGGGCCCGCGACCGGGTCGGTGCGCGGTGCCGACAACCAAGCGCGGGCCATGACTTGTCCTCCGTCGGCCCCGGATTGCTGAAACATTCAATAAATGGATCTTCGGGACCGGTAAAGGGCTCTACCCGCATAGATGATCCCGGTGCTGTCATGCTCACGACTGCCTGGAATCCCTGCCGGGCACCACTCCGGGAGATCCCCCATGCCCCGAATATCCCGCTCCCTGGTCACCGCCCTCTCCTCCCTCGCGCTCGCCGCCGCCGGCCTCACGGTCGCCGCGGGCACCGCGCACGCACAGAGCTGCAGCCAGGACTACCTCCCGCTCCCCGACCCCAGTTGCCAGCCCGGCGACTTCAACCCGGACGTCACCCAGTCCACCATCGACTCCACCATCTGCGTCTCCGGGTGGACCGCGACCGTCCGGCCCTCCAGCTCCTACACCACCGCGCTGAAGAAGAAGCAGATCGTCGAGTACGGCTACACGGACACCAGCACCTCGGACTACGAGGAGGACCATTTCCTCCCGCTCGAACTCGGTGGCGCCCCCAAGAGCGAGCTCAACCTCTGGCCCGAGCCGGAGTACGGCACCAAGACCGCCGCCAACAAGGACACCGTCGAGAACAAGCTGAAGAAGGCCGTCTGCGCGGGCACCGTCACGCTCTCCGACGCCCAGGACGCGATCCTCACGGACTGGACGACCGCACTGTCCGACCTCGGCCTGAGCTGAACTCCGCGCCCGACTCGGGGCCGGTCTCCTCCTCCGGGAGCAGCCGGCCCCTCGCCGCTCCTTCCGGGGAGGCAGACCAAGTGCCTCCGCAAGGGCGATGTTCTTCGGCGTCGCGAGGAAGAGTGTGGGGCATAGGAGAGGGGCATAGGAGATATGAGCCTCGGGAGGGCGCCATGAACCGACAGATCCGTGTTCGCGTGATTCGCCGGCCCGCCGCGCCCCGCGACGACACCATCGACCGCAGGACGCCGTCGGGGCGGATCCTGCCCTACTGACTTTCCTGCCGCAGGGGCGACCGCCAACTCACCGTCGTGCCTTCGCCGTCGTACACCCTCAGCCGTACGGCGTCCCGGCCGTCCGGCAGCGGAGTCGTCACGTCGACCGTGATCTCCAGACGGGACAGACGGGATACGTCGGTGCGGCCGGACGCCGTGGCGAGGGCGCGACGCAGGACGGCGAGGAGCCGGACCGCCACCTGATCGGGGACGAGGGTGTCCACCGGGCCCTTGAAGCGGGTCGAGGGCCGGCCCGCGAGGGCGGCCGCCGCCTCCCGAAGTACCTTGCCGCGAAGGCTCGTTGGGGCCTCGGCCGGTGGCTGCTGCAGGGCGAAGATCGCCGTGCGGACCTCCTGGACCGTCGACTGGAGTTCGTCGACGGCGCGTCCGAGGGCCTCGTGGGCCGGGTCGGCCGGTCCGCCCCTGCGCTGGGCTGACTCCAGCAACATGCCGGTGGCGAACAGCCGTTGGACGACCAGGTCGTGCAGGTCGCGGGCGATACGGTCGCGGTCCTCGAAGACGGCGAGGCGTTCACGGCCGTGCCGGGCGTCGGCCAGGACCAGCGCGAGCGCGGCCTGGGACGCGAACTGCGTTGCCAGCGACCGTTCCACGGCCGTGTAGGGGCGGTCGCCCCGGTGGCGGGGGAGGGCGAGCGTGCCGATGAGACGGCCCTCGGTCTGGAGCGGCAGCATCATGCTGGGGCCGAACCGGTGCCGTACATGCGTCGTCATGCGCGGGTCGGTCGCCGAGTCGTCGATGAACACCGGTTCGCCGCCCAGGAGTTGGACCAGGACCGGGCTGCCGGGCGCGATGGTCGTGCCGACGATGTCGCCCGGGTCCTCGAAGGTGGAGGCGGTGACGATCTCCATGCCGCCCGCCTCGGTGGGCTGCAGGATCACACCCGCGGCGGCGTCGGCCAGCGCCCGGGCGCCCTCGGCGACCGTCGTCAGCGCGTCGGCCGCCCGCTCGCCGGTGAGCAGCGCGGTGGTCACGGCCGCCGCGCCCTCGATCCAGCGCTCGCGCTGCCGGGCCGTCTCGTACAGGCGGGCGTTGCCGATCGCGATGCCGGCCTGCGCGGCGAGGACGTGCAGCAGGTGTTCGTCCTCGGCGGTGAAGGGGGCGGCGGGTTGCTTGCCGGCCAGGTGGAGGTGGCCGAACACCTCGTCCTGGACGTGGATCGGCACGCTGAGCACCCCCGGAGGCGGCGGCTCCGCCCCGCCGGTGCGGATCTCGGTGAGGCCGTCCTGCCCCGGGTCCGTCGTGCCGAGCGCCGCGTACCGCGCGCCGGTCAGCTCGGCCGCGCCGTCCACGATGTGCTGGAGGGTGGTGCGCAGTTCGAGCTCGGAGCCGACGCTCAGGACGGCTTCGAGGAGGCGGGAGAGGTCGGGGGCGCCGGCCCGCGGGCCGGCCGGGTCCGGGTTCAGGCGGTCGCCAGCGGGTCCAGGACCAGCGGCTCGATCTTGCCCTCCAGCATGTAACCGAGGCCCTGTACGGCGCACACGTCCGGCCGCTCGGCGATGTGGACCGGCATGCCGGTCGCCGCGCGCAGCATCTGGTCGAGGCCGGGGAGCAGGGCGCTGCCGCCGACCATCATGATCCCGCGGTCGGCGAGGTCGGCCACCAGGTCGGGCGGGCAGTTGCGCAGCACGCGGCCGATGCCGTCGAGCACGGCGGTCAGCGGGGTCTCGATCGCGTCCCGTACGGCGGCGGTGTCGACCTGCACGGAACGGGCAAGCCCGGTCGCCACGTCCCGCCCGTGGATCTCGGTCAGGGCCGGGCCGTGCGCGGTGAGACCGTTGCCGGAGAGGGCGAGCTGCAGTGGCCGCACGGACTGGCTCGGCAGCATCAACTCGTGCTCGTGGCGCAGGTGTTGGACGATCGCGTGGTCGACGGCCTCGCCGCCCACCGGGATGCGTTCGGCGGTGACGATCGAGCCGAGGGAGAGCACGGCGACCTGGGTCGCGGCGGCCCCGCACACCATGATCATGGTGGCCTCGGGCCGCTCCACGGGGAGTCCGCAGCCCACGGCGGCGGCGATCAGCGTGTCGACCAGTTCCACCCGGCGCGCCCCGAGCCCGACCAGCGTCTCGATCGCGGCCCGCTGCGCCAGCGGATCGGCGTCGTGCGGGGTGCAGGCGGCGGCCCGCAGCCGGGGCTTGCGGCGCAGCGCGCGGCGCACCTTGTCGCCGATCAGGTGCCGCAGCATGCGCTGCGCCATCTCGATGTCGACGACGGTCCCGCCGGAGACCGGCCGGACGACCCGGATGTAGTCGGGCGTACGACCCGTCATCTTCTCGGCGAACTCTCCTACGGCGATCAGCGCGCCGGTCCGTGTGTTCACGGCGGCGGCGGACGGCTGGTCGACGACGAGCCCGGCACCCTTGACGTAGACACGGGTGCGGGCCGCTCCCAGGTCGACGGCGAAATGGCAGCGTCGCAACTGCTCCAGACTGACGGTCATGGAAGGTTCTCCCGAGAGCGGACCGGGGCGTCGCCGGGCGGCGGGCCTCTTTCGCATCGTGCGGGGGCGGGGCGGTCGGCGCGCCTTGTGGTGGGCCGGGCGGGGTGCGGCTAAATGGGGGTATTTGTCTGTTATGTCCGAAGTAAGAAACATGTAAAGAGTGCCGGAGGGAGCCTTCATGACTGCCCGTCGCTCAGACGGGCCGGGTCCTGATCACCCCCAGCGCCGCCAAGTCCTCCTGACGGACCCGGAGTTGGTTCGCAGTCCGCTCCGTCTCCGCCGGCGCCCGCTTCAGGATCGCGGTGGCGAGCTCCGGGGCGATCACCGAGAAGTAACTGTCAGGCGTGGCCCAGGTGTTGCCCGGCGCGGCCAGCGCCAGTGCACCACCGGAACCGCCCTCGCCGATCAGCAGCGTGGTGACCGGGACCCGGGCGGAAGCCACCGCACCGAACAGATCCGCGATCGCGGCACCCGCCCCCTCCCGCTCCGCCTCGGCGTCGTTCGCCGCGCCCGGAGTGTCCACCAGCGTCAGCACCGGCACCCCGAGCCGGTCCGCCAGCCGGATCAGCCGCGCGGCGGTCCGATACCCGGCCGGCCGCGTCGCCGTCCCGGCCTGCGCGGCATACGCGACGGTCCGCCCCTCGCGCTCCCCGAACCCGCACAGCACGCCCGCGTCGGTACCACCGCACCGGTCCCCGCTGATCGCGAGCCGGTGAGTGAAGTAGTCGTCCAAGTAGCGCTCGGCGCGGGGGCGTTGGGGGGAACGGGCGCGCTGCACGGCCTCCCAGCCGGTGCCCGGGGGGCCGGCCGCGCCGAGAGCGGGTGGCATGCTCTCCCGCCCGGTCGTCGGGAGGCCGGCCGACGCGTGCCGCGTGGCCTCGCCGACCTCGTCGAGGGAAGGTGCCGCGTCCTCCCGCGGGGACGCCGGGGGACCGTCCGTCGCGTGCCGGGCCGGTCGGGCGTGGTGTGCCGGGCCGTCCCTGCCGGCGTCGTTCGCCGCACCCTCCCGTCCGGCTGTCGGCAGACCCGACGCGCCGAGCGCCGCCGGTACCGGCGCCTGCCCCTCCCACGGCGTGGTCAGCAGCCGCAGCCACCCTCCCAGGGTCGCCCGCAGCTCCTCCGGTTCCACGATCGCGTCGGCCGCGCCCGCGGCCACCTGGGCCTCGGCCGTGTACGCCGTGGGGTCCGCGTCCGGTGGGCGGACCCGGGAGCCCGCGAAGCCGACCTGGGCGCCGGGCAGCGCCAGGATCACATCGGCGCCCGCGCCCAGGGTGGCCCAGCCGCCGCCCGTGGTCGGGTCCCGCAGCACCGCGATCTGCGGCAGCCCGGCCTCCCTGGTGAGCGCAGACTGCCGTGCCACGCGCTGGAGTTGGGTGAGGGCGATCATGCCCTCCTGCATCCGGCTGCCCCCGGTGGCGATCAACGGGACGACCGGCAACCGGTGTTCACGGGCGTATGTGTACGCCGACTCCAGACGGTCCCCGGTGCGCTCGCCCAGCGAGCCGCCGAGAAAGCCGAACTCGAAGGCGATCAGCACCGCCCGCGTGCCTCCGACCGTCGCCGTGCCGCACACCACCGACTCCGACTCACCCGTGCGGTCGGCGGCGCGGGCCCGCGAGGCGTCGTATCCCTGCCAGGCGAGGGGGCCGTCGGGCGCGGACTCCCGTACGGGGTGGGGGAGTTCGGCGAAGGCGGAGTCGTCCGTGACCAGGGCCAGGGTCTCCCGGGCGGACGGGCGGTCAGTCATGGGTCAGGGCCCGCTTGAGGATCTTCCCCATGTCGTTGCGGGGAAGCGCGGAGAGGTGGTGGACGACACGGGGACGCTTGTGCGGGGCCAGGCGGCCCGCCACATGGTCGGCCAACTCGGCCAGCTCCGGCGGGGACTGGGGGTCCGCCGGCACGATCCAGGCCACGATCCGCTCGCCCAGGTCGGGGTCCGGTTCACCGGTGACGGCGGCCTCGCGCACCCCGGGGTGTTCGAGCAGCGCGTTCTCGATCTCACCCGCGCCGATCTTGTAACCCCCGCTCTTGATCAGGTCGGTGGCCTTGCGGCCGACGATCCGCACATAGCCGTCGGGGTCGCGCACGGCCATGTCCCCGGTGCGGAACCAGCCGTCGGCGGTGAAGGCCGCGGCCGTCGCGTCCGGCCGGTTGAGGTACTCGGTGAACAGGTTCGGCCCGCGCACCTGGATCTCGCCCACGCTCTCGCCGTCGTACACCGGAAGAGGCGTGCCGTCCTCCTCGACCAGCCGCAGTTCCACGCCGGGCAGCGGGACCCCCACCGTCCCCGCGCGGGGTTCACCGTCCGCCCGGACACTCGTGTTCATCAGGGTCTCCGTCATGCCGTAGCGCTCGATCACCCGGCGCCCGGTCGCCGACGCGATCCGCTCGTGGTCGTGGACGGGGAGCGCGGCCGAACCGGAGACCAACAGCCGTGCCCGGGCAAGGGACTTGGCGAGTCCGGGGTCGTCGGGGAGCGTCTCCGCGATGCGGTGGTACATCGTCGGCACGCCGAACAGCATGGTCGCCCCGTCGTTCAGCTCCCGCGCCACGCCCTCCGTGCTGAACCTGCCCAGGTGCCGCACCGAGCCGCCGCGCCGCAGCGGTCCCAGGATCCCCAGCACCAGCCCGTGCACATGGAACAACGGCAGCCCGTGCACGAGCACGTCCTCGCCGGTCCACTGCCAGGCGTCGGCGAGCGCGTCCAGCGTCGTGGCGATCGCCCGGCGCGGGAGCACGGCGCCCTTGGGCGGGCCTGTGGTGCCGGAGGTGTAGACGACGAGGGCGGGATCCTCGTCGTCGGGCGAGACGGCCGGACCCTCGCCCCTGACACCCCGCACGTCGACGTCGACGCGCTCCAAGTCCCGGAGTGCAGAAGGGAGTTCGTCGCCGGGCGCTGCGAGTACCAGAGCCGGCGCGCTGTCCGCCAGGATGTGCCCCAGCTCCTTGTCGCCCGACTTCGGGTTGAGCGGCACCGCGGCCACCCCGGCCCGCAGCGCCGCCACCACGGCGACCGCCGTCTCCAGCGAGTTGGTGGCCCACACGGCGACCCGGTCGCTGCCCGCGCACCGGACCGCGAGGGCGTCCGCCGCCGCGCCCAGCTCCGCGTAGGTCAGTGACCGGTCACCGAACCTGAGGGCGGGCTGCTCGCCCGGGTTCGTCAGGGCTGGGAAGAGGGTGGACACGCGGTGCGCTCCTTGGCGGTCGGGGCAGTGGTCCCCGGCGTCGGGGACACCCCCGTTCCTACACCACGTCCGCCACCACACAACTGATGTTGTCCGGACCCCCGGCCGCGTTCGCCGCGTCGACCAGGGACCGTACCGTCTCCTCCGGGTCCTGGCCCGCGGTGAGGAGTTCGCGGATCCGGTGCTCCGGGACGACCGCGGTCAGACCGTCCGAGCACAGCAGATAGCGGTCGCCGCGGCGGGTGTCGTGGAGTTTCAGGTCGGGGTCGCCGGTGGTGAGGGCCTTGAGGAGCAGCGAGCGCTGAGGGTGCGACCCGGCTTCCTCGGCGGTCAGCCGGCCCTCGTCGATCAGCGACTGGACCACCGAGTGGTCGTGCGTGATCCGGAAGAGCCCGCCCTCGCGCAGCAGATACGCGCGCGAGTCCCCGATGTGCACGAGCGCCAGCTGCGAGCCCGTCCACAACAGCGCGGTCAGGGTCGTGCCGTTCTCGGCGGGATCGGCCACGTCACGGACCGCGTCGGTGGCGCCCCGTACCGCCTCCTCCAGCAGATTGAGCACATTGCCCGCAGGCACCTCCTCGGTGTCCAGGAACCGCAGCGCCTCCACCGCCGCGCTGCTCGCGGGCCCGCCGGCCGGGCCGAAGCCGTCGGCGACTGCGAGCAGCCGTGTGCCCGCGTACGTGGTGTCCTGGTTGGAGGGGCGGACCTGCCCGCGGTCCGAGTGGGCGGAGTAGCGCAGTTCGAGCATGGTGGTGTCCTTTCCGGGTACGGCCGCCACGGCCGAGAGATGGTCGACGAGGAACCCGGCGAGATCCCGCCGCACCGCCGTCTCCGCCTCGACCCGGACCCAGAAGGCGCGGATCTCACGGGCGGCGGCGGCCGGTTCGAGGGCGCACACCTCACGGATCGAGGCCAGCGGCATGCCCAGCCGCCGCAACCACGCGACCAGCCGCGCCTGCTCCAGCTGCTCGACCGCGTAGTAGCGGTATGCGGTGTCGGGGTCCACCCGCGCCGGCCGCAGCAGCTCCAGCTCGTCGTACAGCCGCAGCGCCTTCGGCGACAGCCTGCACGCCCGCGCGAAGGCCCCGATCGTCAGCATGTTCATGCAGGCCCCCAGTCTCTTCCGGTTCCGCCACCGATGCTGGGGCTTCACCAATGGGGAAGGTCAATCCGGTTGCCCCGGTCGCCGGGCGCGTGGTTACCCTGCGAAAACGATCTACCGCCGTACGAAGCTGGAGGCTCCCGTGCCCCGAATCGCGCTCGCCACCTACGATCCCGGATCCCAGCCCAGCAAGGACCGTGACCTCCCGGTGCTGGTCGAGGCGTTGCGGGCGGCCGGGGCCGAGGCGGTCGCCGCGCCGTGGGACGACGAGGGGACCGACTGGGGCGGCCACGACCTCGTCCTCATCCGCTCGACCTGGGACTACAGCTGGCGGGCGGCCGAGTTCGTGGCCTGGGCCGAGCGGGTCGCCAAGGCGACGCGGCTCGCCAATCCGGTGCAGGTCGTGCGCTGGAACACCGACAAGCGCTACCTCGGCGACCTCGCGGCGGCCGGCGTGCCCGTCGTAACGACCCGCTATCTCGCCCCCGGCGACCCGGCCGACCTCCCCGACGACCACGAGTACGTCGTCAAGCCGACCTCCGGCGCGGGCGCCCGCTTCGCCGCCCGCTATACACCCGACGAGCACGAGACGGCCGTACGACAGCTGGAGCGCATGCACGCGGAGGGGCTCACCGCGATGGTCCAGCCGTACCTCACGAACGTGGACGTCAGCGGAGAGCGGGCGCTGCTGTTCTTCGGCGGGCGGTACGTGCACGCCTCGCGGAAGGGCGCCGTGCTCTCGCGCGGCACGGCCTACGACGACGACAAGGTGTCCCACCCGGACCTGGAGCCGTGGACCGCCACCGAGACCGAACTCGCCGTCGCCGAACGGGCGTTGGCCGCCGTACCGGACGCACCGGAGCTGCTGTACGCCCGCGTCGACCTGGTGGACGGGCCGGACGGGGAGCCGTGCGTGATGGAACTGGAACTCGTCGAGCCGAACCTCTTCCTCGATCTGCATCCGGGGTCGCTGGCTGTGGTGGTGGACGCGGTGCTCGCCGCCGCTAGTCGCTGACCGCCGTTCTCTGGAGCAGCCCCCAGGTGAACTCGGCCGCGCACCGATGTCGTACGCCCTGCCCGTCGGGGGCGGTGAAGGCGAGGCCCCAGCGGGTGGGGGCCGTGCCCTCCAGGGGGCGGGCGGGGGCGAAGGCTCGGGCTGCCTCGTCGACCGTGCAGGACCAGGGGGTCAGGTCGTCGAGGGTGTGGAGGGGCGGGGGCGCGGCGCCGGGGGCGCGGACCAGCCATTCGTTCCACACGGCGCCGTTCGGGGCGGTGAGCACCTCGAAGCGGAGGTCGGGCCAGAGGGGGACCGGCCACAGCCGGGCCTCGCAGTCCAGGTCGCCGATCCTGCGGTTTGCGGTCGATTCCGGGGTGCCGAGGATCGAACGGTAGCGGGAGGCGGCGGCCCGGCCTCTCGGGGAGTGCAGCATGGCCTGCCAGCGCTTGTTGGCCTCGCGCATGTCGGCGATCGAGACGCCCAGCTCATGACGGGCGTCCTCGACCAGGTCCGGGTTGTGGTCCGCCATGCGGCGCAGCAGGACGAGTTGGAAGTCGAGGGGGCCGAAGGGGCTCGCGGGGCGTTTCGCGTCGGGCATGCGATCCATCGTCGCGCACGGCACTGACATCGACGTCGTCATCGATGCCAGGGCTGCGGCCGTCCGGCAGGAACAGGACCGAGTTGACGTAGCGGGGGCCGCGCGCGAACGGCAGGACGCGGCGCAGCAGGCCCCGGGAGACGACGTACGAGGTCCGGGTCTGGTGCGCTTCGAGGGGGAAGGCGGACAGCCGGACCCAGTGCCCGTTCCTGTCCGGCAGGACCCAGCCCTCGTAGCCGAGCAGCGACAGGTACGTCACCACCGGGGCGATCGGCTGGATGCGTGACTCCAGTTCGACGAAGAGCGCGGGGCGGTCGCGGGTCAGGAGGCCGGTCGCGCCGTGCAGGACGGCCAGTTCGTTGCCGTCCACGTCGATCTTGATGAAGTCGACGTCCTTGAGGCCCAGGCCGTCGAGCGTGACGCAGGGGACGTGCACGGCGCGGGCGTGGATGTCCCGGCGGACCAGCGACGACACACCCCGGTCGCCCTCGTCGTCCGGCGGCAGCCACAGGCGGGCGGTGCCCGGGCGGTCGGAGGCGGCGGCCGGGATCACCCGTGCGTGCGCGGGGGCGGCTGCGGCGAGCAGTCGCGCCAGGTGGGGGACCGGTTCGACGGTCACGACCCGGCGCGCGTGTCTCCACAGGCGGTGCGTCCAGGGGCCGTACCAGCCGCCGACGTCGACCGCCGTGCCGCAGTCGGGCGGCAACAGGTCGCCCAGGCGCGCCAGTTCGGGTTCGAAGCGGGGGTAGACGGCTCGGGCGGTGGCGGCGACCAGGCGGGTGGGGAGGAGCGGCGCGAGACGGGCGGTGAGCGTGCGGGGAGTGCGTGCGGCTGTCATGGGGCCATCCGTTTGAGGAGTTCCAAGTGCTCGTCGTCGTCGGTCACTTGCTCCCCGGATGAGGGCAGGAGCTGGGGGATGCCGTCGACGACGGGGTAACGGCGGCGCAGGCGCGGGTTGTAGAGGGAGCCCGTGGGCAGCAGGTGCAGCGGGCCCTTGTCGAGCGGGCAGGCCAGGATCTTCAGCAGTGGGTCGTCCGGATTCACGGGGGAGTCAACTCCTTGGCCTCGGAAGGTCGTTGAGGCGCGTTGTCGTGCTTCGGCATGGTCAGCAGGACGGTGACCGCCAGGGTCGTGCCCCCGATCCGCAGGGCGAGGCGCAGCGGGTCGTGCGGCAGCGCCTCGCCGAACGCGAGCGTGCCGAGCACGGCCGTGAACAGGCTCGTCACCGTCGTACAGACCGGCACGATCAGCGAGGCGCGGCAGCGCTGCAGCGCCGCCTGGGACATCACCAGGCCGAACGCGCCCGTGCAGAGCAGGAGATACGGGTACGGGGACCGCAGCAGGTCGACCACCGCCCCGCCCAGGTCACTTGTGGTCAGAAAGCTCGACACCCCCTTGATGGCGAGCGAGCTGACCCCGTACAACAGGCCCACCGCCACGCCGTATTCGACGCCCGTGGTGGGCAGCCGGTGCCGGTGGGCCGCGCGGCGCTCGGTGGACCGGTACAGCCAGACGCCGGCCGCCAGCGAGGGCACGCACACCAGCAGGATCAGTGGGTAGGGGGCGGCGCGGCTGACGTGGTCCGAGCCCTCCTTCAGCGACAGTACGACCATCAGCAGGGCGGCGAGGATCGCGCCGAGCGCGTACCGTTCCCGACCGCTGGTCTCCTCGCCGAGCAGGCGCGCGGACAGCAGCACGAGCAGTACCAGACCGGACACGAAGATGCCCTGCGCGGCGGCGATCGGCAGCGTCCGGTACACCGCGAGCTGCGCGCCGAACCCGGCGGCGAGGGCGATGGACCCGCCGATCCACAGCGGGCTGCCCAGCACCAGCCGCAGCAGCCTGCCCGGTTGACGGACCGTCACCTCGGGCAGTGCCGTGAGCGCCCGTTTCTCCAGCACGAAACCGGTGCTGTACAGCACGTTCGCCAGCAGGGCCGCGGTCACTCCCCACCACACGGCCGCGCCCCCTACGTCTTCCGCGCGTGCAACAGCAGGATCGACGCCAACTGCGGTCTGGCACAGGCCAGTCGGTCGAGGGGACGCAGTGGGCGCGGTACGCCGTGGAAGGGGGCACCCTTGAGTCCTACGACCTCGAAACCTGCCGCCGTCACGAACTCCCGCAGCGCGCGCGGGGTGTAGAGCCGCAGATGTCCTACGACCTCCTTGCCCGGGCGGCCGTGGATCGCGCGCAGGCTCACCTCCGAGAACACCGGCTGGACGCCGGCGAGCAGCAGGGCGCGGTTGTACCAGGCGGCCAAGTTCGGTGTGGACAGCATGAGATGGCCTCCCGGGTGCAGTACTCGGCGGATCTCGGCGAGCGCCGTGTCCGGGTCGACGAGATGCTCGACCACCTCGCTGAAGAGCACGGCGTCGGCGACGGCTGTGCGCAGCGGCAGCGCGGTGAGCTCGCCACGGACCGTGTACGGCAGGTGGGTCCGGGCGCGGGTCAGGGCGTCCTGGGACCAGTCGACGCCGATGACGCGGTGGCCGGCGAGGAGGGGGGCGGCGGTGGCCGCCGCCGTGCCGTCGCCGCAGCCGATGTCGAGGATCGTGCGGGGGTGTTCGGTGGGCGGGCCCAGTGCGGTGGCCAGGACGCGGGCCTGGCGGAGGGTGCGGGAGGGGCCGGAGGCGACCGGGACGGCGGGGTTCTCGTAGAAGTCGGGGAGGCCGGGGTGGTGCGGGGCGGTGGTCGTCATGCCTCGTGCTCCTCCGTCGTGTGCAGGTAGTGCTCGAACAGGTCGCGGAGGTGGGCGCCGTCGCCGGGGCCGAGGAGGGTGCGGGACCAGCGCAGGGCCACGTGCAGCTTTCCGGCGGTGGAGGCGGTCGTCACGGTGAACCCGCGGGGCATCCGGGCCGGCGCCGAGAACCACACCGCGTGTGCCCGGCCCGCGATGCCGCCGAAGTCCAGGGCGTACGGGATACGGCCGATGTTGCTCAGGAGGGTGGTCGAGGTCCAGGGCGCGGCGGCTCTGCGCAGACCCCGGGTGAGGGCGGCCCGCCAGGCGACGGGGACGACGGGGGCGGTCAACAGAGCCGCCCCGTGGCCGAGTTGGGGGCGGGGGAGGGCCTTCAGTGCGCGGGTCCGGGTCGCCGTGCGGTGGAGCAGTTCGCCCATCTCGGCGGGGTCGGTGGTCAACTCGTGCGGGGCGAAAGTGACTTCGACGAGTCGGGTGCCGTTGCCGATGGGCATGTCCGTGCCCCGTGGGCGGTCGTCGACGGGCATCGTGATGCGCAGCGGGCGGGGGCGCGCACCGTGTTCGCGGTTCCAGTGGGCGATCATCAGGGCCGTCGTGACCATGAGTTGGTCGTTCACGGTGTACGGGGAGCCCTTGGGGCGGTGCGGGACGCCGAGTTCGGTGAGGAGGAGGCCGTTGCCGCCGGGACAGGGGTCGGGGGCGCCGGGAGCGACGCGGGCGGGCGGGGTCCACACGGACGGGGTGGCCGTGGGGAGTTCGGGGGTGTCCGGGGGGCGGGTCGGCGGGTCGGTCGGGGCGTTGGGGTGTCCGCCGTACAGCTCCGCCGCGGTGGCGAGGACGCGGAGGCAGGCGGGGCCGTCCAGGGCGGTGTGGTTGACGGTGAGGAGGAGGGCGGTGCCGTGGGGGAGTTCGACGGCTTCCAGGCGGATGGGTGGGGATGCGGTCAGGGGTGGGGTGTGGTCCAGCGAGCGGGTGCGGGCGTGTTTGAGGGCGTCTCGGGTGGGGGGTGGGAAGGCCACCACCTCTGTGTCCGGGTTGTCGGTCAACTCCCATTCGTAGCGGCGGCGGTACCAGGGGCCCGGGGCCTCGCGCATGAGGATGCGGGGGTGGTGGTGCAGGGCCTGCGTGAACGCGGCGCGGAGCCGTTCCGGGTCGAGCGGACCGGGGAGGTGGACCTCTATGTGGACGGTTTCGGGTTCGGCGGACTGGTGGCAGTGGCGGGCTATTTCGTCGACTGTGGGGAAGGGGATGCGGGGGGTGTGGACGGGGTGGTCGAGTGCGGTCATTGGGGGTCGTCCTCTTGGTGCGGGTGCGTGGGGGCTGGTCGCGCCCGCGCGGCGGAGCCGCTGATGTCACGGCCCCGCCCCCCTGAAGGGGCGCTTTGCGGTGGCGTCGGCCGAGACTCCTGGTGGCCCGGGCCGCGCGCCGAGATCGTGGGACCGGACTCGATCGCCCCTGGGCCCTCCGCGGCGTTCGGCTCCGATTCGGTCTCCGACCACCGTCCGGCCAGCTCCTCCCAGGTACTTGGCTTTCCCTCGCCTCCCGGCTGCTCGCCCATCGCGCTCGTCCCCCGCTCCCGTTGCAGCAGTGGCGCCGGTGACGGCGGCAGGACCGGCGTCGAGTCCGGGGTCTCCGGGTCCCGCCACTCCCGTACGCTCACCAGCCCCGCGAACAACCCGATCAGCGCGAGGAGTTGGGCGGCGCGGCTGAACGCGCCCTCGCCCGCGCCCACCGGGTCGCCGGCTCCCGTCGCCGCAACGATCCCCGCGCCCGCCAGTGCCACGAAGGCGATCGGGACCAGCAGTGCGTGACGGCGGTAGGCGAGCAATGCCAACGCCGGTACCAGCAGCGCGAACCAGCCCGCGATCACCACTCCCACCAGCGTCAGTGCCACCGCGCCCAGCCACAATCCAGGGAGGGGTGGCGGTGGTCGGAGCTCGTCGGGGTTCGGTTCGTGGCGGCGCCAGATCACCAGGGCCAGAAGTACGGCCAACGCCGCCCCGCTGCCGATGAGGCCTGCCTCGTATGTTGTCGCCGGGGTGTAGGACAGCTTGATCGTGCCGCCCGCGCCTGCCAGGACGCGCCAGCCCTGTTGCCAGCCGTCCAGGCGGACCGGGGACAGCTCCTTGCCGTTCAGGGTGGCTTTCCAGCCGTCGTTGTAGTTCTCGTACGTGGTGAGGTAGGAGGCCGTGCCCGAGCCGACCGTCACCTCTCGGCGGTCGCCCAGCCAGTCCACGACCCGCAGCCCCCGACCGGCGTCCGTCGCCGGTGTGACACTTCCCCGGGTCAGTGTCACGGCCGTCAGGGAGAGGGGTCCCGCGTCGCCCGCCTCGACCCGGTGCGTGCCCGACGCCAGCTCCAGTGCCGGGTCGTTCCGCCCCTCCTGACAGAGCGTCACCTGCACGGCCCGGCGCTCGGTCAGGTCCCGTACCGTCCCTGTCACGCTCGTCCGGTACAGCTCGCCGTCCACCGCCACCACCGGGCCCTTTCCGCAGGCCAGCGTGAAGGTGCGGGTGGGGTCGGGCTGCGGGGTGCGGTACTGGTCGAGGGCCGGGACGTACGCCTCGGACAGGCCCACGGGGAGTTGGAGGTTCTCGTCGGCCACCGGGTTGTGGAGCGTGAGCGGGGCCGTCTTCGTGATCGTGATGTCGAGGTGGTCCGTGGTGATCGGGTCGAAGCGGACCACGCCGTTGTCGTCGACGCCGGCGATCGTCGCGCCGTCGGGTGAGCTGATGTCGACCTCGGTGGCGCGGGTCGAGAGACCGCCGGCGGGCGCCAACACCACTTCGCCGACCGCCTGTTTACCGGTCCAGCTGAGATGGATCGTGGGGCGGTCGCCCGCCACCCAGCCCGTCGTCAGGTCGCCGTCCGTCAGGTTGCGGGCCGAGAGGCCTGCCCCGAGCGCCGCCGTGGAGTCGGCCGTCGCCGTGATGCGGTGCTGCTGGGCGGGGGCCACCTCGTAGAGGAGTTTGTCCAACTCCTCGCCGGGGATCGCCACCGCGCTCGCCTTCACCTCGTACGTTCCCGCAGTCGACGTCGAGAACGTGCGGTGCAGGCCCGCCTCCGTGCCCGTCGGGGAGAGTCCGGTCGGGTCGGCCGTGCGGTGCAGGGAGACGATCTCGGCGGTGGCGTCGGAGCTGTTCGCGTCGGTGGGGAGTTTCAGGAGCCGGGTGACCTGGACGTGCGGCAGGGCGATCTCGGAGAAGCCCGCGCCGGTGAGACCGGTGCGGCGGACCACCGAGTCGACGATCGTCAGCTTCATCCAACTCGTTGTTCCTGAGGGGGCTCTGACCGTCTGCGTCATGCCGTTCGGCTGGAGGTAGCTGGTCGCCGAGCCCTTCGCCGTCTCCACCCTCACCTCGGTCGCCGCGGCCCGCACGCTCTCCTGCGGGAGCGGGGTCACCTTGAACGAACCCGGCATGTCGTACGACCCGCCCGTGAAGCCGATGCGCAGCCACTGCCCGTTCGGGGAGCCCGCCGCGCCCTCCGCCCACGCGGTGTCGGGGTTGCCGTCGAAGGCGTTCACCGGGTCGAACTGGGGCAGCTGGAACAGCCAGTTGCCGCTGGAGGACGCCGTCACCGAGCGGGCGCCGCGCAGCTCGGCCACCGTCTGATGGGCGATGCCCTTCGTCGGCAGGATCTGCTTCGGCTTCTTGCCCGCGTCCTGGACCGCGTCCGGCGCGTTGCGTTCGTCGGGGGTGTACGTGTACGAGGTGTTGGCGTCGACCAGGCCGAACCGGGTGTCCGCGCGACGCAGTCCGTCGCCGAGTACCTGGAGGGTGGGTGAGCCCAGCCCCGGGTGGTTGTCGCCGGTCAACACCGTTGCCCTGCCCCGGAGTTCGGTGGCGAGGGGCAGCAGGGACTCCGGTCCGCCGGAGACCACCGCCGTGTCGGCCACCTGTGTCAGGCCCGCCTGGCCCGGCCGTACCGCGTCCTTGCTCGTCGGCTCGTAGATCTCCACCGCCCGTTGGCGCGGGTAGAGGCCCTCGACCTGGAGCGGGGTGCCGCCCGCGATCCGGCCGCCGGTCATCACGGGGCCGAGGCCGGTCACCCGCTGGTAGCCGGACTGTTCCAGGGCGCGCTTCACGGTGGTCGTCGGGACATAGCCGATCTGGTCGGGGTCGAGGTCGTTGCGGACGACGACGTAGTAGATGCCGGCCCGGCTCAAGTAGTCGGCCAGGCCCGGGACTTCGCCGCCGGAGTCCAGTGCCTGTTCCACCGCGTCCATCGCGCGCCGGTTGCCGGGGGTGCCCATCGGGACGTAGTCCCGTTCCGCCCAGCGGGAGTCGGCCAGCACATCCAGAGGCTCGTCGATGGGGGAGCCCCAGGTGTAGATGCCGTGCGCGGTCGCCGGGACGACCAGGGCGCGGGAGTCGGGCGAGTACTTGTGCAGCCAATCGGCCGTGGACTGCCAGTACTTGGGGAGCTGCTGGAACGAACCCGGGTTCAGGATCGACCCGTTGAGATACGGCCACGCAAGGCCGGGCAGGACCAGGACCACCGCGATCAGCGGGGCGAGCCGACGCCCGCGGACCGGACGGGCGCCCCGCGACTCGGCGGCCACGCCCACCAGGTGGGCCAGGCCCAGGACGAGGGCGAGGGCCAGGCCCGCCTGGAACTTGTAGATGTTGCGGAACGGGACGAGCGGGCCGTTCAGCCAGTCCTGGACCAGCCCGTGGAAGGGCGCCCCGAACGGGCCGCCGTACCCGGCGAACAGGATCAGTGCGACCGACATCGCGACCAGTACCAGCCAGCGCCGCTCCGGCATGTCCCGGCGGGCCAGCCCGGCGAGACCGAGCCCCGCGGCGAGTGCCGAGCAGACGATCACGATCACCGAGGAGACGACCGTCCAGCCGGCCGGTATCCAGGCCTCCCCGAGGTGCAGATAGGCGACCCAGTCACCGGCTCCGCGCAGGCCCTCCGTCGCCGACATGGTGTCCGTCGTGGTCTGCGAAGTCTCCACGTAGGGAAGGAAGTTCTCGCCGTAGACACCGAGCATGAGGAGGGGGATCCACCACCATGCCGTAGCCAGCACGACCCCCGGCGCCCACCAGGCGATCAGCTTGCGCTGCCGTGCTCCGGGCGGGCGGGACAGCAGATACAGGCCCACCGGGAACAGGGACGCGAGGGTCGCCGCGGCGTTGACCCCGCCCATGAACGGGACGATCAGCGCCGATCGTAGGGCGGCCACGCGGGCCGTGTGGCGCTCGTTGGTCAGCGGCAGCAGGACCCAGGGCAGGAAGGCGCCGGGCAGCGCGGCGGCCGACGTGGAACCGACGACGATCGTGAACACCGGCCACAGCGCGTAGGTCACGGCGGCGAGCAGCCGGGACGCGGGACTGCCGACCCGCAGCCGCTCGGCCAGCCGCAGCGCGCCCCAGAAGGCCACCGAGACGACGAGGGACAGCCACAGGCGTTCCGCCGGCCACACCGGCAGGTGCACGGCGTGGGCCAGCCAGTAGAACGGCAGCATGGGCCAGAGGTAGCCGGCGTACTGGTCCTGGATGCCTCCGAACGAACCCCGGTCGTGCCACAACTGGCCCAGATCGGAGAGGAACTGGCCCGGGTCGACGGTGACGCCGAGCTTCGTGTCGAAGGTCTGCCGACCCGGATGCACGGCCAGGAACAGCACGAACACCACGGCCCAGAAACCCAGCAGCCAGCGCCACGACCTCGGACCCTCCGGGGGTCCGGCCAGGGTCGTGCTGGTGGGATCGGCCGCCGGGGGCGGAGCCTGGACCGTGGTCGCCGTCATCGTGGACACCGCCGGAGGATGAGGAGGAGGTTCCAGGTGGCCAACTCCCTTATCCCGGGCGCCTTGACGACGGCTCGGTCGAGGAAGGGCCAGTAGCGGGAGCGCGCCGCGACGACCGCCACGTCGTCGCGGGCACGGACCTGCCGCAGGGTGGCACCGATGTGCACGGCGAACAGGTTCTCGCCGAGGGTGTGCTTGGCGGCCTTGCCGGTACGCCGCCGGTAGCGGGCCCGGGCCCGTTCGGCGCCGAGGTAGTGCCAGGGCGCCCACTCGTGACCGCCCCACGGGGAGAGCCAGTTGGTGAACGACACATAGATCAGCCCACCGGGCCGGGTCACCCGCGTCAGCTCGCTGAGAAACGTCTGCGGATCGGCCACATGCTCAAGGACGTTGGACGAGAAGGTCACATCGGCGACCCCGTCGGACAGCGGGAGCAGATACCCGTCGGCGATCACCGTCCCGTCCGGCGGCTGCTGCCCCAACTCCCGTACGTCCGGCTCGAAGAGATAGGCGTGGGCTCCGCGTCGCCGGAACTCCTCGGTGAAGTGGCCACTGCCACCGCCGACGTCCAGGACCGTGCGCCCGCTGACAGGTCCGTCGTAGGCCTCGACCTGATCGGCTGCGTCGCGGGCGAGCAGCGAGTAGCAGGACTCCGGGTCGTCCTGTTCGTGCAGGAAGGCCCGGAACAGAGCCACCGACCTGCGTAGGGAAGGGTCCTTGGGGCCGGTCACGACCCCCAGCCCCTCACCGCCTCAGCGGCAACAGCCCGGAACTGTCTCACCGTCCGATCCCAGCGGTAGCGCGCCGCACGGTCACGCGCGGCCTTGCCCATGGCCTCACGCCGACGCCCGGACAGAGCCAGCGTGCACCAGGCCGCCGCGAAAGAGGACTCCCCCCGCGCCAGTACCCCCGTCTCCCCGTCCACGACGGAGTCCCGGAGCCCGGGCACGTCGAACGCGATCGCCGGCGTCTCCCGGGCGGCGGCCTCCGTCACCACCAGCCCCCATCCCTCCAGCGCGGACGGATGCAGCAACAGCCAGGCAGCGCAGAGGAGTTCGTGTTTCCGTGACTCGGAGACATGCCCGGTGAACTCCACGCCGGGACCGGCGAGTCGCTCCAGCCGATCCCGCTCGGGCCCGTCGCCGACGATCAACAACCGCCCGCCGGTGACCGGCCGCACCCGCTCCCACAGCCGCAGCAGCAGATCGATCCGCTTGTACTCGACGAGCCGCCCCACCGCCACGAACAGCGGCTCCGGCGAGCGCTCGGCACAGGGACCGGGTTCTTCGACTCCGTTGTGGACGACCCGGATCCGGTCCCGCTCGATCCCGATCCCGCGCAGCGCGTGTGCGGTGGAGGGGGAGACCGCGACCAGCAGGCCGCGATGCTGCGCCCCGGTCAGCGCCCACTGTTCGAGGCGTCGGCCGATTCTCGCCGCCGGGGCCATCGGGCCGTCGAACCGCATCCTCCAGACGTCCGTGTGGACGTGGTTGACCAGGCAGATGGTGGGGCCGTGGTGCCAGACGGGAGCGAAGTAGGGCATGCCGTTGCACACCTCGACCAGCAGATCGCAGTCACCGATCCGCCGGCTGAACGCCGAACGGGCGCGCAGGTAGTGGCCGTAGGCGCCGCCCGCCGACACGACCCGGTAGTCGCGGATGGGGGCTTCTCCCGTTCGAGCGGAGCCGGGAACGGGGGAGGCGGGGCCGCCGCACAGCAGGGTCACCTGGTGGCCGAGTCGGGTCAGGCCGTCGGCGAGTCTGTCCACGAGGAGTTCGGAGCCGCCCGCCGAGGGGCTGCCGAGATCCCGGTGGGCGAGGAAGACGATGCGGCGCGGTTGCGGCACCGGGGTCGGGTGGTGCTGCGCGGCCGGTGGAGACGCGGTGCGGTGGGGGTCCCCCCACCCGAGCGAGTTCGAGGGTGGGGGATGGTGGGGCACGTGCTGGGGCATGGGTGCTCCAACTCGTCTCGGGGTGCGGAACTCTGCGGGGACAAGGGAGTGGCAAGGGCCGGCAGGGGCGGACAAGGGCGGGCGCGGTGCGGATTTCTGTGGGTGGGCTGTGCTCGGGTGGGTGGACAGTTTTCGCTTCGGCGTTCCCGACGGCTACTCACCCGCGTGACAATTTCCGGGGTTATTAGAACTGACGTCACGTCACATCGTGGGCGGATACTCGGGTGAAACGGGTGATTCGGGGCGTCGGCGTCCTCGTAGCACCAAAACGCCGCCGATCACGGCCAGGACGAATCCGGCCACAGCGGTACCGATCGGCAACGACTGCCCCACCAGGCGCAGCTGACCACTCTCCTGCTTCGCCAGTTTCACCTGTTCCTTCTGTGTGGCCGTGGTGAACGCGAGCTTGTCGGCGTCCAGGAGGAGCACCGCGTCGTAGGCGTGACCGGGGGCGCGCAGAGTGCGGCGGGGGCCTGTCCGGGCGTAGACCACCCGGCCGGTGCGCTGGTCGACGACCAACTCGATGCCGTGGTTGGAGTACCACTCCTCGGCCAGGATCTGCGGGGAGCCGGGCTGGTCGACCAGGCTGCCCGGGACCAGCCGGGTGCCGATCTTCGTGGGCGGGACCGTGCCCCTGAAGACGTAACCCGAGTAGCCCTGCACCTTCCTGGTCCCGGAGTAGCGCAGAGTGACCGTCCCGCCGAGGGAGTTGTCCCACCACTGGTACGGCTGTTTCCGCACGTCGAACGGGAACTTCAGGTAGGCGTCGCCCTCGAAGTACGGGTTCTCGTGGCAGCAGTGCACCGGCTTGTTGGTCCTGCGGTCCGTGACCCACCGGTTGGGGAAGAACTCCAGCGCGTCGTGGGGATCGGCGGCCGGCAGGGACTTGTCGGTGTCGACGGTCGTGGTGACGTCCCACACCGCGTGCCCGCTCTTCTCGCTGTCCGCGACATCGCCGCGCACCTGCTGGGTGACGGTGATCCGCTGGTTGTCCACGGTCCGCAACTCGCCGGTGTCGAAGTAGCTTCCGGTGCCCCGGTAGACGGCGGTCGTGTCGATGTCGATCGGCGTCACGGCGGCCCGCGGCTCGACGTACCACGCCAGCAGCGGCGCCAGGACCAGCAGAAACGTGCCAAGTCCCAGCAGGATTAACGAGAATGGAGAGGCTGTACGGCGCATCCGGACACTCCAGTGGAATTCGGTTACGGAGTTCTCGCCGGCCCTTGGGCCGGGAACCGTAGGCGCCCCTTGACGGAGTGTCAATGTCTGCCGACACTGGGCCGACGGGCAGGGTCGGGCGCACGGACCTCAGGACAGAGAGGCTGACCCTGCGATGTCCAGACTGCTCGCCGCCGTACTCACCATGGCTCTCGCCGCCGCCCTCGCCGTCGGCGCCGCGCTCGGCATCGTCGCGCTGCTCGACGCCAGGCCGGATCAGCCGAACACGCCTCTGATCACCTACGAGCAAGCGGGTCAGGGGAGTTGACCCCATGGCTGCTCGACCGGCGACCGTGACGGCACGCTCGGCGTGGCTCGACGTGCCGCGCCTCCAGGTGCGCGAGTTCGCCGCGATCGTCATGGCCGAGGCGCCCGCGCTCGCCGAGGAGATCCTGCGCGAGATCCGCCGCGAGCACCCCCAACTGCCCCTGGTCCTCGACGACTCGGGCGAGCCCATGGCCCTGATCGGCATCCGCCGCGCCATCGAGGTCTTCGTCCAGCACCTGGAGACCGCCGAGGGCCGCCCGACCGTACCGCCGGGCGTCTTCCAGGAGTTCGGGCGCGGCGAGGGCCTGCACGGCCGCAGCCTCGACTCGCTCCAGGCCATCTACCGCATGGGCGTACGGCTCGCCTGGCGGCGCTTCGCCGAGATCGGCCAGCGCGTCGAGATCCCGCCGCCCGCGATGTACGAACTCGTCGACGCGGGCTACGAGTACCTCGACGGGCTGGTCGACCAGTCCGTGCGCGGGTATGCCGAGGCCGCCGCACGGCAGGCGGGGGAGCGGCTGCGCCTCCAGCGGCGGCTGATGGAACTCCTCCTCGCCGAGCACCACCGCGGCGACCCGGCCGAGGCCCTCTCCGAACGCGCCGCCCGCATCGGCTGGCCGCTGCCCGACAAGGTCTCCGTCGGCGTGCTGCTGCGCCCGGCCCGCGAGGCGGTCGCCCCCGCCGTAGGGCAGGAGGTCCTGCTCGACATGGAGTACGAGCAGCCCCGCATGGTCGTCCCCGAACCGGACGCGGCCGGCCGCCCCGAGCTGCTGCACCGCGCGCTGACCGGCTGGGCCGGCGCGATCGGGCCCCCGGTGCCGCTGGCCGACGCGGTGAAGTCGGCGCGCTGGGCCGAGGCCGCCGTAGGGCTGATGGAGCGGGGGCTGTTGCCGGCCGGAGAGGTGCTGTACTGCACCGAGCACACCGAGGCGCTGGTGCTGCTGCAGCCGGAGGAGCTGATCGACGATCTCGCGCTGCGGTGTCTGGCGCCGCTGGCGCACTGCGGGCCGACGCACGGGCGGCGGCTCGCGGAGACCCTGCTGGCCTGGCTGGAGACGCGGGGCGGGGCGCCGGAGGTGGCCGCGCGGCTCGGTGTGCACCCGCAGACCGTGCGTTACCGGCTGCGTCAGATCCGCGAACTGTGGGGCGGCGAGATCGACGATCCCGACCGGCGCTTCGAGCTCGAACTCGTCCTGCGGGCCCAGCGGTTGCGTGGCGCGCTGGGCGATCCGCGGGCCCGGCGGTAGTCACACGGTCACCCGACCATTGCCCGTGCAACCCTCTATGGCTAGCCTGTGTTCGTTATCCCGATCGTCAGTTGAAATTTCGAACACGCCAGCTGGCGCAGCCACTCATCGACATCCAAGAAGGGGGCCGGTTGTGGGACGCCTCGTACCTGCCGTGACCCGGGCTCTCGACATCCTTGAGCTCTTCCTCGACGGGGACGGGACGCTCTCCGCCCCCGACATCGTGCGCAAGCTGCAACTGCCGCGCACCACCGTGCACGAACTCGTCACCACTCTCTCCGCCCGGTCGTACATCGTGCCCGTGCCCGGACAACCCGGACGCTACCGGCTCGGAGTCCGTCCGTACCAGCTCGGGAGCCGGTACGCCGAGCAGCTCGACCTCGCCGCCGAGGGCCAGCAGGTCGCCCGGTCCGTCGCCGAGACCTGCGACGAGACCGTGCACGTGGCCATCCTCGAAGGCACCGACGTCATCTACATCGCCAAGGTCGACTCCACGCACGCGGTGCGCATGGTGTCGGCGGCCGGCCGCCGGCTGCCCGCCCACTGCACCTCCGTGGGCAAGATGCTGCTGGCCTCCCTCCCCGAGCCGGAGCTCACCGCCCGCATCCCCGCGGACGCGTCGCTGGTCGCGATGACGCCCAACAGCATCGTCGAGCCGGACGCCCTCAGGGAGGCTCTCGCCGAGATCCGGTCGCGCGGGGTCGCGGTCGAGAGCCGTGAGTCGAATCCGGACGTGTCCTGTGTGGCTGCCCCGGTCCGGGACCGCACCGGCCAGGTCGTCGCCGCGCTCTCCATCTCCGTCCCCATGATCCGATGGAGCGACGAGCGCCGCGTCGAACTGGAGCAGCTCGCCGCGAAGGGCGCCGCAGAACTGTCGGAGCGACTCGGACACCGGAGCGTGGCATGACGTACGAAGTGGCGGTACGGGCCGAGGCCACCCTCGGCGAGGGGCCGACGTGGGACGCGGCGGCCGGGCGGCTGATCTGGATCGACATCCTCGGCTCCAGGGTCCATACGTACGACCCCGCGACCGGCGCGCGCACGGTCCGGGTGACCGAACAGCACGTCGGCGCGGCGAAGCCCCGGGCCGGCGGGGGACTGGTCCTCAATCTCCGGGACGGGGTCGGTCTCGTCGATCCGGACGGCGGCTTCCGGTGGCTGCACCGGGACCCGGTCCCCGGGCGGCGCGCCAACGACGCGGCCGTGGCACCGGACGGGGCGCTGTGGGTGGGCACGATGCGCTACGACGAGGCGGCGTGCGGCGGCACGCTGTCCCGGATCACCGGGGACGGGGCGGTCCGGCTGGTCCTCGACGACGTGGCCGTCAGCAACGGGACGGGGTGGAGTCCGGACGGGCGGCTCATGTACTACATCGACTCGCCCACGCGGCGGATCGATGTCTTCGAGTACGCGGACGGGCGGGTCTCGAAGCGGCGGCGGTTCGCCGAGATCGAGGACGGTGCGGGGTTCCCGGACGGGTTGACCGTCGATGCGGACGGGTGTGTGTGGGTCGCGTTGTGGGACGGGGGCGCGGTGCGGCGGTATACGCCGGACGGGGAGTTGGATCGCGAGGTCCGGCTGCCTGTTCCGCTGGTCACCGCGTGCGCGTTCGGCGGGGCGGACCTGACCGACCTGTACGTCACCACAGCCCGGGTGGGGCTCAACTCGCCGCATCCTGTTGCTGGTTCGCTGTTGGTGGTGCCGGGGGCGGGAAAGGGGTTGGCGCAGCCTGCATTTGACGGGTGACGGTTGATACGGCCCCCCCCAAGAAGACAGAGACTCAGCTCGCCGCGCGCTCCAAGTCGGCCAGCGTCTTTCGTTCCGACGAGGTCAGCGGTGGGCCCGAAAGCGGCGGCAGGAGTGGGCCGTTGAGGGCCGCCAGCAAAGTGCTGGGGCGCATCAGGGTCGACGCGTCCGCCTCCATGCTCGTCACCGCTGCGAGTGCTGCCGCCGCCTTGTACGAACCCGTTGCCGACTTCAGGAGGCGGCGGGAGTAGCCGGTGATCAGGCGGTCCGCCCTGGTCGGCTCGGGACCCTTCGTCTCGGGGTACCAGACGTCCTGGCCCACCGCCATGGCCCAGGCGCCCTCCACCGGGGCGGCCACTCCGCGCTGGACCTTGGCGGCCAGGCCGGGGGCGGTGAAACCCTCGTGGTCCAGTTCACGGGAGAGTATCTGTGCGCCCAGCGCGGCCACCGACATGCCTTGTCCGTAGGCCGGGTTGAAGGTGGCGAGGGCGTCGCCGAGGACGATCAGGCCCTCGGGCCAGTCCCGGACCTTCTCCAGATAGCGGCGGACGTTCTTGCTGCTGTGGCTCGTGTGTATCTCCGTCAGGGGTTCGGCGCCGGAGACGAGGCGACCGAGGATGGGGTCCGGCAGGTCGAGGATGTACTGGAGGAAGCCGTCCGGGTCGGCGGGCGGTTCGCCGCCCCGGGTGCCGGCGAGGCTGACCATCCAGCGGTCGCCCTCGATGGGCAGGACCATTCCGGCGCGGCCGGGCCGGGACTCGTACGGGTTCGCCTGGAGGATCGTGAGGGGGAAGCGCTCGGCGCCCTCCGGCCGGCGGTAGATCCGGGTCGCGTTGACGAGGCCGGAGTCGACGGTCCGTTCGTCGATCCCGGTCACCCCGAGCGCTCCCAGCCAGCGCACGATCCGTGAGCCGCGGCCACTGGCCTCGACCACGAAATCGGCCTCGAGTTCCGTGACCCCGGCGTCTGTCGAGACGCGTACGCCGGTCACGCGCCGGGCGTCGCCGAGCAGGCCCAGGCCCCGGGCCGTACGGATCTCGGTCTTCGTGTCGGCCAGGACCGCCGAGCGCACCACCCAGTCCAGCAGCGCACGGGTGCAGGTGAGCATCCGGGGGCCCTCGTGCTTCCAGCGGCGCAGCCAGCCCTCGGAGGTCAGGGCGAGCATGCCCGAGCTGAGGGAGATCTCGTGGGCGCCCGCGGCGAGCAGCTGTTCGCGCACGCTCGGGCCGGGCACGAGGTCCTCCATCGCGGCCAGGCCGCCGGACATCAGCAGATGGGCGTGGCGCCCCTGCGGGAGACCCCTGCGGTGCTCCGGTCCGTCGGGCAGCTCGTCCCGGTCCAGCACGATCACCTCGTCCGTGTGGACGGACAGGGCGGCGGCGGCCAGCAGGCCGGCCAGTCCGGCACCGACGACGACAGCTCTCCGCGGCATGGGGCTCCTCAAGTCAGCCTGGAAACTCAGGTGTTCGCGCGACCGTGGGTCAGCGGGGGGTGGCCTTCACCGTACTCTCCGGTACGGCTGTGGCGAGCCGTGACCGGGCGAGGGCCCGCGCCAGCTCGACCAGCCCGCAGGTGTCGGAGACCTCGGTGGCGTAGAGGCGGTAGGTGCTCGGCGTACCGAAGGGCTCCTCGCGGGCGGCGGCGCGGCGGGCGGCGTCGGCCACCATCGCCGCCTCGGCCGCCACCCGGGCCTCGTGCGCGGAGCGGCCCTCGTGCAGGGCGGCGTCGCGGGTGCGTTCGCGGACCCGGTCGTCGAAGTACGGGGCGAGCGCCAACAGGCCGTCGTGTATGGACACTTCACGCCAGTGCAGCCGCATCCGGGGAAGCTGCCAGAGCGCGCTGGGCGGCTTCGGGGCGAGGGACGCGAAGCGGACCTCCGACCACAGCGGGCCCAGCCCGCGCAGGTCGCCCAGGTCGCGCCAGTGCGCGCGCAACGTGGGCAGCAGCCTGGGCAGGGCGAAGCCCGCGGAACAGGTGAGTGCGGCCAGCGAGGCCATCGGCGGGGCGATTCCGGTGGAGAGGAAGTCCAGGTCGTGGCCGGTCCAACGGGCCACGACCGCCGTGTATTTGACGAGCTGGAAGCCGATCACGTCCAACATCGTGCCGACCAGGATGAGTTGCAGACCGGTCCGCAGCAGACCGGTGACCTTTCGGGCCCAGGCCACGCACACCGAGCACATCGCCAGGGTGGCCGCGCTGTGCCCGAGCAGATAGAGCACGATCATCTCGCGCATGTAGGGCGTGTTGGCGTAGTACGTGTCGAGATCGGTGAGCCGCTCGACGCTCGGGTCGGCCAGCGTGAACAGCACGACGATGGCGCCGATCAGCGCGCTGTAGGCGGCGATGCTGCGCAGCACCATGCGGCGGATCCGGGCGGGGGAGCCGCCGCGCCACTGGATGAGCAGGATCAGCAGGGAGCAGCTGTACGCGGAGATCATGCCGTAGGTGAGGGGTGCGCCGAAGTTCGGGATGCCGGTCAGGCTGTTGACCGCGCTCAGGGTCGTCGGCGCCGCGCAGACGAGGCCAAGGGAGCCGAGGACGATCGCCGCGCAGGTGGACACGGTCAGCGGGTCGCGCGGGGCCCTTGAGGGCCGGGCCAGCAGAGCGGTGCAGGACAGTCCGAAGACGGCGGCGGCGATGTACACCATGAGGCTCATGCCCGCGAACTCCCTTCCGTCGTGCCGGTGCGGACCCGGGCGGCGGCGACGAGCGGGGACCGGGCCAGCGCGTCGGCGATGGGCACGAGGAGTGCGGTGCCCGGGGTCCGGTCCGGGAGCCGGTCCGGTGCGTCTGCGGGGGCGAGGCCCGGGTCGCCGGCGCGATCCTCGGCCACGGCCGCGGCGACGACCGCCGCCCACGCGGTCGCCTCGGCCTGCTCCGCCCCGCCCGTCGTGCGTGCCGCGGCCTCCAGCGTCCGCTCGTACAGGGCCCGGTCGAAGAACGCGTCCAGGTGCCCGAGCGCGTTGTGGATGCTGGTCTGCCGCCACACCAGCCGGGTCGCGGGCGAGGACCAGCGCGGGCGAGGCAGCCGCAGCGCACGGCGGGTGAGGAGTTCGTCCAGCTCGTGCGCGAGCGGTTCGAGCCGGGCGTACGTCCGCCGGGCCTGCCGCCGCTGGGTCAGCCGGGGGCCGCCCAGCGGGATCAGTACGCCGACGACGATCAGGACCGCGCCCAGTCCGGCGGCGGCCGGCGAGACGGTCGTACCGAGCTCCGTCCAGTCCCGCCCGCACCAACGCGCGATCACCGCCGCGAGTTTGGTCAGGCTGTAACCGGCGCCGCACAGCGAGCCGACGCCCAGCGTGACCAGCCCGGCGCGGAGCCAGCCGTGCACCTGCCGGGCCCAGCGCAGCGACGAGACCGTGGTGACACTGACGGCGGCGAGGTGACCGGCGAGATACAGCACGATCATCTCGGCGGTGAACGGTGTCGTCGCGTAGTAGGTGTCGAAGTCGGTGCGGCGCTCCACGGGTGTGTGGCCGAGCGCGAACATCACGGCGATGCCGACGAGGACGACCGTGTAGGCCACGATCCAGCGGCGGGCGGTGCGGTGGACGTGCGGTCCGCCCCGCCAGTAGACGATCAGGACCTGCGAGGACGCGCTGTACGCGGTGATCGACGCGTACGTCAGCGGTGCGGCGAGGTTGGGGACGCCGCTGAGGTGGTTGATCGCGCCGACGGTGGGCGGCGCCCCGAGGAAGAAGCAGGCCCCGGCGAGGGCGAGGAGTACACAGATGACGCGGAGATAGGGGTCGCGCCAGTGACGTACGAGGTCCGGGGCCTTCACCAGCATGCCCAGCCACAGCAGGCCGCAGCTGAGGTAGTTGATCAGGCCGCTCATTTTCTGGTCCCGCGGTAGTTGAGGGCGGCGCCGATGCGCCCGGCGACGCCCTGCTGCGTACCGTCGTCGGCGGGGCCGTACACGGGGTCGGCGCCGGCCGCCGACTCCAGCCAGGGGCGGAGCCGCCCGCTCATCAACATGCCGAACCGGTCCGCCTCTTGCTCGTCGGCGACGCTGAAGTCGGTGCGGGCGGCGACGGGCCGGGGGCCGCGCTCGGCGGTCAGCTGGAGGGCGCGTTCGGTGGTGCGCTGGTGCATGTGCCACACCTCGTGGCAGAAGATGACGATCTGGTGCCAGGCGGCGGCCCGCTTGTCGATGACGATGACGTCGTAGGTGTCGCCCTCCAGCCACAGCCCGCTGGCCGTGTGCGGCGGGAACACCTCGCGGCGCACCACGACTTCACGTCCCCGCCAGCGGACGACGGAGTCGACGAGCGCGTCGAAGAGGGCCTCGGGTTCGGCGGGGACCGGGACGCGCATGGGGTCGATGAGGGCGCCGGCGAGCCGCCTCATCTCCTTCTTCGTGCGCACCGCTGCAATATGCCAGGACATACGTCGACTCAGCCACCTCACCGTCGGCGCGGCAGCGGGAAACCGGCCGCTTCCATCAAGGAGGGGACGGAGGTGGTCCAACGTCTGGCGTGTCGGGTCGCGTTCGAGTGATCGGACAGCCCGCCGAGGAAGGTCGTCACCACGTCGTACGCTCCCTCGTCTCGCCGTCCGCCGCACAGCCGGTCCGAGGTTACGCGTCCACAACTGCCGACGTCATGTCATTCGGTGGCCGCTGTGGGACCGGGAACGACCGCTGTGTCCGGAAATCGACCCCGAGAATGCACGTTGCACTGTGCTCAACCCATTGACGTGGACGCGCTTCGATTTTACCGTCCCGTTCGAAGTTACGAGCGATATACGGTATTTCGAACATGGCGGGACTCCTACCGGCAAGGAGCGGGGCATGGGACCACGTGAGCCGAAGCGCGGGCACCTCCCGGCCGCGGCCGGCCCCGGGGGCCCGCCCGGCCGTCTCCCGGATCCCCGGGGCCCGGACCCGCTCGCCAAGTACGGCGTGAAAGAAGCGGACATGCGGCGGGCCGGTGACTCACCGACGGAGGAACCGAGTTGAAGCACCCGAGACCGACTGCCCTGCTCGCCGCCGCGGTGATCGCACTCCTCCCCGCCACGGCCGAGGCCGACGTCACCTACCCCGACCCGCAGCCGATCACCGGACAGCAGATCATCCACGACCCCACGGTCATCCGCCTCAAGTCCGGCGGCTATGTGGCCTATTCGACCGGCGGCGTCATCGGGGCCCGTACGTCGAAGGACCGCGTCCAGTGGGACGACGCGGGCAACGCCTTCGCCGCGCCCCCGAGTTGGTGGTACGACTACAACTCCACCGGCGACCCCTGGGCCCCCGACCTCTCCTACCACGCGGGCCGTTACTGGCTCTACTACGCCGTCTCCTCCTGGGGCAGCAACCACTCCGCGATCGGCGTCGCCACCTCCCCGACCGGTCTCCCCGGCACCTGGACCGACCACGGCAGGGCCTTCACCTCCGAGACCACGGACGAGTGGAACGCCATCGACCCGGCGATCGTCCGGGCCGACGGAAAGCTGTGGATGGCGTTCGGTTCGTACTGGACGGGCATCCGCATGGTCCGGCTCGACCCCGCGACCGGCAAGTCGATCCCGGGTGCGACGGTCGCCCAACTGGCCACCCGCCCCGACGCGCCGTACGCGGTGGAGGGCGCGTATGTGCTCAAGCACGGCCGCTACTACTACCTCTTCGCGTCCTACGACGCCTGCTGCGCGGGCGTGAACTCGACGTACAAGATCCGGGTCGGCCGCTCCACGTCGGTCACGGGCCCGTACGCGGACAGCACCGGCAAACCGATGCTGGACGGCGGCGGCGATCTGCTCCTGGCGAGCCACGGCCGTTACACCGGCCCGGGCGGAGAGTCCGCCTTCCGGGACAAAGGTCAGTATGTCTTGGCATACCACTACTACGACGGAGAGGATTCAGGCATTCCGAAGCTGGGGCTCAACACCCTGAGCTGGACAAGAGACGGCTGGCTTCTTCTCACGCAAGCACCCTTTGAAAGGACCCCATGAGCACGCGCACCGCCCGCTTCACCCTCGACCCGGCCTTCACCGTGGGCGAAGTCGACCCCCGCCTCTTCGGCTCCTTCGTGGAACACCTCGGCCGCTGCGTATACACCGGCATCTTCGAACCGGACCACCCCACCGCGGACGAGGACGGCATCCGCCAGGACGTTCTCGACCTCGTGCGCGAACTCGGCGTGACGGCAATCCGCTACCCCGGCGGCAACTTCGTCTCCGGCTACCGGTGGGAGGACTCGGTCGGCCCCGCCGAATCCCGCCCCCGCCGCCTCGACCTGGCCTGGCGCTCGACCGAGACGAACCGTTTCGGCCTCTCCGAGTACATCGCGTTCCTGAAGAAGGTCGGCCCCCAGGCGGAGCCGATGATGGCGATCAACCTGGGCACCCGGGGCGTCGCCGAGGCCCTGCAGCTCCAGGAGTACGCCAACCACCCCTCCGGCACCGCCCTCTCCGAGCAGCGGATCGCGCACGGTGACAAGGAGCCCTTCGGCATCAAGGTCTGGTGCCTCGGCAACGAGATGGACGGCCCCTGGCAGACCGGCCACAAGACCGCCGAGGAGTACGGCAGGATCGCCGCCGAGACGGCCCGCGCGATGCGCCAGATCGACGCCGACGTGGAACTGGTCGCCTGCGGCTCCTCCTCCCAGGCGATGCCGACCTTCGCCGCCTGGGAGGCGACCGTCCTCCAGGAGACGTACGACCTGGTCGACTACATCTCGCTGCACGCCTACTACCAGCCGCTCGACGGCGACCTCGACTCCTTCATCGCCTCCGCCGTCGACATGGAGTCCTTCATCGAGAACGTGGTCGCGACCGCCGACCACGTGGGTGCCCGCCTCAAGTCGAAGAAGAAGATCAACCTCTCCTTCGACGAGTGGAACGTCTGGTACACCGCGGACTGGGAGGAGCACACGAAGAACGCGGACCCCGCCGACTGGCCGGAGGCCCCGCGCCTGCTGGAGGACAACTACAGCGTCATGGACGCCGTCGTCTTCGGCTCGCTCCTGATCGCCCTGCTCCGCCACGCCGACCGCGTCACCGTCGCCTGCCTCGCCCAGCTCGTCAACGTGATCGCGCCGATCATGACCGAGCCCGGCGGCCCGGCCTGGCGGCAGACGACGTTCTTCCCGTTCGCGCAGGCCTCGAAGTACGGCCGGGGCCAGGTCCTGGACGTCCGCGTCGACTCCCCGACCCACGGGACGAAGCAGTACGGCGAGGCCGACCTGCTGCACGCCACGGCGGTGCGCGGGGAGGACGGTTCGGTCACGGTGTTCGCCGTCAACCGCAGCCGCACCGAGTCGCTCCCGCTCCAAGTCGGCCTGAACGGGCTCGACCTGACCTCGGTCGTCGAGCACAGCGCCCTCGCGGACGCCGACCCGGACGCCCGCAACACCCTGGCCGACCCGGAGCGGGTGGCCCCGCACCGCGTCGAGGGCACCGCCCTCCAGGACGGCACCCTGACCGCCGTACTGGAGCCGCTGTCCTGGAACGTGATCCGGCTCGCGTAGCTTTCGAAGGACTATCGGCCGGGGGAGGCCACCGGTGTCACCGGTACTCCTCCGGCCGCGCTGCCCAGCAGCGTCAGCCGTACGTCCTTCGGGCCCGCCGGTGTGGTGCCGTCGGACAGGACCGCCAGCGCGAGTGTGTTGGTGCCGCGTGTGCGGAGGATCCCGTTCGGCAGGGCGAAGGTGTGCTGTGGGCCCACGTCGTTGATGTACTGGCCCATGTTCCAGCCGTTCAGGAAGATCTGGACGCGGTAGGCGCGGGCCGGGTCGTCGTCGAGGACGAGGCCGATCGAGGCGTCGATGCCGGTGTCCACGGCGAGCTTGAAGGTCGTCCGGTACCAGGCCACGCCCTGCCGCTGGTCCGCTCGGGGGAGGGTGACGGCCTCCCAGCCGGAGTCCGGGAAGTCCGGCAGGTGCCAGCCCTCGCGTTCGCCGTACAGGCCGCCGTTGTTCTGCGGGCCGCGCACCGGGTCGGGGGCCGCCTCGCCCTGGAGGCGCCAACTCACCTTCGGGGAGGCGCCCTTGAAGGTCACGGCGGTCAGGCCGCGGGCGACCTTGTGGGTGTCGAGGGCCTTGCCGTCCTGGTCGTGCTGCATGCGCCGGACCAGGACGGACAGGACGTGCGGACCGGCCGTGCGCAGCTTCTCCGGGACCGCGAGGGTCGCCTTGGCGGTCCAACTCCCTTGCCGCACACTGCTGGTGGTCGGCACCGGCATCCGGTGGGTGCCGAGCGGTTCGCCGTCGAGCCAGGCCATCAGCAGGCCCTGGGTGCCGGTGCTGTAGGCGAGGGTCACCGATTCCAGGGCGTCGGCGGCGGCCGTGGTGAAGCGGCCCCGGTACCAGACGTCGCCGTAGTGGAAGCCGTAGTCGTCGGCGAAGAGGACGGGCTGCCCGGAGGGTACGGGCGTCGTGCTGAACGACGAAGTCCTGTTCGCCTGCGTCCACTTGGAGTCGTCGAAGGCGACCGCGGCCTCCTGGTTCTCCACCTTCCGCCGCCAGCCGTCGAGTGCGGGGAGCGGTACCGCCGGCACCCCCGGCAGCAGCGCGTCCGGGTTCGAGCGCAGGCTGAACGCGTTGGTGACGGTCGCGGCCACGGGCTTGCCGTTCCAGGTGACCTCGGTGATGCCGCGCGGCCCCCACACCTCCAGGCCGGTCTCCGCGATGGTGTCGCCGGTGAGGTGGGCGGTCGTACCGCTGACGGTGGCCTCGCGCAGCAGCGCCGGGCCGTAGACCAGCGCGGTGCCCGAACCGGTCTCGTAGGGCCACAGGCGTACGGAGCCGGCCTCGTCGGCGAAGACCAGCAGGAGGGGGTTGTCGACGCCGCCGCCCTGGACGAGGACCCGGGTCAGGCCGCCGATGCCGAGCGGGACGGTGACGTGCAGGATGCCGCGGTCCCAGACCCAGGCGGCCTGCGCGTCGAGCCGGGTCACCACCGGCTCCTCCGGGCACTCGACGACGGTGTGCGCCATCTCGCCGCGCTTGCCGGCAAACACCGCGATGTCCTGCCGGCCGGCGGTGAGGACCATCGTCGGTGTGGCGGTCGAGTACCTCAACTTGCGCTCACCGAGGGCGAGTTGGGTCACCAGGAGGCGGGCGTCCAGGGCCGGGACGGTGACCTCGATGTCGTCGTTCGCGGTCGGCAGGGTCGAAGTGACGTCCGCCGCACCGTCGTTGCGCAGCACGTAGACGTGCGAGCCGGTGTCGGCGTTGGTGAGGTGGTAGGTCTTCAGGCCGGCCACCGTGACGTCCGCCGCCCGGTCCAGCTTGGCGAAGTCGGGCACGGTCCGCAGCAGATGGCCCAGTTGGTGCATCGGCACGAGCTTCGGGGTCGGGTTTCGGCCCTCGTCGAAGGCGGCGCCGTAGTCGTACGACGTGTAGACGACCGGCGCCGGCAGCCAGCCCCACGAGGTGCCGCCGAAGGTCATGTAGACGTTGTGCAGGGTGAGTCCGTTGGCGAGGTTGGTGAGATAGAAGCGCCGCTCGTACGCCGCGTCACGCGTCCGGCGCGACTCCGCGTACCCCTTCCCGTCGAACCAGGACCCGCCCCACGGATCGAACCAGCCACCCCCGAACTCAGGCACGAAACCAGGGGTCTTGGGGCTGGCGGTCGCTCCGCCCTTCGCTCCGCCGATCCCGAAGTGGCCCCAGTCCGGCGGCGGTTGGGTCGGCGTCGGATAGCCGTCGAAACCGTACAGCCACCCGCCCGTGTCGCCGCCGGTGTCGAAGGAGCCGGGGGTCCAATAGCCGTTGCGGCCCTTGTCGTTGTGGAACAGGGGGACGTCGATGCCGTCGGCGCGCACCTTCTTGTACAGGTGGGACATGTAGGCCGCGCCGGTCGGCTGGGTGGTCTGGGCGTCGTACTCGTTCTCGATCTGGTAGAGCAGGACCGTGCCCGTGCCCTGGGTGAACAGGTGCTTGGAGACGATGGAGTCGACCTGGGTCAGCCACTCGTCGACGTGCGAGAGATACGTCGGATCGGCCGTCCTTGCGGTGCCCTTGGTGGCGGTCAGCCAGCCGGGGAAACCGCCCGCGTCGATCTCCGCGTTGATGTACGGACCCGGGCGCAGGATGACGTAGAGCCCGGTCTCGGCGGCCGTGCGCAGGAACAGGTCGAGGTCGCGGACGCCCGTGAAGTCGTAGTGGCCCTGGGCGGGGGAGTGGTAGTTCCACGAGACGTAGATGCTGACCGCGTTGTAGCCGAAGGCGCGCATCTTCTGCAGGACGTCCCGCCACAGGGACGGGCTCGGCAGCCGGAACGGGTGCATCTCGCCCGACCACAGGACCAGGCGTCTGCCGTCGACGAGCAGGGAGTAGCGGTCGTAGCCGATCGTGTGCGGCAGCCCGTCCGCGGTCGGCGGGGCGGGGGGCGGGCCGGTCGGTACGACGTGCGCGGCGTAGGCGTCCGGGGAGGCGGCGCTGCCACCGCCCAGCGCGAGTCCGAGCGCGGCCGTACCCGCGAGGGTGCTGAAGGTACGCCTGCTCAGCTCCACTGGAAGCTCCTTTCGGGTCCGGTCCGTCGGCGGCACGTGCGAAGCCATTTTCCGTGGTGATCCCTGGAGGCTTTCGTGCGGGGTCATTCTGTACGCCAGAGCGGCCCACAATGGACGCATGAGGATCTCGGCACGGGCGGATTACGCGGTACGGGCGGTACTGGAGCTCGCCGTACGGGGTGACGACGGCCCGCTGAAGGCCGAGACCATCGCCACCACGCAGGGCATTCCGCACAAGTTCCTGGAGGGCATTCTCGGCGATCTCCGGCGCGCCGGGATCGTCGACAGCCGGCGCGGCGGGGGCGGCGGCTACCGCTTGGCGCGCGACGCGACCGCGATCACCGTCGCCGACGTGATACGCGCGGTGGACGGCCCGATCGTGTCGGTGCGCGGCGAGCGCCCCACCGGCCTCGCCTACACCGGCTCCGCCGAACCCCTCCTCCCCCTGTGGATCGCGCTGCGCGCCAACGTCCGCAAGATCCTGGAGGGCGTCACGCTCGCCGACATCGCGGCGGACGCGCTGCCGGAGCCGGTACGGCGGCTGGCGGCGGAACCGGCGGCCTGGGAGAACCCGTAGCGACGGGGCCGTTCACCGTCGTCTCAGGCCGCGCTCAGATTCACCCTTTAGCGTCACCTCCCGTTCATCCCTACTCAATCGGTGGGAAAGCCGGGAACGGACGGGACGCACCACATGCGCACGCTGATACTGCTGGCCCTCGCGGGCCTGGGGGCCCAGTTCGTGGACGGCAGCCTCGGTATGGCCTACGGGGTCACCTCGACGACGCTGCTGCTGGCCATGGGGACGAATCCGGCCGCCGCCTCCGCCACGGTCCATCTCTCCGAGATCGGTACGACCCTGATGTCCGGGGCCTCGCACTGGCGGTTCGGGAACGTGGACTGGAAGGTCGTCGTGCGGATCGGCGTACCGGGCGCGGTCGGCTCGTTCCTGGGGGCGACCGCGCTGTCGAAGCTCTCGACGGAGGCCGCGGAGCCGGTGATGTCGCTGATCCTGCTCGGGCTCGGTGTCTACGTCATGTCCCGGTTCACCTTCAAAGGGCTGCCGGAGGGGCGGCTCGGCAAGCCGCTGCGGAAGCGGTTCCTGGCGCCGCTGGGCCTTGTCGCCGGGTTCCTGGACGCCACCGGCGGGGGCGGCTGGGGGCCGGTCGGTACGCCCGCGCTGCTGGCCAGCGGCCGGATGGAGCCGCGCAAGGTGATCGGGTCGGTCGACACCAGCGAGTTCCTGGTCGCGGTGGCGGCGAGCCTCGGTTTCCTGTTCTCGCTCGGGTCCCAGGGGCTGAAGTGGACCTGGGTGATCGCCTTCCTGCTCGGCGGGGTCGTCGCCGCGCCGGTCGCCGCCTGGCTGGTCCGGCTGGTGCCGCCCCGGGTGCTGGGCTCGGCGGTCGGCGGGATCATCGTCGTGACCAACGTCCGTACGCTGCTGCACAGCGACTGGATCGGTACGCCGGGCGCGCTGAGCACCGCGGTGTACGCCGTGCTGTACGGGATGTGGGCTGCCGCTCTGGCGTACTCGGTCCGCGCCCATCGCCGGGACGAGGCGAGGAAGGCACGGACCGAGTCCGAGTCCGCCGAAGGGCGGCAGCCCGTCAGGGTGTGATCGGCGCTCGCCGATCAGTGCGTTCTGATCAACTGCCTCCCGGTCAACTAGTACTGACGCCCACGGTCAGGGTGGCCGTGTAGCCGTCGGAGACGCTCGTGCCGAGCGCGGTCAGGGTGAGCAGGCCGGACGCAGCCCCTCCGTCGTCGTAGATCGTGTCGTCGGCGAGGACCGTCTCGGCGGTGGTGTTGTCCGAGTACGGCGAGGTGGCCTGCACCTGCTCGTTGAGGTCCGCGTCGAAGAAGAGCTGGCCGGTGTGGACGAGCGTGCCGCCGGTGTAGGTGCCGTCGGCGATCGTCACGCCCGTGTGCACCCGCATATGGACGTGGACGGCGCGCGAGACGTAGTGCCCCGGCCAGATGGAGATCAGGCTCACCTGCCCGTTGCTGTCGGTCAGTTGCCCGCCGCGCAGGAAGGTGCCGTCGTCGTCCTCCGTGTGGCCGTTGTTGCCGACGTAGCCGGAGTACTCGCCGAGCGCGTCGCAGTGCCAGAGCTCGACGAGGGCGTCGGACAGCGGCGCGCAGTCGTTGTCCTGGTCGACGACGGTGAAGGTGTACTGGACCTCGACGCCTTCCTTCTCCTCTCGGAGGTCCGTGCGGATCAGGGCCCCGTCGAGCGAGTACGGACCCTCGGTGACCTCGGAGGTGAGGGTGCAGACGCCTGTGGAGGCGGATGCCGACGCGTCCGAGGAGACGGTGGTGGTCGCCTGGTCGGTGGCCGTCGAGGTGGTCGAGACCGTGTCGGCCGAGGCGAAGCCGGCCGCCACGAGGCCTCCCGCCAGGGCCACGCTGCCGCCGCCGATCAGAACCCGGCGGCGCTGGGGACCCTTGTCCCGGCGGTGCCGGGCGGATAGTTCGTCCTGCTGCTCGTTGTGCTCTCGTTTTCCCGTCATGGACAGCGAAGTTAGGGCCGTACCTGAAGAATTCCTTAATGTGCGGCTGTGAAGTATCTGGGGACGGATCGGTCAACGCCCCCTTATTTCCACAGAGTTCACACACTGTGGGGAGAGTGTGAAAGACGCATCTGTGAATGGCCTGAGTTCGCCCTGACCGTTCCGGGTGCGGCTTCCTACGATGCGAGCGCCCCGTCGGTCTTCACAGGAACTTCATTGGTTCTTCAAAGATTGGTTCTTCAAAGACCTTGGGGCACAGCCACCCCCCAACCCAAGGAGAAACCATGCCTGGTGGGCTCCTCCTGAGTGGTGCGGTCGCCGCACTGCTCGCCACCGCGCTGCCGTCCGCGCAGCACTCGTCGTCGCCGGTGTTCGACGACCCGCCGCCGGACAAGATCGTCATCAACGTCGCCACCGTGAACGGCTCGGGCTGCCCGCAGGGCACGACGGCGGTCGCCGTCTCCGAGGACAACACCGCCTTCACGGTGACCTACAGCGCGTATCTCGCCCAGGTCGGCGGCAACTCCGACCCCACGGCCTTCCGCAAGAACTGCCAGCTCAACCTGGTCGTCCACGTCCCGCAGGGCTTCACGTACGCCATCGCGAGCGTGGACTACCGCGGCTTCGCCTCACTCCAGCGCGGTGCGAGCGGGGCGCAGAAGGCCTCGTACTACTTCCAGGGCTCGTCGAACACCGCGTCCAAGAGCCACCCGTTCAACGGCCCCTACGACGACAACTGGCAGGCGACCGACAGCACCGACTGGGCCCAACTGGTGTGGGCGCCCTGCGGAGTTCAGCGCAACTTCAACATCAACACGGAGCTGCGGGTCGCCGCCGGCACCTCGTCGTCCAGCGCGGTCAGCTTCATGACCATGGACTCGACGGACGGCGACATCAGCACGGTCTACCACATGGCGTGGAAGGAGTGCCCGGCTTCCTGAGGTGAGGAGGGGGTGGCCCGTGTCGCACCGCGGGCCACCCCCTTGGGCTCAGCTCTGCTGGACGCCGAGAGTCAGCGTGCCGGTGTAGCCGGAGGAGGTCGAACTGCCCAGCGCGGTAAGGGTCATGAGCCCGGACGCGGCGCCTCCGTCGTCGTAGATCGAGTCCTGGGCGAGGGTGGTGCGGGTGACCGTGTTGGTCGAGTACGGCGAGATCTTGGCGACGGCGGTGGTGATGGTCTCGTCGATGAACAGCTGGCCGGTGTGGAGTTCCTGGCCGCCGGTGAACGAGCCGTCCGAGGTGAGCGTGACGCCGGTGTGCACCTTGACGTGGATGTGCACGCAGCGGCCCCGGTACCAACCCGGGTAGATCGTGGTGATGTTGGCGAGTCCGGCGGAGTTCGTGAGGACACCGCCGCGCAGGAAGGTGCCGTCGTCCGGTTCGCTGTGGCCGTTGTTGCCGACGTAGCCGGAGTACTCGCCGAGCGCGTCGCAGTGCCAGATCTCGACGAGCGCGTTGGGGATGACGGCGCAGGTGCTGTCGTTCACGACCGTGAGCGCCAGCTTGAGCGGGATGCCGGCCTTGCCTTCGGTGACGTCGGCGCGGACGAGGGCGCCGTCGAGGTAGTAGGGGCCTTCGGTCATCTCCTTGGTGAGGGTGCAGACGGCCGCCGCGGCGGCGGGAGTCGCGTCCGGCGTGGCGGTTGCGGGGGCCTCGGGCGCGGCGGCGCCGACGGCCAGAACGGCGGCCGTGGTGCCGGTGGCGATCAGTACGGTGCGGCGCCCGATCGGGTTGGTTGCTCCAGAAGTTTCTGTCATGGACACGGCACCATAGGTAAGGATTCTGTTGGTCAGCTGTGCGGTTGGTAAAGTGACACTTCGTCAAGTTCCTTGCAAGACAGGGCACATGACCATTGCCGATACCTGCCTCCTGCCGGCGTGATGGCCCGGGGGAGGATCGCAGGGTGAACGACTTCAACTCCCGCCGCGCCGAACCCGGCGAGTTCCCGCGCCTGGGCGCCGCGCTCGACACGGTCAACCGTGACTTCGCGGCGACGTTCCCCGACCGGGAGCCGCTGGTCCTGATGGTCTGGGGCGGGGACGAGGACATCGGCGAGCAGGTCTACGTCGCGCTGTCCGACGGCACCTCGCAGGGCAACGGTCTGTCCGAACCCGGGGATGCCGAGGCCGATCCTCTCGTCCATGTCGCGGAGGCGGCGCAGGAGACCGTGGTCGAACTGCTCTGGCAGGCCTGGCCGGTGTGCCCGTTCCACAAGCTCGGCACGCATCCGCGTCCCGAGGGGACGACGGCCGACTGGGAGTACGGGGAGAGCTGGGGCCCTGGGGTGGTGTGGTGGTGCCGGGGCCGTCGCGGCGGCGACTGCCACGACCTCGCTTCGGTGGGGGAACTGGCCGGTGCCCTGCCCGGCAAGCAGCGGCGGGAACTCCGGCGCAGGGAGCGGAAGCGGGGCAGGGCCGGATGATGCCGCGGCCCCGCTTCACCCCCCCCGTCAGGGAGCCAGGCGGCGTTCGGCCGAGACGGAATAGGCGTGGCGGCGGAAGGACACCATCTCGTCGGGCGAAGCTCGGTCAGGACATGGAGGACTACCTGCCCCTCGGCGCCTCCAACCCGCCCCTGGCCCACCGGGCTCTTGAGATCGACCGCACCATCGGGCTGCTTCTGCCCTGCAATGTCGTCGTGCGCGGAGACGGTGAGGGGACCGTCGTCCAAGCGCTGGATCCCGACATGATGACCGCCTTCACCGGACTCGAAGCCCTGCGCCCCGTGGCCGAGGAGGCGGGACGCCGGCTTGACGCGGCTCTGGAGGGCATCGGCCGGCCCTGACGGCGGAGCGGCGGGAGCGGCGGGAGCGGCGTAAGCGGGGGCGGGGCCGCCGGCCGTCAGGGGTGTCGGCGCGGTCTGTCAGTGGCTGGACAGCATGTGCAGGACGTTGGCGTACTCGCCGTTGGCTTCAGCGAAACGGAGGGGTTCTACGGCCTTGACGAGGATCTCGTCCGGTTGCTCGGGGGAGTCCAGGATGGTCATGACCTCGTCGAGGAAGGCGTCGAGGGGCATGGCGTTGGGTGAGTCCTCCTGGCCCATCAGGGCCGTGCGCACCGCCGGCGGCACCAGTTCCAGGACGTCGATGCTCGTGTCCTTGAGCTGGACGCGCAGGCTCTCGGTGAAGGAGTGCACGGCGGCCTTGGTGGCGTTGTAGGTCGGCGTGAGGGGGAGGGGGACGAACGCCAGGCCGGAGGTCACGGTCATGATCGTTGCCTGGGGGCGGGTGGCGAGGTGTTCGGTCAGCGCAGCCACCAAACGGATGGGACCCAGGAGGTTCGTCGCCACCGTCGCCTCGGCCGTCGGCAGGAAGTCCGGGGTGTGGAGGTCCTCCGGGTGCATGATGCCGGCCATCGCGATCAGGACGTTGAGGTCCGGAAAGCGTTGCAGGAGGTGGGCGGTGACCTTCTGGACCGCGATCGGGTCCGCGGTGTCGAGCACGGCGGACTCGATGCCCGGGTGCTCCGCCACGATCCGTGCCAGCCTGTCCTCGCGGCGGCCGGTGACGATGACCCGGTTGCCCGCCGCGTGCAGTCGCAGTGCGAGGCCGAGGCCGATTCCGGAGGTCGCTCCGGCGATGAGGATGGTGTTGCCTGTGGGGTTCATGAGGTGCTGCTCCGATCTGTCACGGACAGTCGACGACACCCGGCCGCGCAGATGAAGGACCCGTTTGTCCACTGACTGGCGGTCCGTGGTTACGGCCGTTCGTGGCTGCGACCATGGAGTCATGGAGCAGCAGACGGTGGACCGCGCGTCGCTGGGCGCCTTTCTGCGGGCCCGGCGAGAAGCCCTGCAACCCGAGGACGTGGGGCTGCGCCGCGGCACGCGCCGGCGCGCCCGCGGGCTGCGGCGGGAGGAGGTGGCCGAGTTGTGTGACATGTCCGCCGACTACTTCGCCAGGCTTGAGCGCGGCACCGGACCGCAGCCCTCCCAGCAGATGGCCGCCGCCATCGCCCGCGGTCTGCGCCTCACCCCGGACGAACGCGATCACCTGTTTCTGCTGTGCGGGCACCGCACCCCGCACCGGCACCTGCGCGCCGAGCACGTCAACCCCGGACTGATGCGCATCCTGGACCGGCTCCAGGACACCCCGGCGCAGGTCATGGGTTCGCTCGGCGAGACGCTGCTCCAGACGCCTCCGGCCGTGGCCCTGCTCGGCGAGCAGACGCACTACACGGGGGACGACCGCTACGCCTCGTACCGCTGGTTCACCGATCCGTCCTCCCGCGAGCGGTACCTCCCAGCGGACAACGACCTCAACAGCCGTGTGTACGTAGGGGTGTTGAGGGTTGCGGCCACGAGGGAAGGGCCCAACTCGCACGCCGCCCGTCTCGTGGCGAGCCTGCTGCGCCAGAGCGTGGAGTTCGCGGCACTGTGGGACCGGCAGGAGGTCGGCCTGCGCTGGAACACCGCCAAACGGTTCGTCCACCCGCAGGTCGGCCGCATCGACGTGTTCTGCCAGAACCTTCAGGACCCCGACGAGTCACAGTCCCTGCTCGTCTTCACTGCCACGGCGGGCACCGAAAGCCACGACAAACTGGCCCTGTTGAACGTTCTGGGCTCGGACAGCTTCCCGGTCAGCTGACCGTACGGACGAACTCTGTCCAGGCGGCGGGGGAGAGGGCGAGTTGGGGGCCCTGCTTGTCCTTGGAGTCGCGGATGTGGATGGTGGAGGGGCAGGTGGCGATCTCTACGCAGTCACCATCGCCGCCGCTGCTGTAGCTGGACTTGTGCCAGGGGAGGGCGACTTCGACACAGTTGTCGCCGGAGCCGCTGCTGTAGCTGCTCTTGAACCAGGCGAGTTCGGGCATGCTCATAGGTCTCCTCGCATCCGTTGCAACAGGCTCACCGAGTCTTCGGGAGTGAGAGCCTGTGAACGCATCCTGGCATACCTGTTCTGGAGCACGCTGATCGCTTTTGGGTCTGAGATGAACTGCCCGCTCTCCTGGCCCTCGCTGTATCCGTACCACTTGTGCTTCGGGGTCTCCAACAGGGCGATGGGGCCGTGCAGTCCGGCGTGGGACTTCTGGACCAGCGGCACGATCTGGATCTCGACGTTTCGCAACTCCCCGATCCGCAGCACGTGTTCGATGGCCTCACGGGTTACCTCCGAGCCTCCGGTGCGACGCAGGAACACCTGCTCCTCGATGATGAAGCTGAACGCGGTGTTCGGGCGGTCCCGAAGTAACTGTTGGCGGACGGCGCGCGCGGTCCAACTGGCCTCGATCTGCTTGTCGGTTAGCGGCGGCAGTTCGTCGGCGAACAGTTGACGTGCGTACACCTCGCTCTGCAACAACCCCGGAATCATCCGGCACTCGTAGTTGAAGAGGGTGATCGCCGTCTTCTCCAGCCGGGCCCAGCGCTGAAACCAGGATGCAAGTCCCGGCTGGCGCTCCAGGAACACCGCAGCCTTCCGCACCGCGCCCGTATTGCCGAGCACCGGCATCGACGCCTCGACGAAGTCGTCGTCAGGCATCCGCCTCCCCAACTCCACCGATTCCACGGTGTGTTTGGAGAACCCGATCCGCCGCCCGAACTCCTCCCGCCCCAAGCCCGCATGCTCCCGCAACGCCTGCAACATCGCCCCGAACGTCCGCAGGCTGTCGGACGCCTCCGGCTCGCCGCTGCCCTCGACCATGGTCACCCACCTCCCGCGCACATGGTCACGGAACGTAGCGCGTACTGTCCAGCGGGTGACCCCGTACGCTCGGGCGGCGTACGGGCCCGGATGCTGGTGAAGTACCCTCCCAGGACGTCACATTGGGCACATGACCACCCAACCCACCGCCACCGTACACACGTTCAGTCAGCGCCTCAGTCCCACTCCCCGCGGTGCCCGCCTGGCCCGTCACCTCGCCCTGAACCAGCTCCACGACTGGGGCATCCCGCCCGGCAGTGACGCCTCCGACGCCGTCGCCGTGATCGTCGCCGAACTCGCCGCCAACGCCGTGACGCACGGCCGCGTACCGGGACGGGACTTCGAACTGCGGCTCTCCCTCGTCACCGGGAGTGTCCGCATCGAGGTCACCGACACCCGCAGCGGCGGGCCGCGTCCGCCGGGACCCGGGGCCGTACGCCACCCCGAGGCGCTCGCCGATTCCGGGCGCGGGCTCGTGCTCGTGGAGGCGCTCGCCGTCCGGTGGGAGGTGGTGGACCGCGAGCCGCCGCCGGGGAAGACCATCCGTGCCCAAGTCGACGTACCGCGCTGATCGTCCCATTTCCAGGGAGCCCCGTCGGTGCGATGATCGACCAGTGCTCATAGCCCTCGACATCCTGCTTTTCGTCACCGCCGCCTTCTGCCTCGCCGTGGGCATCGCGGCCGCCACGTCGCTCCGGGTGCTTCCCTGGCTGGCCGGCAAGGTCACCAGGCCTCGGCTGTGGGGCGCCGGATACATCCTGGTCGGCGTCGTCGTCCTGTACCACGCGGTGGACGCACTGGTGCATGTCGACCCGTCGGTAGGACTCGTGCTGACAATCGTCACGACGGCGACGGCTCTCGGCGGCCTCGGGATGATGGGGTTCGCCCAGCGGGTCGGCCGGGGAACGCCGTCGCTCCCCACCGGGCCCGGCACCCCTGAGTAGCTCCGTCTCACAGGTTGCTGACAAGAACACTTCAGGTTCGGCGTGGACTCTGATCCCCATGCATGGACACCGACCCCACACCCCCGCATCCGAGCGCAGCCGCCGCTGGTTCATGAACAAGGCGCTGCTCGCCGGCGGAGTCGCCGCCCTGGCGACCATGACGGGATGCTCCAACGACTCGTCGGACACGGCGAGTTCGTCCTCAGCCGCACAGTCCGGCGCCCCGAGCGGGATGCCCTCGGGCGGGCCCGGAGCCGGTGGGGGAGGGGGCGGCGGCATGGGCCCCGGGGTCTCCCAGGTGAAGTACAAGGACGTGAAGGGGGTCACCACGGACGGCAACGTCGTCGACGACCTGTTCACGATCCACTCGACCGGTGTCTCCACGGACAAACTGGTCAAGGCGGCGCAGGCGTTCCTGGACGGGCTCTCCGCGAAGGAGCGCAAGTCCTGCACGTTCGACGTCGACGCCGACGAGTGGACGGCCTGGAGCAACGTCGACGGCTACGCACGCAAGGGCGTCCGCATGGGCGACCTCACGGAGAAGAAGCGCGACCTCGGCTACGCGCTGCTCGGCGTCGCGCTCTCCGCCGACGGGCTCACCCAGACCCGCAACATCATGAAGCTCAACCAGTTCCTCGGCGACTCCAACGGCGGCAACCAGAAGACCCTGACCGAGGGCCACTACTTCTTCACTTTCATGGGCACCCCGTCGACCACCGAGCCGTGGGGCTTCCAGTACGAGGGCCACCACGTCGCCATCAACTACTTCGTGCTCGGCGACCAGGTCGTGATGACCCCGACCTTCATGGGCTCCGAGCCGACCACGGCCACGTACAAGGGCGAGAAGATCAGCCTGTTCCGGCCGGAGACGACGGCCGGCCTGACGATGATCCGCTCCCTCAGCAAGGCGCAGCTCGCCAAGGCGGTCTCCTCGCAGGACAACGGCAACGAGGACATGAAGGCCGGTGCCGGCTCGGACAACCTCAAGCTCGCCTACGCGGGCGTGCGCGGTTCCGAACTCACCACCGCACAGCGGAAGAAGCTGCTGGACGTGGCCGGCGTGTACATCGGCTACATCAACGAGGGGCACGCCGAGGTCAGGATGACCGAGGTGGAGAAGCACCTCGACGACACGTACTTCTACTGGATGGGCGAGACGAAGGACGACTCCGCCTTCTACTACCGCATCCACAGCCCGGTCGTGCTGATCGAGTACGACGCCCAGGCCCCGCTCTTCTACCACGAGGCCTCCTCCGCGAGCCCGAGTGCCAGTGCCAGTGCGAGCCCGAGCGCGAGCTCCAACGCCGGCGGCCCTCCCGGCGGCGGCATGGGCATGGGCGGCGGCACCCCGTCCCAGGAGCACATCCACACCATCGTCCGCACGCCCAACGCCGGCGACTACGGTGTGGATCTGCTCAAGCTCCATCTGGAGAACGATCACTGACGGTTGTTCAGGGATGCGCCGCGGACGTGATCAGTTCGCGGCGCAGGCCTCGTTCCAGCCGCCGTAGGAGCCGCTGACGTAGGCGCCGTCGTCCACGTGGCCGACGCGGAAGTAGAAGCAGGCATTCTCGTTCATGTCGGTGTCGTAGACGTAGGCGTTGTCCAGGTTCCACCCGGTGTAGCCGCCGGTGTAGTCCACGTTGATGTGCGTGTCGCTCGTGGAGGGGCTGCCCGTCGTGGGGTTCGTGTACTGCAGTCGCACGCCCTTGCCGTCCGAGCAGGTGTCGAGGATCTTGAAGGTGTCGCCCACGTCGTAGAAGTACGCGGCCCCGCAGGAGTTGCTGGAGCTGGCCGTGTAGATGTCGGTGGCGAAGGACGAACCCGCCGTACCGATCACGAGGGCCGCCGCCGCGAGGGCGGGGACGGCGAAGTGTCTGAACTTGGGCATGCCTGAAATCTCCTTGCGGGGAAGGGGGCTTGGTGTGGAGGTGTCCACCTCGACACCACGACGTTCACGGACTATGCCCAAAGTTTGATCTCTGTACAAGAATTTTTTGGCTCTCAACTCCTGTGAATGTCACCACTGTTGACGTACAGGTGACGCGATCGGGCTTGCCGGTTCGACGAGAGGGCTGCCGGGGTCGTGGACCGACCACGCGGTCGTCCACAACTCCACCACCGCCAGCGACTACAACGCCATCGACCCGAACCTCTTCGCCTCCTGCGACGTCTGCTGCCAGGGCACCAGCTCCACGTACAGGGTCAAGGTCGGACGGGCCGCGAGCGTCACCGGGCCGTACTGCGACAAGAGCGGGGTCGCCATGCTGAACAACGGCGGCACCGCCGTACTGGAGACCCGCGGCAGCGCCATCGAGCCCGGCGGGCATCCATCATGAACGACAGTGACGGCGACCTGATCGTCTACCGCTACTGCGACGGCAACGACAGCGGTACGCCCAAGCTCGGCATCAACCTGCCCGACCGGAGCGCCGGTTGGCCCGCCGCGTACTGACGCGATGTGCCGGGACGTCCCGTCACCCTTGCGGAGCAATGCATCCGCTTTGAGTTCATGTATTCAGGATCATGCTGATATGAAACCCCTTGGCCGAAATCGCGACGTCAGAGGCGGGCATGGGGAAACGTTTCGACCCCGGGGTTCAGTTCGGGGTGGTGATCGTCGGGGCGGGCCCGGCGGGGCTGGTTCTGGGGAACCTGCTGCTGGAACAGGGCATCGACTGCGTGATCCTGGAACGGCGGGAGCGAGAGGCGGTGGAAGGGCGGGCCAGGGCGGGATTCCTGGCCGCCCACTCCGTCCGGGTTCTGACGGAGCACGGACTGGGGGCCGGGCTCGCGGCCCGGGGACGGGTGCACCGGACCTGCCTGTTCCGTAGTGGGCGTGGCGAATTCACCCTCGACTACGGGCAGTTGGGGCGCGGCGAGGTGCACACCGTCTACCCCCAGCAGGAGCTGGTACGGGACCTGCTGGCCGAGTACCTGCGGCGCGGCGGCGAGATCCGCTTCGGCACCGAGGTCGAAGAGGTGACCGAGGGCCGGGTCCGGGTGCGCGGCGGCGCCGACGTGACCGGCCGGTATGTCGCGGGCTGCGACGGGCACCGGGGCGCCGCCCGCGCGGCCCTCGCGGCACGCGGCACCCGGACCGCCCGCTGGGACCACGGGGTGACCTGGCTGGCGGTGCTCGTCCAGGCCCCACCCAGTCTCTCCGCCGTCGGATACGCCCTGCACGAGCGGGGGTTCGCCGGACACATGGCACGCACGGAGTCCGTCACCCGCTACTACCTCCAGTGCCCGCGCGGAAACGATCCCGCCGACTGGAGCGAGGACCGGATCTGGGCGGAACTGGCGACCCGGATGCGCACGGCGGAGTTCGGCCCGCTCAAGGAGGGGTCCGTACTGGAGAAGACGGTTGTCGACCTGCGCTCCGACGTACTGGAGCGTCCGGGCACCGGGCGACTGTGGCTCGCCGGCGACGCCGCCGGACTCATCAGCCCCTCCGCCGCCAAGGGCGCCAACCTCGCCGTACTCCAGGCAGAGCGCCTCGCCCGCGCGCTCATCCGGGCACTCGGGCGCGACGACGACGGCGGGCTCACCCGCTACGCGTCGGACTGCCTGCCCCGCGTCTGGCGGGCCCACGAGTTCTCGCACTGGATGAGCAATCTCCTGCACGGCCCGACCGCCGGGGACGCCGAGGCCCGCTACGGGCGCGCCCTCCAGTACGCCCGCCTCGACAGCCTGCGCACCTCCCGCACGCACCAGGACTTCTTCGCCGAGAACTACACCGGCATCTGACCCTCCCCACGATCACCGGGACCCCACATGAACCTCCCCGTCGTACAGGCGCGCCTCGCCGAGGCCGACGTACAGCGCATCCGGCGAGCGGCGGCCTACGTCGAGGCCCACGACACGGACGACGTCCTGGCCGAACTGCTCCCGGACCTCACCCCCGCCGAACGGGACGACGTCTCGCGCCACTTGGTCTTCGACCACACCGCTGTCCTCGTCTTCCCCGACTCCCTCGAGGGCCTCTGCGAGGAACTGCGCCGCCTCGGTCTCGAACCGGGCGACGTCACCCCGAGCGTGGTGGTCCGCGACCGCCTCGCCCGCCGTCACGGCCCCACCCTCGCCGAAAACCCGGTCGGCATCGTGCACGTGGCGGTCGGCACCCGCAGCGTGGAGATCTTCGCGCTCCCCGTCCCCCCGGACTCCCCGCTGGAGGCCGTGGCCGCCGACGAACGCGAGGCCGAACACGAGTCGCACCACGCCTTCGCGGTCACCGCCCCCGGCCCGGTCGTCCCTGCCGGCCTGCGCACCCTGCTCCGCGAACGGGGCGGCGCGGTCCCCGACGGCGGCGGCTACAACGGCCACGAGAACGTCACCGTCCTCTACCACCGCACCAGGAGCCACCGCCGCTTCGAACTCCGCCTGCCCGGCCGCCACGAACCGCTCCCCGATCCGACGGCTTCCCTGCTCGGCGCCATGACCGGAGCCTGGGCCACCCAAGCGGTCGCCACCATGGCCGAGTTGGGCATCGCCGACCACCTGGCCGAGCACCCGGGCACCGACGCCGACACCCTGGCCGACCTCACCGCCACCCACCCGGACGCGCTACGACGCCTGCTCCGCTACCTGACCTCACTGGGCCTGCTCACCTCGGCCGACGGCACCTACCACCTCACGGCCACCGGCCAACCCCTGCGTACAGGCACGGAGTTCAGCCTCCACCCACTGGCACGCCTCTACGCGGGCCCGTTCTACGACTCCTTCTCCGGCCTGACCCACTCCGTACGCACCGGCGAGGAAGCCTTCGCCCACCGCTACGGCCGGCACCACTTCCCGTATTTCGCCCAACACCGCGAACTCGGCGACCTGTTCCACCGGGCGATGGCGGCGAGCGCCGAGATGTTCGCCCCGGTACCGACGCTGATCGACTTCTCGGCAGTACGGCGCGTGGTCGACGTGGGCGGCGGAAACGGCGCGCTGTTGGCCCGACTCCTGCGCACCCACGCCCACTTGGAGGGCGTACTCCTGGAACGCCCCGAGGCGCTGGAAGCGGCCCGCCCCCAACTCCCCGAACGCTGCGCCTTCGTAGCGGGCGACTTCACCGAGTCCGTACCGGAGGGCGGCGACGTCTACCTCCTGTCCCGGGTTCTCCACGACTGGGACGACGACCGCTGTCTGACCATCCTCCACAACTGCGCGGAGGCAATGCGCCCAGGAGCCCAACTGCTGTTGGTGGAACGCCTGTTGCCGACTCCGACAGCGGTGGCCTGGGACATCCACATGCTGTGCAACGTGGGCGGCCAGGAACGGGACGAGGACCACTACCGCCTACTCCTGGAGAAGACAGGCTTCGAGGTACGGGCTCGCCATGAGCTGCCGCTGGGGGCCTCGCTGCTGAACGCCGTTCGCTGCTAGGGGCGCGGGGAACTGCGCGACCAGCCCCCACGCACCCGCACCCGGCAACGAGACCTAACCGGCCTGCCCCATCCCCGCGGCATTGGGCCAGCTCTGCGCATTGGGCCACCCGGTCGCGGGCGCCGGTGCGAGGTTCTGCATCCCGTTGGGACTGGTAGCCCCGCGCACCTGCGCAGCCGTGAGCCCATTACGCGCAGGCACACCAGTAGGCGTGGGCCCCTGAGGCACAGGAGCGGGCGCGGGCGCCGGCGTACCGTACGGCTGCTGCTGAGGCTGCTGCATCACGGGCATCTGCTGCGACACCTGGGCCAACTGCTCCGGCATCTGCGCAACCGGCTGCATCGGCATCTGCGGAGCCTGCGCCGCGGCCACCATCGGCTGGTACTGCGGCTGGGGTTGGGGCTGAGGCACAGGCACAGGCTGCGGCTGAGGCACAGGCTGCGGCTGAGGCACCGCAGCCGCCGGCGCCTGCATGGGTACCGGCTGTGGCTGCATCTGCGTGATCGCCGCGGGCATCTGCATGCCCGCGCCGTTCGTCGCCCCGACGAGCCGGTCCACGGCCGCCGTACCCGAGCTGTAGCTGGTCCCTGTGCTCAGCTCGGGCACGGCGGCTCCCCTCCTGGTCCCGTAGAGCACCTGTTCCAGGCCGGACACCAGGCGACGCACGTCCACCTGGGGGCGCACCACGAGCCGCAGGAAGCGGCTGGACGAACCGATCTTGTTGCCGCACTCGCGGACCAGGATGCGGTGCTCGGTGAGCATCCGGTCCCGGACCACGGTCCCCTCGGCGCCCACGGGGAGGCGTACGAAGAGGAAGTTGCCCTGCGACGGATAGACCGTCAGGCCGGGCAGCGCGGAGAGATGGCTCGCCATGTCGAGTCGGTCGCGGCGCACCTGCTGGAGGCTCTGCGCGTACTCCGCGCCGTGCTCCTTGAGGATGAACACCACGTGTTCCGCGAAGGCGTTGAGGTTCCACTTGGGGAGCATGGAGCGGATACGGCCGGCGAGGGCGGGGTTGGCGACGAGGTAGCCGAACCGTATGCCGTGCAGGCCGAAGTTCTTGCCGAGGCTGCGCAGGACGACCACGTTGGGGCGGATCATCGCCTCGTGCACGACGCTGGGTTCGACCTCTGCGTCGGCGAACTCGAGGAACGACTCGTCGATGACGATGAGGTCCAGGTCGGCCATCGCGTCCATGAACTGGACGAGGGCCTGCTTGTGCAGGAAGCCGCCGTCGGGGTTGTTCGGGTTGCAGATGACCGCGACCTTGGTGTTGCGCTTGCGGATGAACTCCGCGTACTGCGAGAGGTCCAGGGCGAAGCCGTTGGACTCCTGGAGCGGGAACATGTCGACCCGCTTGCCGGTCTCCATGGGCTGGTCGGTCCAGCGGCCGAAGGTGGGGACGGGGATGGCGAGGGACTCCCGGACCAGCAAGTGGTCGATCCAGGTGATCAGTTCGGTGGAACCGTTGCCCATCGCCACGCACTGCGGCGGGAGTTGGAGCAGGTTGCAGAGCTCGGCCGTGATGGTGTCGGCGCTGCTCGGGTAGTACGTGATGATCTCGCGCAGCCGGGCCGCCATCTCGTCGAACATGGCGGGGGTGGGGAAGTACGGGTTGCACGGGATACAGAAGTCCACCGGGCCGGTCCCGTCGCTCTCACGCGCCAGCGCTGCCATCGACGGGCTGTGCGCCGCCGTACTGCGGAACAGCGAGGTGACGTTGGAGTCGGCCAATGGAACCTCCGTATGAAGGCGGGCCCGGCGGGGACGACCGGGCCCGTCGTCTTGGGTGGCCCGCGCGGGGGAGCACGGGCCGCCCTTGAATACGGAGACGGGAGTGGTGCTGTTCAACCTGTGTGAAATTGGTGTGAGTTCGGGAACCGGTCGCCGGGTCCGAGTGGCCCGCGCACCACCACCGTTCGACCCCTCTCGTAGGCCCTGACGGCCCATGCCGGTGGCCCGCCGCGCCGGACAGCATGAACGTGTGGTGCTTTTCGTCCGCACCGGCGTCCAAGTTTCGGACGGTGGTCGACATGTCGAACATCCGGGAGGGGAGCCGACTCATGAACGCCGGACACGATGAGCGCGAGGGCCTCGACACCTGCGTCGTGGGAGTCGACTTCGGCACGCTGTCGGGGCGGGCCGTGGTGGTCCGGGTCCGTGACGGCGCGGAGTTGGGGACGGCGGAGCACGGGTACGCGCACGCCGTCCTCGACCGGGAGCTGCCCGACGGCACGCCGCTGCCGTCCGACTGGGCACTTCAGGTCCCGGCGGACTACCTCGACGTCCTGTGTCACGCCGTACCCGAGGCGCTGATGCGAGCCGGCGTGCGGCCGGAGCAGGTGATCGGTATCGGCACGGACTTCACCGCCTGCACGGTCCTTCCGGTCCTCGCCGACGGCACACCGCTGTGCGAACTCCCCGGCCTCACCGGTCGCCCGCACGCCTACGTCAAGCTCTGGAAGCACCATGCGGCCCAGGCTCAGGCGGACCGCATCACGACAGTGGCCGCCGAGCGCAAGGAGCCGTGGCTTCAGCGCTACGGCGGGAAGATCTCCTCGGAGTGGGAGTTCGCCAAGGCGCTGCAGGTCCTGGAGGAGGACCCCGAGGTGTACCACCGCACCGAGCGGTGGCTGGAGGCGGCCGACTGGATCGTGTGGCGGCTGTGCGGGACGTACGTCCGCAATGCCTGCACCGCGGGCTACAAGGGTCAGTTCCAGGACGGCAGTTACCCCTCTCCTGACTATCTCGCGGCGCTGAACCCGGACTTCGCCGACTTCGTGACCGACAAGCTGGAGCAGCCGATCGGCCAACTCGGCGACCGGGCCGGTGGGTTGACGGCTGAGGCGGCGGCGTGGACAGGGCTGCCCGAGGGCATCGCCGTGTGCGTCGGGAACGTCGACGCCCATGTGACCGCCCCTGCGGCGACCGCCGTGGAACCCGGCCGGATGGTCGCCATCATGGGCACCTCCACCTGCCATGTGATGAGCAGCGACCAGTGGGCCGAGGTGCCGGGCATGTGCGGGGTCGTCGACGGCGGCATCCTCCCGGGACTGTGGGGCTACGAGGCCGGGCAGAGCGGCGTCGGCGACATCTTCGGTTGGTTCGTGCGCACCGCCTTCCCCGCGTCGTACGCCGAACAGGCTGCCGCGCTCGGCCGCGACCCGCACGAACACCTCACCGCCCTCGCGGCCCGGCAGAAGGTCGGCGCGCACGGCCTGGTCGCCCTGGACTGGCACAGCGGCAACCGCTCCGTCCTGGTCGACCACGACCTCAGCGGGCTGCTGGTCGGGCAGACGCTCGCCACCCGCCCCGAGGACGTCTACCGCGCCCTGCTGGAGGCCACAGCCTTCGGCACCCGCACCATCATCGAGGCGTTCGAGACGGCCGCCGTACCGGTGCGGGAACTGATCGTCGCGGGCGGCCTGACGAAGAACGCACTGCTGATGCAGATCTACGCCGACGTCACGCGCCGCCCCCTCGGTGTCATCGACTCGGCGCAGGGTCCCGCGCTGGGTGCGGCGATGCACGCGGCGGTCGCCGCCGGTCTGTACTCCGACATCCGTGCCGCCGCCCAGGCGATGGGCAAGGCCCGGCCCGCCGTCTACCAGCCCGATCCCGAACGCGCGGCGGCCTACGACCGGCTGTACGCCGAATACCGGCTGCTGCACGACTACTTCGGCCGCGGAGCCAACGAGGTCATGCACCACCTGCGCCGTATTCGCGCCGAGGCCTCCGCGTGAGCCGGAACTCCGTGAACCCGAACTCCGTGAGCCAGATCCCCGCGAAAGGAACCGTCATGACCGTCATGACCGCACCGAACGAGACGTACCCGGCCCAGGAGATCTGGTTTCTGACGGGCAGTCAGGACCTGTACGGCGACGCCACTCTCAGTCAGGTCGCCGACCAGTCCCGCAGGATCGCCGACATCCTCGACTCCCACTCGGAGATCCGGGCGCGGATCGTGTGGAAGCCGGTCCTCACCGACAGCGAGTCGATCCGGCGGCTGTGCCAGGAGGCCAACGCCTCCGCCGACTGCACCGGCCTGATCGTGTGGATGCACACCTTCTCCCCGGCCAAGATGTGGATCGCCGGACTCAGCGTCCTGGACCGGCCGTTGCTGCACCTGCACACCCAGTTCAACCTGTCGCTGCCCTGGTCGAGCATCGACATGGACTTCATGAACCTCAACCAGGCGGCCCACGGCGACCGCGAGTTCGCCCACGTCGGGGCCCGGCTGGGCGTGTCCCGCAAGATCGTCGCCGGTCATGCCACCGATCCCAGGGTCATCGAGCGCATCGCGGCCTGGTCCCGCGCCGCGGCCGGCCGGCAGGCCTCGCGCACCCTGCGACTGGCCCGGTTCGGCGACAACATGCGTGACGTCGCGGTGACCGAGGGGGACAAGGTCGAGGCGGAGCGGGTCTTCGGGTTCTCCGTGAACTCCTACGCGGTCAACGACCTGGTCGCCGTCGTGGACAGCGTCCCGGACAAGGAAGTGGCGGAACTGGCCGCCGACTACGGGGAGTTGTACGACCTGGTGCCCATACTGCGCCCGGACGGCCCCCGCCACGACTCGCTGCTGTACGCGGCCCGGCTCGAACTCGGCCTGCGCACCTTCCTCACCGAGGGCGGTTTCACCGCCTTCACCACCAACTTCGAGGACCTGGGCGGACTGCGCCAGCTGCCGGGCATCGCGGTCCAGCGACTGATGGCCGACGGCTACGGTTTCGGCGCCGAGGGCGACTGGAAGACCTCCGCGCTGCTGCGCACGATCAAGGTCATGGGCCTCGGACAGCCCGGCGGTACCACCTTCATGGAGGACTACACCTACCACCTCGGCCCGGGCACCCCGCGCATCCTCGGCGCCCACATGCTGGAGGTCTGCCCCTCGGTGGCCGCCGCCCGCCCCCACTGCGAGATCCACCCCCTCTCCATCGGCGGACGCGAGGACCCGGTCCGGCTGATCTTCGACGCGGCGCCCGGCCCCGCCCTGGTGGTCGGTCTGTGCGACCTGGGCGACCGGTTCCGGCTGACCGCCAACGCCGTCGACGTCGTGGCCCCCAGCGAACCACTGCCGCACCTGCCGGTGGCCCGCGCGGTGTGGAAGCCGCGTCCCTCGCTGGCCGAGTCCGCCGAGAGCTGGCTGCTGGCCGGCGCCCCGCACCACACGGTGCTCAGCTCGGCCGTCGACATCGAGGCCCTGAACGACTACGCGGCCATGACGGACGTCGAACTGCTCACCATCGACGAGAACACCACGGTGAACCAGCTCGCCAAGGAAATCCGGTGGAACTCCGCCTACTACCGCCTCGCCCAGGCCCTGTGAGGAGGGGAGACCGATGACCGTACAAGTCCGTGACGGGCTCCGGCAGGAGGTGCTGGAGGCGAACCTGGCCATCCCCCGGGCCGGCCTCGCCACCCTCACCTGGGGCAACGTGAGCGGGGTCGACCGGGAGGCTGGTGTCTTCGTCATCAAGCCGTCCGGGGTGCCGTACGAGGAACTGAAGGCGGACGACCTGGTGACGGTGCGTCTGTCCGACGGGGTGGTCGTCGACGGCCGGCTGCACCCCTCCACCGACACCGAGACCCACCGCTGCCTGTACCTCGCGTTCCCGTCCATCGGCGGCGTGACCCACACCCACTCCACCCACGCGGTCGCCTTCGCCCAGGCCCGCCGGGAGATACCGGTCCTGGGCACCACGCACGCCGACACCTTCAACGGGCCGATCCCGTGCACCCCGGACCTCACGGCCGACCAGTGCGCGAAGGACTACGAGTACAACACCGGCCGGGCCGTCGTCGACCTGCTCGACGGCGACGACGAGCGGGCGATCGAGGTCCCCGGCGTGCTGGTCGCCAACCACGGGCCATTCACGTGGGGACCGGACGCCCGCAAGTCCGTCGAGCACGCCATCATCTGTGAGGCCGTCGCCGACATGGCGATCCAGACCATGGCGCTGGGCGCCACCGCCTCGCCCCCGCGCCACCTGCTGCGCCGGCACTACACCCGCAAGCACGGCCCCGGCGCCTACTACGGCAACTGAAAGGGCGGCCCGTGCGGTGAGCACGGGCCGCCCTTGTCACCTGCGGAAGGCGGGTCGGCGACGGATGATCAGCAGTCGAACGTGTGGATCGTCGACGTCCGGTACGTCTGACCTGGCCTCAGCACTGTCGACGGGAAGTTCGCGTGGTTCGGCGAGTCCGGGAAGTGCTGGGTCTCCAGGCAGAGCGCGTCGCCCTGGCGGTACGTGTGGCCGCCGGTGCCGGTCAGGGTGCCGTCGAGGAAGTTGCCGGAGTAGAACTGCAGCCCCGGCTGGTCGGTGGCGATCTTCAGGGTGCGGCCGGAGTGCGGGTCGTGCAGGGTCGCGGCGTGCTCGGGCTTCGCTGTGATGCCCTTGTCGAGGACCCAGTTGTGGTCGTACCCCTTGGCCTGCACCTGCTGGACGTGGGCGGCCCGGATGTCGCGGCCGATCGGCTTGGTCTTGCGGAAGTCGAAGGGGGTGGCGGAGACCTTGGCCAGTTCGCCCGTGGGGATCAGCCCCGAGTCGGTGGGCGTGTAGCGGGCCGCGGGGATCGTGAGCTGGTGGTTCTCGATCGTGCCGCTGCCCTCGCCGGCGAGGTTCCAGTAGACGTGGCTGGTCAGGTTGACGACCGTGGCCTTGTCGGTGGTGGCCTCGTAGTCGATGCGCCAGTCGCCGTGCTTGTTGAGCGTGTACGTCACCTTCACCTTGAGGGTGCCCGGGTAGCCCATCTCGCCGTCGACGCTGGTGTAGTACAGGTGCAGGCCGACGTCCGAGCCGGAGGTGAAGCCCTCCACGTCCCAGATGTGCTTGTCGAAGCCCTGGGTGCCGCCGTGCAGGCTGTTGACCCCGTCGTTGACGGAGAGCTGGTAGCTCTTGCCGTCCAGGGTGAACTGGCCCTTGGCGATGCGGTTGCCGTAGCGGCCGATGAGCGCGCCGAAGTACGGGGTCTTCGCCACGTAGTCGGCGATGTTGTCGAAGCCCAGGGACACGTTGGCGTACTTGCCGTGCCGGTCCGGGAGTTCGAGGGACTGGACGACTCCGCCCCACGAGAGGACCTTGAGCCGGGTGCCGCCGTTCTCCAGCGACCAGCGGTAGACCTTGCTGCCGTCGGCGAGGGTGCCGAAGAGTTCCTTCACGGGCTTTCTGCCTCCCGAGGCCGCCTGCGCCGTACCTGTACCGAGGGTGCTCGCGGCGATGCCTGCGGCTGCCGCACCTGCAATGACCGTGCGTCTGTTCAGTTCCATTGAGCGGCTCCTGCACATGGAAGGGGCCCCGCCGTGCTGTGCGAATGACGGACGTGCGGGGCCCGGGCTGGACTTACGAACCGGACTTGCGTTTGTTCCACACGTCGAAGCCGACCGCGGTCAGCAGGGCGAGGCCCTTGATGACCTGCTGCCAGTCGGTGCCGACGCTGAGGAGGTTCATGCCGTTGTTCAGCACGCCGAGGACGAGACCGCCGATGATGGCGCCGAGGACGGTGCCGACACCGCCGCTCATGGACGCGCCACCGATGAACGAGGAGGCGATGGCCTCCAGTTCGAAGCCGTCGCCCGCCTTCGGCGAGGCCGCGTTGAGGCGGGAGGTGACCACCAGACCCGCCAGGGCCGCGAGCACGCCCATGTTCAGGAACACCTGGAAGGTGACGCGCTTGTCCTTGACGCCGGACAGCTTCGCGGCCGGCAGATTGCCGCCGATCGCGTAGATGTGGCGGCCGAAGACGGTGTTGCGCATCACGTAGCCGTAACCGGCCACCAGGACACCGAGGATGATCAGCACGATCGGCGCACCGTCGTAGCTGGCGAGCAGCAGGGTGAGCCAGAGGATCGCCGCGACGATCGCGACCAGCTTGAGCAGGAACAGCTTCGTGGGTGGTACGTCGAGCGAGAACTCCTGCTGGCGGCGCCGGTCGCGGAACTCCTGCCACACCACCGCGGCGATCATCACGAGGCCCAACAGCAGCGTGATGTTGTGGTAGTTGGTGTTCGGGCCGACCGCGGGCAGGAAGCCGTTGCCGATCTTCTGCAGGCCGTTGGGGAAGGGGCCCAGTGTCTGGCCCTGGAGGAGGATCTCCGTGAGGCCGCGGAAGAGCAGCATTCCGGCGAGGGTGACGATGAAGGACGGTATGCCCGCGTAGGCGATCAACAGGCCCTGTACGGAGCCCGCCACGGCGCCCATCAGCAGGCACAGCACCAGAGCGACCGGCCACGCCACATGGTGGTTGACCATCAGAACTGCCGCGAAGGCGCCCACGAACGCCGTCAGCGAGCCGACCGACAGGTCGATGTGTCCGGCGATGATGACGAGCATCATGCCGATCGCGAGGATCAGGATGTAGCTGTTCTGCAGTACCAGGTTGGAGACGTTGCGCGGCAGCAGCAGGTCCCCGCCGGTCCAGACCTCGAAGAGGATCACGATCAGACCGAGGGCGATCAGCATGCCGTACTGGCGCATGTTGCGGCGCAGGCCGCCGAGTACCAGCTGCAGCAGGCCGCCGCCCGCGGCCGATCCGCTTCCGCCCGGCGGCGCGGGGGCCGGGCTCTTGGCGGTGACGTCCGTGCTCATCGGGTTACCTCTTTGTCCTTCGTCATCTGGCGCATCAGCACTTCCTGCGTGGCCTCGGCCCGGGGCACCTCACCGGTCAGCCGGCCCGCCGCCATCGTGTAGATGCGGTCGCACATGCCGAGCAGCTCCGGCAGTTCGGAGGAGATGAAGACCACCGCCTTGCCCTCGGCGGCGAGTTGGTCGATGACCGTGTAGATCTCGTACTTGGCGCCCACGTCGATGCCGCGGGTGGGCTCGTCCAGGATCAGTACCTCCGGACCCGCGAAGATCCACTTGCTGAGGACGACCTTCTGCTGGTTGCCGCCGGACAGCTTGCCCACCGGTTCGAACACCGTCGGCGCCTTGATGTTCATCGACTTGCGGAAGCGCTCGGCGACCTGACGCTCCTCCTGCTCGTCGACCACACCGCGCTTGGCGACCTTGTTCAGGGCGGCCAGCGAGATGTTCCGGTTGATCGTGTCGATGAGGTTGAGGCCGTAGTGCTTGCGGTCCTCTGTGACGTACGCGATGCCGTGTCCGACCGCCTCCGCGACGGACTTGGTGCGGATCTCCCGGCCGTCCTTGAGGACGGTCCCGCCGGCATAGCGGCCGTAGGAGCGCCCGAAGACGCTCATCGCGAGTTCGGTGCGGCCGGCGCCCATGAGTCCGGCGATGCCGACGATCTCGCCCCTGCGCACATTTATTGACACATCGTCAACTACCTTGCGCTGCTGGTCGATCGGGTGGAACACGGTCCAGCCGCGGATCTCCAGGGCGGGGGCCGCGTCCGCCTCGCCCTCGTGCGGGGTGCGCTCGGGGAAACGGTGATCGAGGTCGCGGCCGACCATGCCGGAGATGATCCGCTCCTCGGTCGTCTCCGGCGCCTTCACGTCGAGGGTCTCGATGGAGCGGCCGTCGCGCAGGATCGTCACCGAGTCGGCGACCCTGCGGATCTCGTTCAGCTTGTGCGAGATGATGATGCAGGTGATGCCCTGCTTCTTCAACTCCAGGATGAGATCGAGGAGTTTGCCGCTGTCCTCGTCGTTCAGGGCCGCCGTCGGCTCATCCAGGATGAGCAGCTTCACCTTCTTCGACAGCGCCTTCGCGATCTCCACGAGCTGCTGCTTGCCCACGCCGATGTCGGCGACGCGGGTCTCCGGGTGATCGCTCAGGCCCACCCGGCGCAGCAGTTCGGTGCCGTGGCGCAGGGTCTCGTTCCAGTTGATGAGCCCGCGCGTGGCGTGCTCGTTGCCGAGGAAGATGTTCTCCGCGATGGAGAGGTACGGCACCAGCGCCAGCTCCTGGTGGATGATGACGATGCCGCGCTGCTCGCTCGCCCTGATGTCACGGAAGCGGCACTCCTCTCCTTCGAAGAGGATGTCGCCCTCGTAACTGCCGTGCGGATGGACGCCGGAGAGCACCTTCATCAAGGTGGACTTTCCGGCGCCGTTCTCACCGCAGATGGCATGGACCTCGCCCTGACGGACCGTCAGTGTGACGTCCGAGAGCGCTTTGACACCGGGAAAGGTCTTGACGATCGAGCGCATTTCCAGGACGGGTCCCGCCATGGTCGTGCCTTCCAATCAAGTGTGGTGGTCAAGGGGCGGCGGGATTACTTGAGTTGGGCGTCCGTGTAGTAGCCGCCCTTGACCAGCACGTCCTCGTAGTTCGTCTTGTCGACGCTCACCGGCTGGAGCAGGTAGGCGGGGACGACCTTGGTGCCGTTGTCGTACGTCTTGGTGTCGTTGGTCTGCGGCGTCTTCTTGTTGAGGACGTCGTCGATCATGGTGTCGGCGACCTTGGCGAGCTCGCGGGTGTCCTTGTAGACGGTCTGCGTCTGCTCACCGGCGATGATCGACTTCACCGAGGCCAGCTCGGCGTCCTGGCCGGTGATGACCGGCAGCGGCTTGCTGGAGGAGCCGTAGCCGTCCGACTTCAGCGCGGACAGGATGCCGATGGAGATGCCGTCGTAGGGCGAGAGCACCGCGTCGACCCGGCCGGTCTTGTAGGAACCGGTGAGGATGTCCTCCATGCGGTTCTGCGCCTTGGTGCCGTCCCAGCGCAGGGTGGTGACCTTGTTCAGCGCGGTCTGCCCGGACTTGACGACCAGTTCCTTCTTGTCGATGTACGGCTGGAGCACGCTCATCGCGCCGTTGAAGAAGTACTTGGTGTTGTTGTCGTCGTTCGAGCCGGCGAACAGCTCGATGTTGAACGGGCCCTTCTTGCCGCTGGTCAGACCGAGCTTCTCCGCGATGTACGTGCCCTGGAGCACGCCGACCTTCGTGTTGTCGAACGAGGCGTAGTAGTCGACGTTCTTGGTGCCGAGGATGAGGCGGTCGTAGGCGATGACCGGGATCTTCGCCGACGCGGCTTCCTGGAGCACGTTGTTCAGGGACTTGTTGTCGATCGCCGCGATGATCAGGCCCTTGACGCCCTGGGTGATCATGTTCTCGATCTGGGAGACCTGGGTGTCCGGGTCGTCCTCGCCGTAGACCAGCTTGGTCTTGTAGCCCTTTGCCTTGAGGTCCTTGACCATGTTGTTGCCGTCGGAGATCCAGCGCGCGGAGGACTTCGTCGGCATCGCGATACCGATCGTGCCGCCCTTGGCGCTGCTTTCCTTCTCCTTGCTGCCGCCCGAACCGCTCTGTCCACAGGCGGACAGGGTCAGCGCGAGGGTGGCGGCGCCGGCTATGAGAGGGAGGGCGCTTCTGCGGATGCGCATGTGAACTTGCCTCATTCTTCTCGTCGTTGAGAGTGCAGCGGGTGCGTGGGGGGTGGTTCGGGATGCGGTGCGGGGTGGTTCAGTTGTGTTGCGTTGTGTGGTGCGGGTCGGTGGGGCTGGTCGCGCAGTTGCCCGCGCCCCTTTGGTGCCGGCCCGGGTTTCAGGGGTGCGGGGAACTGCGCGACCAGCCCCCACGCACCCGCAGCCCCCGATGCTCAGCCCGTGGCACCCTCGACGGGGAAACGGTTCAAAGACCCCGGCAACCTCGTGCCCAGCGGAGCCATGTCGCTGTCCGCCCCGTGCCGGGCCAGCAGGTCGAGGGCGAGCCGGCCGCGACGGACCCGCTCGCGCGCCGTGTCGAGCGTGACGTCGCGCAGGTGGGTGCCCCACGGGTAGATACCGGGAGCCTTGGACAGGCCGAACTTCAGGTACAGCGGGGCGCCGCGCCGGATCAGCTCGGCGACCTCGTACATCCGGATGTAGCCACCGAGGTCGTCCGGCGCCTCGATGTACATGTCCATCGGAGCCGCCGACACCCGCCGGATCTCGGTGAGGTGATCCAGCGTCAGATCGCTGGGCACGTTGAGGGAGTCGGCGCCCAACTGCTCGTAGACCGCGTACGCCGCCGGGTTGACCGGACCGATCAGCGCCGAGACCTTGAGCGTCGTGTCGGCCGGTATGATCCCGGCGACGCGCGCCCGGTGCAGCGTCCACAGCACGCCCTCGTCGGCGACGAGCAGGCACTTGACGCCCAACTCCGTTGCCCGGACGGCGTCTTCGATACAGCCGGCGACCGCGTCGTGGCCCCGGGCGCGCAGGCCCCCGCCGCGTGAGTCGGAGCGGACCGAGCCGCCGATGTCCCAGGTCCCGCGCGGACCGGTGAACAGGCAGAGCTCGATGTCGCGTTCGGCCGTGGCCTCGACCATCTCGGTGATCTCGGCGTCGGTCAGCATCCACACGCCGCTGCCCTGACTGATCCGGTGGATCGGCACGTCGAGGCGCGAGGACTCCTTGAGGATGACCGTCAGCGCCTCGGGACCCTCGCAGGAGGGAATCTCGGTGCGCCAGCGACCGCCGCCGGGGAAGGTGTGCGGCGAGGCGTCGGCGGGGTCGTGGGCGGGCGCGCCCAGGCCGAGCGCGGAGAGCGCCTGCTCCCCGGGCCTGCGGGCTGCCGTGGCGGTGTCGGTCACTGGCTGTCCTTCTTGTTCGGTATTTCGGATGCGGTTCGCGGCTCGGGGTACGGAAAGACTGTGGTGGTACGCCGGCACGGGGTGGTCAGGACACCCCGTGCCGACGTACGGCTGGGGGTTCCCTACGGCCGCAGCAGCACCTTGCCGACCTTGGGATCGCCGGACCCCACCAGCTCGATGGCCTGCGGGAACTCGGCGAGCGGAAGCTCATGGGTGACCAGAGGAAGCGGATCGAGCAAACCGGCGCCGAACACCCGCACCGTGTGCGCCCAGGCGTCCGGCGGTGCCCCGAAGACGGTGTGCACCTCCAGCTGCCGTACGACGAGATCGGTCGGGTCGAGACCCTCCGCGCCCGGCGCCGGGATGCCCGTGAGGACCAGGCGGCCGCCGCGCCTCAGCAGGGCGGCGCCCGTACGGGCCGCGTCCGCCGAGCCGGCGGTCTCGATCACCACGTCGAAGTCGTCGGGGAGGGGTTCGTGCTTGGTACGGAAGTCCGTGGCGCCGAACTCCCGCGACAGGGCCGCGCGGTCCGGGCGGGAGCCCACGACCAGGAGTTCGGCGGGGGAGTTCGCCCTGAGGAACTGGATCGCGAACATACCGAGGGTTCCGGTACCGACCACGGCCACCCGCTCACCCGGCCGCGCGTTCGCCTTCAGCGCCGCCGCCGCGATGCAGGCCGCCGGTTCCAGCAGCGCCGCCGCCGTCAGGTCGGCCTCGTCCGGGAGGACATGGAGGAGCCGGGCGGGGAGGGTGAGGGTGGTGGCCATGGCGCCGGGCTGGGTGAAGCCCGTCTCCTCATAGCCCGCCGTACACAGCGTTGTCTCGCCCGCGTGACACCGGTCGCACACCTGGCAGTTGCGGAAGCCCTCCCCAACCACCTTGCGGCCGACCAGACTCGACGGCACCCCGGCGCCGACCGCCTCCACCGTGCCGGACCACTCGTGGCCCGGCGTGAGGGGGTAACGGACGTATCCCTCGGGCCTGTTGCCCTGGTACACCTCGCGGTCGCTGCCGCAGATGCCGACCGCGTGGACGCGCACCAGCGCCTCGCCCGCGTCCGGCTGCCGCGACTCGTGCGGCACCAGGCAGTGCTCGCCCGGTCCCGCGACGACGACCGCCGTGCTCACTTCGAGCCCTTCGGCTTGCGCTGCTCCCAGCCGTCCGCCCACAGGTCGAACCGCGCCTGCTGCTGCGGGAATTCGGCCGCCGCGTCGGTGTCCAGCTCGACGCCGAGACCGGGCGCGTCGGAGAGGTGGAAGTAGCCGTCGACGACTTCCGGGGCACCCTTCACGACCTTCTTGATCTCCGCGTCCGCGAAGTCGTTGAAGTGCTCCAGGATCTTGAAGTTCGGGGTGGAGAAGCCGACTTGGAGCGAGGCGGCGGTCAGCACCGGTCCGCCGACGTTGTGCGGGGCGACGAGGACGTAGTGCGCCTCGGCGGTCGCGGCGAGCTTGCGGGTCTCCCAGATGCCGCCGATGTGACCGACGTCGGGCTGGATGATGTCGACGGCCTGGCTCTCGAACAGCTCGCGGAACTCGACGCGGTCGTGGATGCGCTCACCCGTGGCGACCGGGATGTCCACCTTGGCGGCGACCTTCTCCAGCGCCTTCAGGTTCTCCGGCGGGACCGGCTCCTCCAGCCACGCGGGCTTGAACGGCGCGAGTTCGCGCGCGAGCCGTACGGCGGTGGAGGGTGAGAAGCGGCCGTGCATCTCCAGCATCAGCTCGGCGTCCGGGCCGATCGCGTCCCGTACGGCCTCGATGAGCGAGACGGCGTACAGGGTCTGCTCGTGGTCGAGTTCGAAGTGCCCGGTGCCGAACGGGTCGATCTTCAGGGCCTTGTAGCCGCGCTCCATGACCCCCTGGGCGGCCTTGTGATAGGCCTCCGGGGTCCGCTCGGTGGTGTACCAGCCGTTGGCGTACGCCTTCACCTTGTCGGTGACCTTGCCGCCGAGCAGCTGCCACACCGGCACACCGAGTGCCTTGCCCTTGATGTCCCAGCAGGCCATCTCGACGACGGCGATGCCGGACATGACGATTTCGCCCGCACGGCCGTAGTCGCCGTACTTCATCCGGCGTACGAGGTCTTCCACGGCGAACGGGTCGGAACCGAGAATGTGGTTTGCCTCGGCCTCGCGCAGGTAACCGATCAGCGCGTCGGTGTGGCCCAGCATCCGGGTCTCGCCGACTCCGGTGACGCCCTCGTCGGTGTGCACTTGGACGTACGTCAGATTGCGCCATGGCGTCCCGACCACGTGCGTGCTGATTCCCGTGATGCGCACGGCAGATGCCCCCTGTGCTCTTTGGTGCTGTTCGAAATTTCGGCTCACGTTCGAAATGCTGGGCAGACAGTAAGGACGGCGGGGCTGGAGTGTCAATGGGTCGAACAAGTAACGATTTCGGTAAGGGGGTCGATCGCCGGTCGGGTCCCGATGAGGTTCTTGTCAGGTTCCGGTCGGGTTCGGCGCGCGGTTCCTTGCACAACTTTCACAGGTGTGACTATGAACGTTACCTGTGGGGAACTTAGTCTTCCGGCGTCATGAACTACTGCCACCCCTGCGGCCGGCATCTGAACGGCGCCCTCGTGTGCCCGGGGTGCGGCACATCTGCCGAAGCGTCAGCCGAGTCACCTCCTGCCCACGCGCCCGAAGTCGACGTGCGTTCGCAAACGGACGGTGGGGGCGACCAGGCCTCCGGCACCGGTGAGTCGGACGAGGGGTACGGCGGCGAACACGAGGGTCGCGCCGCGCGGCGGAAGAACCGCGGGCGAGGCGACAGCGGCGACGACGGTGACCCGGAGGACCTGGGTGCGCCAGGTGCGAGTCGTCGCGATCGCAAGGCCGCCGCACATCGTCGGCGGCGACGCCGGCTGCTCCTCGTCGCGGCCGGCTTCGTGCTCGCGGCCGGCGGGCTGAGCCTTGCCGAGCTGGGCACGGACGCGCCGTTCTCGGCCTCGAAGCCCGCGGCACCGGGTGACGCGTCGGCGGAGGGCGCGGCGTCCTCGGAGGCCGGCGGCACGGCCGGGCCGCCGGGTGACACGAAGACCGTGGGGGCGGGTACGGGTTCGGCGTCTCCGGACGCGTCGGCGTCCCGGTCGGCTTCGCCTTCGGAGTCCGGGAAGGGGACGAAGAGTCCCTCCGCGTCGCTGAGACCGACGACCGCTGCCGGTAACACGTCCCACACGTCGACATCCACCACCGATCCGACGACCACTCCGACCTCGGAGCCGTCGTCGTCGGAACCGAGTCCGACGCCGTCGCCCTCGGAAACCTGCAAGCAGATCCTGTGGTGGTGCTCCTGAGCCGTTCGGCTCGGGTTCGGGGTCGGACGGTCAGATCTCCAGCATCCGTCGCAGCAGGCCTCGGAGTGCCAGCCTTTCGTCGTCCGACAGCCCCGCGAGCGGCTCCCGGGCGAATCGGAGGGATTCCCGCAGGCTACGGGCCATCCGCCGCCCCTCGTCCGTCGCCGCCGCCAGCTTCACGCGCCGGTCGGCGGGATCGGGGCGGCGCTCCACCAGACCCCGGGTCTCCAGCCGGTCCACGATCCCGGTGACGTTCGACGGCTCGCACTTCAGCTTCTGCGCCAGCTTGCGCATCGGCAGCGGCTCCAGGGACAGCAGGCTGAGCAACCGTGCCTGGGCGCCGGTCAGCGAGTGGTCGCCCGCCGCGTCCTCGTAGTCCTCGTAGAACCGCGCCACGACGTCGCCGATCAGCTCGACGACCTCCAGGGTCACGGGGTCGGCGCGGCGCGTCTTGTCGGAGCGCGTCTTTTCGGGTGTGGACATGCGCTCCAGCGTACCCCGTTACTTGACATCATGAAATATTCAGAGGCATGGTTGTTTCAGGTACTGAAGTATTTGAGGCTCCCTGCAACAAGACACGCACGGAGACCCGCACGGAGACACGTAGAAGGGCGCTTGTGATGATCAACCGCGAATGGCACCTGCTCAGCCGTCCGGTCGGCTGGCCGAAGCCCGAGGACTTCGCCCTGGTGGAGACCGAGACCCGTACCCCGGACGAGGGCCAGGTGCTGGTGCGGAACAAGTACCTCTCCGTCGACCCGTACATGCGCGGCCGGATGAGCGCCGCCAAGTCCTACGTCGCCCCGTTCGAGCTCGGCAAGGTCATGCAGGGCGGCGCGGTCGGCGAGGTCGTCGAGTCCAACGCCGAGGGGTTCGCGGTCGGGGACCACGTTCTGCACTTCGGCGGGTGGCGCGAGTACGCGACCATCGACGCCAAGGGCGCCGTCAAGGTCGACCCCGACCTCGCCCCGCTCTCCACCTACCTCGGCGTCCTCGGCATGACCGGCCTCACCGCCTACGCCGGACTGCTGCGCACCGCCTCCTTCAAGGAGGGCGACTCGGTGTTCGTCTCGGGTGCGGCTGGTGCCGTGGGCAGCCAGGTCGGGCAGATCGCCAAGCTCAAGGGTGCGTCGCGGGTCGTCGGGTCCGCCGGATCCGACGAGAAGGTCAAGCTTCTTGTGGAGGAGTACGGGTTCGACGCCGCCTTCAACTACAAGAACGGGCCGGTGAGTCAGCAGCTGCGCGAGGCTGCTCCGGACGGTGTCGATGTGTACTTCGACAATGTCGGGGGCGACCACCTCGAGGCTGCCATCGGTTCGCTCAACGAGCGTGGGCGTATTGCCATTTGCGGCATGATCTCGGTCTACAACAGCACCGAGCCCGTGGCCGGGCCGAAGAACCTCGGGCGCCTCATCCAGACCCGGGGGCGTATCGAGGGATTCCTCGTCGGCGACCACTACGACCTGCAGCCGGAGTTCGTGCGGGAGGTCGGCGCCTGGGTGGCTTCCGGTGAGCTGAAGTACCGGGAGACCGTCGTCGAGGGGATCGAGAACAACCTTGAGGCGTTCCTGGGACAGCTGCGGGGGGACAACACGGGGAAGATGATCGTCAAGCTGTGACCCTGTGACCCTGTGACCCCTTGGCCTGGCCGGTGTTGAGAAGGCGCCGTGCGCGCAACTCTTTTGGTTCGGTCGCCTTCGGGGCGCCTGAAGCCGGTGTCGAGAGCCCCATCGTGCTCGGCGCTGCGCGCCTACGCGATCCCCCACTCTCGGCTTCGCCCGAGCGTGAGGGGCCCCACAGCCTCTCGGCACCGGCCCGCCCCTACGGCTCCCTCTAGGCCGGCGCGTGGGGACAGCGGGAGTTTGGTGGCCCTCACCGTCGGTGAGGGCCCACGCCGTTGGTTTCAGTTGGCCAGGGCTGCTTGGTGGGCGGCTTGGACCAGGCGGGTGTTTTCTGGGGCCGGGCCGCCGGGGAGGGTGAAGCGGCGGCGGGTGTAGCCGTAGGCCAGGCCGGTGCGGGGGTCGGCGAAGGCCTGGGAGCCTCCGGCGCCGCTGTGGCCGATCGTGCCGGCGCTCAGGAACGAGTACCAGGTGTTCGCCGTCGCCTGGAAACCGAGGCCGTACGCCCGGTGCGTGCCGGTGATCATGTCGTGGCCCGCGGAGTGGAGCTGGCCGAACTCCGCGACTGTGTCCGGCTTCAGGAGCGGGGCCCGGTCCTCGACCACGCTGATCGCCGCCGCGTACAGGCCTGCCAGGCCGCGTGCCGATGCCACTCCGCCGACCGATGCGGGGCCCTTGGCGCGGATGACTCTTTCGTTGGGGAGAGACACCAACACGGTGGGCTGGGGCGCGTGTTCGTTGAAGGCGATGCCGGCGAGGCTGTGGCGGCTGTCCGGTTCGGTGGCGTGCAGGGCCTGTTCTTCGGGGGAGAGCGGGTGTGGCTGGGTGGTGCGGAAGCGTGGCTCCTGGGTGGCGGGGAGGCCCAGGTAGAAGTCCAGGGCGTAGGGGGCGCGGACTCTTTCCTCGTACACGTCCTGGAGGGAACGGCCCGTGGCTCTTCTTACGATCTCGCCGGTCAGGGCGCCGATGACCAGCGCGTGGTAGCCGAAGGTCGTGCCGGGGCGCCAGAACGGGCGTTGGTCGGCGAGGCGTTCGGCGACCGCGCGGTCGTCGGCGAGTTCGTCGAGGGCGAAGCCGGTGTCCGTGCCGATCAGGCCCGCCCGGTGCGCCAGCAACTCGCGTAGAGTCAGCGCGCCTTTGCCCTCGGATGCGAACTCCGGCCAGTAGTAGGTGACTTTGCGGTCCAGTTCGAGGGTGCCGTCCTGGGCCAGCAGGGCCACCACGAGGTGGGCCGCGCCCTTGGTGGACGAGAACACGCCGTAGAGGGAGTTGCTGGTGGTGCCGGGCGGTCCGGCCCAGAGGTCTACGACCTGTCGGCCGTGTACGTATGCGCACAACTGGCCTTCGTAGTCCGCGCGTTCCGTCGACACGAACGCGGCGAACTCCTCCCGGACCGCTTCGAAGCCGTCGGCTACGGTGCCGTGGATCTCCTGGGTCATCCGCTCTCCTCAACTGATCCGCTGCTCGCGTGTGCCATGGTGAACAACGCCTGTCCGACCTGCGGGAGTTCCCCCTCGGACCTCCTCCTGGTTCCAGAGATCGGTACGGCGAGCGGCACCCGTTCGACTCAATGGGCCAGGGAAGACGCGGGGAAGGTGTTGGTGTCACCGATGCCCGGATGTCGCATTCAGGGGGGTGGGGAATGGGCATGCTGAGCACAGGTACCGGGCAGCGGGCGGCGGGCGGCGGGCGCGTGGAGAGGGGTTCCCATGGCAACCATTCCTTCGCTTCCCAGCAGGGATGATGTGGTGCGTATGGCGCGCAGCACCGGCGACATCACAGGACAACTCCTGGACACCGCCGGGAACATCACCAGAATCGCCATCAACACCCTTGATCCACGGGACGGTTCGGGTGCCGAGGCGCTGCGGGTGCTGCAGGAGACCACCGCCGAGCTGGCCGAGGCGAGCGCTTCGCCGCAGGCCCAGGAGGCGTTCTATCGCATTGTCGACACCCTGACGCGGCTCGGTACGACCGGTGCGCCGCTGGCCGTGCATCCGGTGAGTCGGCCGGCGCAGATGCTGTTGGGTGTGCTCGGGGACAGCCTGATGCCCGTTCTCGACGCGGTGGAACCGGCCGTCGAGGAGTTCGCCGCCGCGCTCGGCGATCTGGTCGAGGCGGCCTCCCCGTTGCTGCCCGCGGCGGCCGGCGTGGCGGCCGGCATACTGCTCGCCCTCACCCCGCTGCTCCGCGCGGCGGCCGACGGCCTGGCCGATTCCTCTCCCGAACTCCGGCGCATCGCCGAGGCGTTGACGGCGGCGCTGGCTCCGCTGCTGCCCCCGCAGGTGGCCCTCGCGCAACGCGCGGCGACTGCGGGCGCGAAGGTCCTCCGGGCCACCCTCCCGCCTCTCGCCGACCTCGCGGAGGCCGCGGCCGTGACCACGAAGACGGCCGTGCCGATGGTGGTCGCGGGCGAGGAGCTGTTGGTCGCCGCCCTGGAGAGGGTTCAGCCGGTACTGCTGGCCGCGGCCTTTCGTGCGGGGCGGGTGGCACGGGCCACCGCGGTACGGGTGACCGCTGCGGTGTCACCCGCGGCGGATCATGGGGTTGTGGTGGGTGTGGGTGTGGCTTGAGGGCGTCTGTGGGGAGGGGGTGATCGCCGTCGTTCCGGAGAAGGTGGCCTGGGTCCTGGTGCGTGACGGGCGGGTGCTGGTGACGCGCGACCGTGGTGTGGACGTCTTCTACTTCCCGGGCGGGAAGCGGGAGCCGGGTGAGTCCGATGCCGAGACCTTGGCACGCGAGATCGCAGAGGAACTCCGGTCCCGGGTCGATACGGCCACGATGGTGCACGTCGGCACCTTCGAGACGCGGGGGGACGGCGACGGAAGCATCGAGTTCCGGATGATCTGCTACACCGCCGAGTACACCGGTCCGCTGATGCCCTCGGCGGAGATCGTGGAGTCGGACTGGTTCGGCTACGGCGATCGCGCGCGGGTCTCGGCGGTGGACCGGATGGTGTTCGACGCGCTGCACGCCTCCGGCAGGCTGTCCTGAGCGGTCGACGTCCGTGGCCGCGGCGCACCCCACCCGGTGTCGGCCGGGACCCTGAGTAAGGTTCTCCCCATGCATGATCTTGGGGCGGGATTCGGCTATCTCCTGAAGGGCCAGCGCTGGGTGGCCCGGCACGGACGGCACTACGGGTTCGGTCTGGTTCCTGGGCTGATCACGCTGGTTCTCTATGTCGCGGCGCTTGTCGCGCTCGCGTTGTGGGGTGGGGACTTCGTCAGCTGGGCCACGCCGTTCGCGGACCACTGGGCGAGTCCGTGGCAGGGCCTGTTCCGGGGGTTCCTTACGGCGGTCCTGTTCGTACTGGCCCTGCTGCTCTCGGTGTTGACCTTCACGGCGGTCACCCTGCTGATAGGGCAGCCCTTCTACGAGACCCTCTCCGAGAAGGTCGACCGGGACGTCTCGCCCGACGGCACGGCCCCCGAGTCGGGCCTGCCGCTCTGGCGTGAACTGTGGATCTCGGCCCGCGACAGCCTCCGCGTGCTGATCCGTGCGCTTGTCTGGGGCGTTCTGCTTTTCGCCCTGGGGTTCCTGCCCTTCGTCGGGCAGACCGTCGTCCCGGTGATCGGCTTCTTCGTCACCGGGTTCTTCCTCACCGAGGAACTGACGGCCGTGGCCCTGCAGCGCCGGGGCGTCGACCTCCGCGCCCGCCTCACCCTCCTCCGCTCCCGCAAGCCCCTGATCTGGGGCTTCGGCACCCCCCTCGGCCTCGCCTTCCTGGTCCCGTTCGTCGCCGTCTTCCTGATGCCGGGTGCGGTGGCGGGGGCGACGATGATGGCGCGGGACCTGCTGGACGAGGAGACCGAGGGGGAGGACACGGAGAGCGGGCCCGCGTCAGTGGACCGCTGACGCGTCCATCGCCGCCGTCACCATCGCCCTGACCTGCGCGATGATGTCCACCCGGTTCTGTACGAACTGGGGATCGGTGATCGTCCCGGTCGCCGGGTCCGTGTTGCCCGTCCCGAACTGCAGCACCGGTGTGTGGATGTGCCCGCCCGGCAGCGAGTCGTGCAGTCCCAGCCGGTCCCGCAGCAGGGTCGCTCGGTAGGCGATCTCGTTGGAGAGGTAGTTGCCGCCGCCACCGGCACGGGCCGTGGAGCCCGCGGTCGGTCCGTCCGGCCGTACGACGGGGGTCGTCCCGCCCGCCGGGATCTCGGTGACCTCGGTGTGGTCGTAGACGGGGAAACGTCCGGTGTTCGCGGCCACGATCGCCTGGTACGGCAGGGTCGTCGACGTCCACTGGGGCTGCGAGGCCGGGTCGGTGACCGGGACGGTCTCCGTACGCGAGATCTTGTCGTTGTCCGGGTATCCGCCCCGCCAGGCCCCGTTGGCCCGCTCGACGTCGAAACGGCCCACCCGTCCCTGGCTCACCGTCGTGAACAGGTCCACTTCTGGCAGGTACGGCCGCAGCGTTCGCTCCACGGTTCCCTCGGCGAAGTCGGCCCAGCGCACCGGGAACATGGCCGTCTCGATGCGGGCCGGGCCGTCCGCAGTCCGGATCACCGTGCCGTCGAGCGCGAGCGCGGTGGCCCCGGACGGATTGGAGATCCTGATGTCCGCGTCCAGCGTGAACGGGTCGAAGCCGGTCACCAGGATCCGCTTCAGCCCCTTGTCGCGGGCCGGATAGCGGATGCTGCTCTGGCCGCGCGAGGTCTGCTCCAACTCGGAGAGCAGCGCGGTCCGTTGCTCACTGCTGATCCCGAACTCCGGTGCCCAGGCCCGCACTTCCCTGGTCATGCCCAGCCGCGCCCAGTACAGCGGCCGGTCGTCGTCCCGGCTCAGATCCCCGCCGGCGGGACCCCGGCCCTGCGCCCGGTCGACTGCCCGTTGCCACAGGGCGGTTCCTTCGCGTACGACGATGCGGCGGGCCTGCGCGTAGCTGTGCGCCCCTTCGAGGGCGTGGGTGAACTCCGGTGCCACGGTGTCGAATCCGGAGTGTTCGAGGATCTCCTGGGGGACCGCCCTGTCGAGCCGTTGTTCCTCGACGGTCGGGGGGAGTGTGGTGTCCGCCGCCACGCTGGTGCCGGGGGCGGAGAATCCGGCCAGCAGGGCCAGTCCGAGGATGCCTGTCCGAACTCGTATGACATTCAAAGTGGTTGGGGCCTTCCGTCGCAGTGGGGTGCGGTGCCGGACGGCCGCAGTATCGCGTGACGGGAGTGGTCTACGCCACGGGTGCGGCGGACGATCCGATCCCTCTCGCCTCTTCGCCCAGTACCCCGAGGAACGCCTTCGCCGCCGCCGACAGCGACCGCCCGCGCACCGTCGCCGCGTACACCGCCCGGGCCGGCGTCCCTTCGTCCAGGACCGGCAGCAGCACGACGTCCGGTCGTACGGAGTCGGCGGCGAGCGCCGGCACCAGGGTCACGCCGAGGCCTGCGGCCACGTAGCCCTGCTTGGCGGTCCACTCGCCGACGACGTGGGCGATGCGAGGGCGGAAGCCCTGTCGCAGGGCCGCGTCGAGGAGGGTGCTCTCGGGGCGCGGGCTGCCGGATATCCAGTCGCAGTCGGCGAGTTGGGCCAGCCGCACGGGTCCCTGCCCGGCGAGGGGGTGACCGGCAGGCACCGCGACGTACAGCGACTCGTCGAGGAGATGGTGGAGTTCGTACGCTTCGAGTGGTGCCCGTCCCGTCGTGGAGACGATCGCCAGGTCCAGGTGCCCGGACGTCAGCCGGTCCAGGAGGCGTGGCGTGAGGCCTTCCTCGCGGGACAGCCGCACTGCGGGGTGGCGGTCACGGAAGGCGGCGAGGGCGCGGGGCACGAGTGCAGCGTCGGCCGTCGCGAACGCCCCGAACCGTACGCGCCCGCCCGCGAGTTCGTGCAGCGCCGCCAGCTCCCGCCCGGCCCCGTGCAGCGACTCGGTGACGGCCTCGGCGTACGGCACCAGCACCCGCCCCGCCTCCGTGAGCCGTACACCCCTCGGCAGCCGGTCGAACAACTGGGCGCCGTCCAGGGCCGATTCGAGCGAGGCGATCTGCCGCGACACCGCGGACTGGGTCCAGCCCAGCGTCCGCGCGGCCACCGTGAACGAACCGTGCCGGACGACCTCCAGGAACACCCGCAGCCAGACGGTGGAGAGCTCGGGAAGGGCGGTGCGCGGTGAACTGCCATGCGGGACGGGCATGTCGGCCATGCTAGACATTCGCTTGTCGCACCGCAGGGCCGGACCTAGCGTCGACGCCATGCGCATCACCCTGGACAACCCCGCCTCCGCACCCCGGCCCCTGAGCCCCTACTACTCCCAGGTCGCCCGCGTCGAACAGGCCGACGGGAGCGCCCTGTTGTTCCTCTCCGGCCAGATCGCGGAGGGCGCCACCCTCGCCGAGCAGAGCCGAGGCGTCTTCGAGACCATCGCCGCCCTCCTCAAGGCACACGGCGCGACCCTCGCCGACGTCATCAACATCCGCACCTACCTGACCGACATCAGCGGGCTCGGCGAATACGGCGCCGTACGCAGGGAGTTCCTCACCGGGACCCCGCCCACCAGCATGACCTTCGAGGTGTCGCGGCTGTTCCGGGCGGAAGCGCTGGTCGAGGTCGAAGTCGTGGCCGCCGTGGCCGGGACGGAGTGATCCGTTCCGGGGGATACTGCGGCTCATGACGGCAGTGAAGACCGCGAAGGCAGCGAACCTCGGTGTCCTCTTCGCCATTGAGCTCGGCGCCCTTGTCGCCGTCGCCTACTGGGGGTTCACCCGGGACCTCGCCACCCCGCTGACCTGGCTGCTCGGCCTTGGCGCGCCCGTCGTGCTCGCGGTGTTGTGGGGACTGTGCGGTTCGCCCAAGGCCAAGTACAGGACGCGAGGCGCCGGTCGGGTCGTCTTCGAGGTGGTGTGGTTCGGTGCGGGGGTCGCCGCGCTGGCCCTCGCCGGGGCCCTCGACTGGGCCCTCGTCCTCGCCCTGGTGTGCGTGGTGAGCAAGACGCTCGCCGTCATCTGGCGGCAGGTGTAGGGGAGTCGGGCGGGGTCAGGTCTCGCCCAGCAGGGTCAGGAAGTCGCGGAACGCCCCGGGCATGTCCACCGACTCCGGATCCAGCAGCCACTGGTACTGCAGGCCGTCCATCACCGCGACCAGGAGCGGGGCCGTCCGCTCAGGGGTGAGGCCGTTCGGCAGGCGGTCGCCGTACTCGGCGCGCAGCACCCCCGCCATGCTCGCCCGCACCCTGGCGTACCGCGCGGTGAAGTAGTCGCGCGCCGGATGCCCTTCCGTGACGCTCTCCCCGAGCAGCGCGGAGAAGGTCTGGATGATCGCCGGCCGCATCGCGTTGTACTCGACGAGGGATGCGAGCAGGTCGATTCGCCACTGGCTGTCCGGGACCGCGTCCCACTGGTCCCGTTCCTCCAGGACGGCGACCAGCAGCGCGTCCTTCGTGGGGAAGTAGTGCAGCAGGCCCTGCTGGGTCAGCCCGACCCGCTCCGCCACCGCCGCCAGGCTCGCGCCGCGGTAGCCGCGCTCGGCGATCACCTCCAGCGCCGCCCGCACGATCTCGGCGCGCCGCTCCGCACTCTTGGCCCTGGCGTTCATTGCGTCACCGTACGACATCCACCAGTCGTAAATATAACGGCAAGGTTACGAAACCTACCGATCTACAGGTAACCCGTGCACGATGGAGGCACAGGGCACAGCGCACAGGACGGACTCAACGAGGAGGCGCCGCGGTGGCGGAAACCCATGAAGCGCGTGAGGCAGTCGTCGAAGCGGCCCTCGGCGCGCTCGATCTCGATGCCAAGACCCGGCTGCTGGCCGGTCAGGACATGTGGTCGCTGCCCGCGCTCCCGGAGATCGGCCTGGCGTCCCTCGTCATGTCCGACGGCCCGATCGGTGTCCGGGGCCGGCACTGGACCGCCGACGATCCCTCCGTCGCACTGCCGTCCCCGACCGCCCTCGCCGCCGCCTGGGACCCCGAACTCGCCCGCCGCGCCGGTGTACTGCTCGCCCAGGAGGCCCGCCGCAAGGGCGTCCACGTCCTGCTCGCCCCGACCGTCAATCTCCATCGCTCGCCGCTCGGCGGCCGGCACTTCGAGGCGTACAGCGAGGACCCGTACCTCACCGGGCGGATCGGCTCGGGATGTGTGGAAGGCGTCCAGTCGGGCGGCGTGGGCACCACCGTCAAACACTTCGTCGCCAACGACGCCGAGACCGACCGCTTCACCGTCGACAACCTCATCTCCCAACGCGCGCTGCGCGAGCTGTACCTGGCCCCCTTCGAGCTCATCGTCGAGCAGGCCCGCCCCTGGGGCGTCATGACCGCCTACAACACGGTCAACGGCACGACGATGACCGAACACCGCCTCCTGGTGAACGAGATCCTGCGCGGTGAATGGGGCTTCGACGGCTTCAACGTCTCCGACTGGACGGCCGCCCGCTCCACCGTCGGCGCCATCGAGGGCGGCCTCGACGTCGCCATGCCCGGCCCGAAGACCGTGTACGGCGAGGCCCTCGCCCGGGCCGTGCGCGCCGGCGAGGTCGCCGAGGCCACGGTCGACGCGGCCGTACGGAACGTGCTGCGGCTCGCCGCCCGCGTCGGCATCCTGGCCCGCGCCGAACCCGTCGTCGCGGAAGCCGAACTCCCGTCCCCCGTCGACGGTGAGGCCCTCGCCCGCGAGATCGCCCGCCGTTCCTTCGTCCTCGTGCGGAACCAGGGCAACGCCCTTCCGCTGAAGCCGAATACGACTGTCGCGCTCATCGGTGCCGCCGCCCGCGCCGCCCGCGTCCTCGGTGGCGGCTCCGCCACCGTCTTCCCGGCCCGGATCGTCTCCCCGCTCGACGGCCTCACCGCCGCCCTCCCCGAAGGCGCTCTGAGCTACGCCGTCGGCGCCGACCCGAACACCGAACTCGCCGTCGCCGAGCAGGGGTTCACCCTGCGCGCGCTCTGCCGGGACGCGGCCGGCCAGGTCGTCGCGACCGTCCCCCTGCCCAACGGGCAGATCACGTGGGTGGGTTCGGACCTTCCGGACGGTGTCACCCACGACATCCTCCACACCGTCGAACTCACCGGCACCTTCACCCCGCGCGCCACCGGGCAACACACCTTCGGGATCAAGGGAATCGGAGCGTTCGTCCTCACCGTCGACGGCACGACGTACTACGAAGACGTCCAACGCCCGGCCAAGGACGACCCGTTCATCTCCTTCTTCGGCGCCCCCGAACCCCGGGCCCTCGTCGAACTCTCCGCCGACGCCCCGGTCGAGGTGTCCCTGACCCACACCGTCGCCCGCCCGGTCGGCATCCCCCTCCGGGTCGTCGGCTTCTCACTCGCCCACCAGGAACCGCAGCGCGATCCCGACGAACTGATCGCCGAGGCCGTCGAGGCGGCCCGCGCCGCCGACACCGCCGTCGTCGTGGTCGCCACCACCGAGCGCGTGGAGTCGGAGGGGTATGACCGTACAGATCTTCAACTGCCCGGCCGCCAGGACGACTTGGTGCACGCCGTCGCCGCCGCCAACCCGAACACCGTCGTGATCGTCAACTCCGGCTCCCCGGTCGAACTGCCCTGGCGCGAGGAGGTCGCCGCCGTCCTGCTCGGCTGGTTCCCCGGCCAGGAGGCCGGCGCCGCCCTCGCCGACGTCCTCACCGGCGCCCACGAACCCGGCGGTCGGCTCCCCACCACCTGGGGTTCGCTGGCCGATGCCCCGGTCAGCCGAGTGGTCCCCGAGAACGGCGAGCTCCCTTACACCGAGGGCGTGTTCATCGGCTACCGCGCCTGGGAGAAAGCGGGCCGCACCCCCTCGTACCCCTTCGGGCACGGCCTCGGCTACACCGACTGGACCTATGACGACATCAAGGCCGACGGTTCGTCCGTCACCGTCCGCGTCACCAACTCCGGTGCCCGGCACGGGCGTGAGGTCGTTCAGGTCTATCTGGCCCCGACCGAGCCCGATCCCGAGCGCCCGGCCCGCTGGCTGGCCGGATTCGCCGGGGTCGAGGCCGGGCCCGGCGAGAGCGTCGAGGTGCGCGTCGAACTCCCGCGCCGATCTTTCGAGATCTGGGATGAGACGGCGAACGGGTGGGCAGTTGTAAAGGGTTCGTACGAGATCCAGGCGGGGCGCTCGATCACCGACCGGAGGGTCGCCACGACGATTAACGTCTGACCCGGGACCCGCCTCCCCACAGACAGCCCCGGTCCGGGACCTGACCCCTGGACCGGGGCTCATTTCCTGCCCGCGTCGCCGCCACGGTCAGCGGGCTCTCGTCAGCGGGTCGAGAAGGCGTAGACCGTCTCCGAGCGGTAGACCTCGCCCGGGCGCAGTTCCGTGCTCGGGAAGTCCGGACGGTTCGGCGAGTCCGGGAAGTGCTGGGTCTCCAGGGCGATTCCGGCGCCCGGGGCGAACGGGTCGCTCAGGTGGTCCCCGGTGTAGAGCTGGATGCCGGGCTCGGTCGTCGCGATCGTCAGCACCCGGCCGGACGCCGGTTCGTGCAGCTCGGCGATCTCGGCGGGGGCGGCGGTCAGGCCCTTGTCGAGCACGAAGTTGTGGTCGTAGCCGGTGCCGACCTTCCGCGACTCGCGGAAGTCGAAGCGGGTGCCGGTCACGTCGTCGAGCGAACCGGTGGGAATCAGGTCGGCGTCGACGGGCGTGAACCGCGAGGCGGCGAGCCGCAGTTCGTGCCCACCCGCGTTTCCGCCGCCGCTCAGGTCGAAGTAGCTGTGGTTCGTGAGGTTCACGACGGTCGGCGCGTCCGCCGTCGCCTCGTAGGCGATGCGCAGCGCGCCCGACGCGTCCAGCGTGTACGTCGCCGAGACGTCGAGACGCCCGGGGAAGCCCTCCTCGCCGTCCCCGCTGACCCGGCTCAGCCGCAGCCCGTGCTCGACCGGCTCCACGTCCCACACCCGCTTGTCGAAGCCGTGCTCGCCGCCGTGCAGGGAGTTGGGCGCGTTGTTCCGCGCGAGGGAGTAGGTCACGCCCTCCAGCGGGAAACGGCCGCCCGCGATCCGGTTCGCGTACCGGCCGACCAGCGCGCCGAGATACGGCTCCGGGTGGGTGAGATAGCCGTCCAGAGCGGCGAACCCGAGTACCACGTCCGCCGCGTGGCCCGCCCGGTCCGGCACCTCCACCGACTGCACGATCCCGCCGTACGACAGCACCCGCACCCGCACGCCCGCCCGCTCCAGGGTCCAGCGGTGCACGGGGGTGCCGTCGGGGAGGGTGCCGAAAAGTTCGCTCATGAGGGAAACCCTAGGTCACGGGTTCGCGTGCGGTGATCCGCTGGTAGGCCATCGCCGCGAGCCGCGCCTGACCGTCCTTGCTCGGGTGGAACCAGTCCCAGTGGCTCAACTGGTCCGTGCCGAAGCGGTAGTCGTAGACCGCGCCCCCGTCGAAACGGCAGCGCACGTCCGTCGCGCACACCTGCTCCAGGACCTTGTTGTACTCCTCCACCCGGTCCTGCACCGTGTCGCGGCGCTCGGTGGCCACCGAGTCCAGGGAGTCCGCGTCGGCCAGCATCGAGGGGCAGATCCCCAGCTTCCACACCGCCTTGCCCAGCGGGTTGGTCCGCCCCTGCGACCAGAGACGCTTGAGATTCGGCACGCTCGCGACGTAGACCTGTGTCTTCGGCAGCGCCCGGCGCAGGGACTTCAGCGAGGTCTCGAACTCGGTGCGGAAGTCGGCGACCGAGGTCATCGCCGAGGTGGAGGCCCGGCAGGCGTCGTTGGCCCCCACCATCACCGTGACCAACTGCGGCTTGCGGACGACCGCCTGGGTGATCTGGGCGGGCAGGTCGGCCATCCGCGCGCCGGTCTCCGCGTAGTTCCAACTCCGCTCGGCCGCTCCCGTCTTCCCCAGCAGCCGTACGGCGAGACTGTCGACCGAGGCTTCGGTGCCCGTCGCCCAGGACACCTCGGGGCAGTCCGACAGGACCGTACAGGCGTCGAAACCACGGGTGATGGAGTCGCCCACGGCCGCGACCGAGGACGGGCTGCGGTCCCAGACCGGGGTGGGGGAGGGCTTCGCCTTGGCAGCCGTACCGCTCTTGCTGTGAGTGCCGGAGGACGCGCCCCCGCCCGAGTCGCAGCCGGCCGCGCCGAGCACGGCCGCTGTCATGAGGGCGAGCGCGGCTCGTGAACGACTGCGTCGCATTCGCATGTTGAGACCCATCCCCTCCATAACGGTCTCAACCCATAACAACGCGCCAGGGTTCCCGTTGCGTCCCGATGCAACGGCTCACCCCCGTACAGGCGTCCCCCTGGGTGAATGGCAGGGTTTCCTGGCACCGGGAGGGACGGTACGTCACACTCCGCGCGTCGCCGCACGGTAGCCTCGCCCTCAACGTGGCTGCCCCGCCACCGCCGTTTGCCAGTCAGTAAGATGCCCCGCTCTGTCCGGAGGTCCCGGTGACGACACGTGGAGTTCTGTACGTGCACTCCGCGCCGCGCGCGCTGTGCCCGCACGTCGAGTGGGCCGTCGCCGGGGTGCTCGGCACACGCGTCAGCCTCGACTGGATCCGACAGCCCGCCGCGCCCGGAACGTGGCGCTCCGAATTCTCCTGGCAGGCGGAGGCGGGAACGGCGTCCAAGCTGGCGTCCGCCCTCCGCGGCTGGCACCTCCTCCGCTTCGAGGTGACCGCCGAGCCCTGCCCCACCGCCGAGGGCGAGCGCTACAGCTGCACCCCCGACCTCGGCATCTTCCACGCCGTCACCGGCATCCACGGCGACATCCTCATCCCCGAGGACCGCCTCCGCGCCGCCCTGGCGAGGTCCCAACAGGGCGAGACGAACCTGGAAGCCGACATCGCCAAGCTCCTGGGCAAGCCCTGGGACGACGAGTTGGAGCCGTTCAGGTACGCGGGCGAGGGTGCTCCGGTGCGTTGGCTGCACCAGGTGGTCTGACGTTTCGTTCCGCACACGCTGAGGGCCCCCACCGTCCGGTGGGGGCCCTCAGCGTCGTACAGGAGTTCTCAGACCGTCCGGAACGCCAGCACCACGTTGTGCCCACCGAATCCGAACGAGTCGTTCAGGGCGGCGATACGGCCCTCGACCGGCAGCTTGCGGGCCTCGCCGCGGACGACGTCCGCGTTGGCCTCCGCCTCCGGGTCGAGGTTCTCGACGTTGATGGTCGGCGGTGCGATCCGGTTGTAGAGCGCGAGCACGGTCGCGACCGACTCGACGCCGCCCGCGCCACCCAGCAGGTGACCGGTCATCGACTTGGTCGCGGAGACCGCCATGTGGTCCGCGTCGTCGCCGAACACCTTGCGCAGCGCCTTCAGTTCGGCCACGTCACCGGCCGGCGTCGAGGTCGCGTGCGCGTTCACGTGCACGATCTCCGCCGCGTCCAGGTCGGTGTTGTCCATCAGGTTCTGCAGGGCGTGCGAGATGCCGCGCCCCTCCGGCTCCGGCTGCACGATGTCGTGGCCGTCGGCCGAGATGCCCTGTCCGACCGCCTCCGCGTACACCCGGGCACCGCGCTTGGCGGCGTGCTCGGCGGACTCCAGGACCAGGACGCCGGCGCCCTCGCCGAGGACGAAGCCGTCGCGGGCGGTGTCGTAGGGACGCGAGGCGCCCTGCGGGTCGTCGTTGTTCTTGGACATCGCCATCATGTTGCCGAACGCGGCGATGGGCAGCGGGTGGATGGCCGCCTCCGTGCCACCCGCGACGACGACGTCGGCGCGGCCGGTGCGGATCATCTCGATGGCGTAGCCGATGGCCTCGGCGCCGGACGCGCACGCGGAGACCGGCGTGTGCACGCCCGCGCGGGCGCCCACGAGCAGACCCACGTTGGCGGACGGGCCGTTCGGCATCAGCATGGGGACGGTGTGCGGGGAGACGCGGCGGACGCCCTTCTCCTTCAGCACGTCGTACTGGTCGAGGAGGGTCGTCACACCGCCGATGCCGGAGGCGATGACGGTGCCCAGGCGGTCGGGGTCGACGGCGGTGTCCTCGCCGGCCTTGTCGGTGAAGCCGGCGTCGGCCCACGCCTCCTTGGCCGCGATCAGCGCGAACTGCGCCGAGCGGTCCAGTCGGCGGGCCTGCGGACGCGGGATCACCTCGGAGGGGTCCACGGCGGCCGGCGCGGCGATACGGACCGCCTGCTCGGCGGCCCACTCCTGCTCCAGGGCCTTCACGCCGGACCTGCCGGCGATCAGACCTTCCCAGGTCGAGGCTGCGTCGCCACCCAGCGGTGTGGTTGCGCCGATACCGGTGACGACCACGGTGCGATTGGTCGGGCTCACGGGAATTCTTTCTCCAACGGTACGAGGATTAAGCGGCGCCACCGCCGGGTGGCGGGGCCATGCAGCCGGGCCTATGGGGTGGCCCGGGCCTGGTGGTGGTCCGGGCCTAAGCGGTGGCTCAGCCCTGGTTCTTGAGGATGTAGTCGGTCGCGTCGCCGACCGTCTTGAGGTTCTTGACGTCCTCGTCGGGGATCTTGACGTCGAAGCGCTCTTCGGCGGCGACGACGACCTCGACCATGGACAGCGAGTCGACGTCCAGGTCGTCGGTGAAGGACTTGTCCAGCTGGACGTCCTCAACCGGGATGCCGGCGATCTCGTTCACGATGTCGGCGAGACCGGCGACGATCTCTTCCTGAGTGGCGGCCATGTCAGGCGCTCCTTCTTTGTGATCCAGAGGGTGTGGCGGCCCGCCGCGGCAGCGGCAGGTGTGGTCTGTCCGAAGCCGGATCCGATGATGATCCGGCACGGAGTGCCTAGGGGAGGGTAACGACCGTCGCGGCGTACACAAGACCCGCCCCGAAGCCGATGACGAGCGCGGTGTCGCCGCTCTTCGCCTCGCCGGTCGCCAGAAGCCGCTCCATAGCGAGCGGGATCGAGGCGGCCGAGGTGTTGCCGGTGGTGCGTACGTCACGCGCGACCGTGACGTGCTCCGGCAGTTTCAGCGTCTTCACCATCGAGTCGATGATCCGCTCGTTGGCCTGGTGGGGAATGAAGACATCCAGGTCGTCCGGGCTGATCCCGGCCGCGTCCAGCGCCTGCTGCGCGACCTTCGCCATCTCGAACACGGCCCAGCGGAACACCGCCTGGCCCTCCTGCGTGATCGCAGGGAACTTGCCCGTGGAGTCGTACTCGTTCCACGGCACGGTCTGCTTGATGGTGTCGGACTTGTCGCCCTCCGAACCCCACACGGTCGGGCCGATCGCCGGCTCCTTCGAGGGGCCCACCACGACCGCGCCCGCGCCGTCACCGAACAGGAAGGCCGTCGCGCGGTCCTCCAGGTCGGTCAGGTCGGACAGCCGCTCCACGCCGATGACGAGGACGTACTCCGCGCTGCCCTCGACGACCATGCCCTTGGCGAGCGTGAGGCCGTAGCCGAAGCCCGCGCAGCCCGCCGAGATGTCGAACGCGGCGGCCTTGTTCGTGCCCAGCTTGTCGGCGATCTCCGTCGCCACGGCCGGGGTCTGCTTGAAGTGCGAGACCGTCGACACGATCACGCCGCCGATCTGCTCGGCGGAGATCCCCGCGTCCGCGATCGCCTTGCCGGACGCCTCGATGGACATCGCGGCGACGGTCTCCTCGTCGTTCGCCCAGTGCCGGGTCTCGATACCGGAACGCGAGCGGATCCACTCGTCGGACGAGTCGATCGTCTCCAGGATCACCTCGTTCGGCACGACACGGACCGGCCGGTAGCCGCCCACACCGAGGATGCGCGCGTACGGTGCGCCCTTGCTCGGCTTGATCTTCGACATGTTCGTACGGCTCCTTCTTCAGGCGTTGGCGTGCTCTGCGATGAGCTCGCGGGCCGCGTCGAGGTCGTCCGGGGTCTTCAGGGCCAGCGTCTTGACGCCGGGCAGGGCGCGCTTGGCGAGGCCGGTCAGGGTGCCGCCGGGGCACACCTCCAGGAGCGCGGTGACGCCGAGCTCCTGGAAGGTCTCCATGCACAGGTCCCAGCGGACCGGGTTGGCGACCTGGCCGACGAGGCGGTCCAGCACCTCGGTGCCGGTGGCGACCGCCTTGCCGTCCTTGTTCGAGATGTACGTCAACTGCGGGTCGGCGGGCGTCAGTTCACGCGCGGCCTCGGCGAGCGCGTCGACCGCCGGGCCCATGTGCTCGGTGTGGAACGCGCCGGCCACCTTCAGCGCCACGACCCGGCGCACGCCCTCGGGCTTGTCGGCCTCCAGGGCGGCGAGCTGCTCCAGCGTGCCGGCGGCCACGATCTGGCCCGCGCCGTTCACGTTGGCCGGGGTCAGGCCCAGCTTCTTCAGGTGCGCGACCGTGGTGTCAGGGTCGCCGCCGAGCAGCGCGGACATCCCGGTCGGGCTGATAGCGGCGGCCTCGGCCATCGCCAGACCGCGCTTGCGTACGAGGGTCAGGGCGGCCGTGTCGTCGAGGACACCGGCGAACACGGCGGCGGTGATCTCGCCGACGCTGTGACCGGCGACCGCGTTCGGGGACACCTCGCCGAGAGCCGTCGCGGAGACCAGTCCGGCGGCGACCAGCAGCGGCTGGGCGACGGCGGTGTCACGGATCTCGTCCGCGTCGGCCTTCGTGCCGTAGTGCACCAGGTCGAGGTCGACGGCGGCCGAGAGGGCACGCAGACGGTCCTCGACACCGGGGAGGTCGAGCCAGGGGGTCAGGAAGCCGGGCGTCTGGGCGCCCTGGCCGGGAGCGACGAGTACGAGCACTCTCACACTCTCTCTTGGGGACGGGCACGGCCGCCCGTGGGGACAGGGACGAAGAACACGAGGGGGTTTTGTGGGGCCCCGACAAAAACCTAGGTCTGGAGATCTCCATCGGCCAGACGCCCCAGGATCAGCGCGATCCGCAGCGTGAACGCGGAACGTACATCGGACGGCGACCAGCCGGTGACGTCAGTCACACGTCGAAGCCGGTAGCGCACGGTATTGGGATGGACGAACAGCATGCGTGCCGCACCTTCGAGACTACTCGCCTGCTCCAGATAGACGCTGAGCGTCTCCAGGAGCGCGGACCCGGCCTCCTCCAGTGGTCTGTAGATCTCCTCCACCAACTGGTCGCGCGCACTGGGGTCACCGGCCATCGCGCGTTCCGGAAGCAGGTCGTCCGCCAGCACCGGGCGCGGTGCGTCCTGCCAGGCGGAGCAGGCCTTGAGCCCGGCCGCGGCGGCCTGCGCGGACCGGGTCGCGGCCAGCAGATCGGGCACGATCGGCCCGGCCACCACGGGTCCGGCCGCATACGGGCCGATCAGCGACTTGGCGACCGCGAGGGGGTTGTCGCTGCCGCCCGCGATGACCACGAGCCGGTCGCCGAGCACCCCGGTCAGCACCTGGAGCTTGGCGTGCCGGGCGGCCCGCCGGATCGCCTCGACGGTCAGCTCGCTGTCACCGTCGGGCGCGGTACCCAGCACCACGCACACATGCTCGGGCGAGTTCCACCCGAGCGCGGCGGCCCTGCTGACCGCGCCCTCGTCGGCCTCGCCGCTCAGCACGGCGTTCACGACCAGCGACTCCAGCCGCGCGTCCCACGCGCCGCGCGCCTCGGCGGCCTGCGCGTACACCTGGGCGGTCGCGAACGCGATCTCACGGGCGTACACGAGCAGCGCCTCGCGGAGGACGGATTCGTCGCCGGGCGCGGCCACCTCGTCGATCGCGGACTCCATGACCTCGATCGTCGTGCGCACCATCTCCACGGTCTGACGGAGGGTGATGGCCCGGGTCAGCTCGCGGGGCGCCGTACCGAAGACGTCGGTGGAGATGGCCTGGGGCGCGTCGGGATGCCGGAACCACTCGGTGAACGCGGCGATACCGGCCTGCGCGACCAGCCCGATCCAGGAACGGTTCTCCGGGGGCATCGCCCGGTACCACGGCAGCGACTCGTCCATGCGCGCGATGGCCTGGGCGGCGAGACTCCCGGACGACTGCTCCAGCCGCTTGAGGGTCGCCGGGTGCGAGTGGGCGCGGGGGGCGGGGGCTGCGGGTCTGGTGGTTTCGGGTTCGGGCACGGGACAAGACTGCCTTATCCGGGCGGGCACGTGCGGTGGTGGGTGGCGGGCGGGGTCTACCGTGGTGCCCGTGATGGACGTACGGCGCTCCGCCGAGCGCTACCCAGGGGGTGACCCGCAGGCCGGGATCCAGTCATGGCACGCCTTCTCCTTCGGGCCGCACTACGACCCCGACAACCTCCGCTTCGGCGCGGTCATCGCCTGCAACGAGGAGCGGCTCGCCCCGGGCGCCGGGTTCGACGAGCACCCGCACAGCCACACCGAGATCGTCACCTGGGTCGTCGAGGGGGAGCTGAGCCACCGCGACTCCACGGGTCGGCTGACCCGCGTCCGCCCCGGTGACGTCCAGCGGCTCAGCTCGGGGGCGGGCATGCGGCACGTGGAACGCAACGACACCGACGCGCCCCTGACCTTCGTGCAGATGTGGCTCGCCCCCCTGGAACCCGGCGGCGAACCGTCGTACGGGATCGTCCACGGCATCGCCGACTCCACGCCGTACGCGGTACCGGAGGCCGGCGCGATGCTGCATGTGCGGCGGCTGGTCCCGGGCGAGCGCACGGCCGTACCGGACGCGCCGCATGTCTACGTCCATGTGGTGCGCGGTGAAGTGCGGCTGGCCGGAGCGGAGTTGGCGCCCGGGGACGCGGCCCGGATCACGGACGCGCGGGATCTGGAGGCGGAGGCGGCCACCGGGGCCGAGCTGCTGATGTGGGAGATGCTTTAGGGGGTGGGGAGTTCGGCCAGCACCGCGTCCGTGAACGCCGGCCAGGCCTCCACCGCCCACGGGCCGAACGCGCGGTCCGTCAGTGCCACGCAGGCCGCGCCCGCCGCCGGGTCCACCCACAGGAACGTACCCGACTGGCCGAAGTGGCCGAAGGTGCGCGGGGAGGACGAACTGCCTGTCCAGTGCGGGGACTTGGAGTCGCGGATCTCGAAGCCGAGGCCCCAGTCGTTGGGGTTCTGGTGGCCGTAGCCCGGCAGGACGCCCTTGGTGCCGGGGTACTGGACCGTCATCGCCTCGGCGACCGTACGGGGGTCGAGCAGGCGCGGTGCCTGGACTTCGGCGGCGAAGAGGAGCAGGTCCTCGACCGTCGAGACGCCGTCCTTCGCCGGGGAGCCGTCGAGGGCTGTCGAGCTCATTCCCAGGGGGTCGAGGACCGCCTGGTGCAGGTACTCCGCGAACGGGATCTCCGTCGCCTTCGCGATGTGGTCGCCGAGCTGCTCGAAGCCCGCGTTCGAGTACAGGCGGCGCTGTCCGGGGGGTGCCGTCACGCGGTGTTCGTCGAAGGCCAGGCCCGAGGTGTGGGCGAGGAGGTGGCGGACCGTGGAACCGGGCGGGCCCGCCGGTTCGTCCAGCTCGATCGCGCCCTCCTCGTACGCGACGAGGGCCGCGTAGGCCGCAAGGGGCTTGGTGACCGAGGCGAGCGGGAAGCGGTGGGCGGTCGGGCCGCGGGTTCCGAGGACGGTTCCGTCGGCTCGTACGACGCCTGTCGCCGCGGTCGGTACCGGCCAGTTGTCGATCAGCGCGAGGTTGTGCAGGGACATGGCCTTGAGCCTAAGCGCTCGGTCCCGGCCGTCCCGCCGATTTCTTACCCGTTCCGCTTGCTTCGAGTGCACTCCAAGGCCATAGCGTGGTGGTCATGACGGTGATGGAGACCACGGGTACCAGGACCGACAGCTGCGGAGGCCCGCCGCAGGCCGAGCGGCGTCCGGACGGCGCGGACAGCTACACGATCAGCGAGGTCGTCGCCTTCACCGGCCTGACGGCACACACCCTGCGCTGGTACGAGCGCATCGGGCTGATGCAGCACATCGACCGCTCGCACACCGGCCAGCGCCGCTACAGCAACCGCGACCTCGACTGGCTCGACCTCGTCGGCAAGCTCCGCCTGACCGGCATGCCGGTGGCCGACATGGTCCGCTACGCCGAGCTGGTGCGCGAGGGCGACCACACCTACGGCGACCGCTTCGAACTCCTCGAGGCCACCCGCCGGGACGTCCTGGCCAGGATCGCCGAACTGCACGACACCCTCGCCGTACTCGACCGGAAGATCGCCTTCTACGGCGAGGCCCACGCCTACGAGAAGGAGAAGGCAGGATGACCGGCGCCACGATCCCGACCGCGCGGCTCGGCGCGGACGGCCCCGAGGTCGGCGTCCAGGGCCTCGGCTGCATGGGCATGAGCTTCGCCTACGGTCCCTCCGACGCGAAGGAGTCGCTGGCCACCCTGGACCGGGCGCTGGAGCTCGGCGTGACCTTCTACGACACGGCGGACGTGTACGGGGCCGGGGAGAACGAGCGGTTCCTCTCGCCGTTCTTCAAGGCGCACCGCGACGAGGTCGTCGTTGCCACCAAGTTCGCCATGTCGATCCCGCCCGGCGAACCGACCCGGCGGATCGTCCGCAACGACCGGCCCTACATCCGCCAGGCCGTCGAGGCCAGCCTGCGACGCCTCGGCATCGACGTCATCGACCTCTACTACATGCACCGCCGCGACCCGGCCGTCCCCATCGAGGAGACCGTCGGCGCGATGGCGGAACTGGTCCGCGAGGGCAAGGTCGGGCACCTCGGGCTGAGCGAGGTCACGGGAGCGGAGCTGCGCGCCGCGCACACCGTGCACCCGATCGCCGCCGTGCAGTCGGAGTGGTCGCTGTTCAGCCGGGACGTCGAGATCAGCCTGGTCGGTGCGGCCGTCGAGCTGGGCTCGGCCGTCGTGCCGTACTCGCCGCTCGGCCGCGGCTTCCTCACCGGCTCCTTCGCCAACGCCGAACAGGACCTGACGGAGGGCGACTTCCGCCGTTCGCAGCCCCGCTTCACCGGCGAGAACGCGGCGGCCAACGCCGGACTCCTGGAACCGATCCGCACGGTCGCCGACGCCCACGGCGCCTCCCTCGGCCAGATCGCCCTGGCCTGGGTCCAGCAGCGCGCCCAGGTCCACGGCCTCCCGGTGATCCCGATCCCCGGCACCACCAAGCGCACGCGGGTGGAGGAGAACACGGCGGCGACGCGGATCGTCCTCACGGGCGACGAGCTGAGCCTGCTGGAGCCGATCGCCGGCAAGGTCTCGGGCGACCGCTACGCGGACATGACCTTCGCCTCCACCAGCAGGGAGTAGGGGTTCTTACAGTTCCGCGAGGAGTTCGGCCTTCTTCACGGTGAACTCCTCGTCCGTCACCAGCCCCGCCGCATGCAGCTCCCCAAGATGCCGAATCCGCTCGGCAATGTCGGCGGGGTCGCGCCGAGCAGCCGGTATCACGGCCGTAGGCCGGGCGGAGCGCACAGCGGAGAGGACCGCCGCCGCGAACGGCAGGGACTCGTGCACCGGCCCGTACCCGAGCCCGAACACCACAGCCGCCGGATCCTGATCCACCGGCACAGGCGGCGCAGCCCCCCGCAGCAGCCGTAGATGACCCTCGAAGACCTCGGGGGAGCGCCATTCGACGCCGTTGAGGTCGGCGATCGGGAAGCTCTGGTCGCCGGCCTTCCACTTCGCCGACGAGGCGCCCGTCCAGAACCAGCGGAAAGACACCGTCTTTCCGTCGAAGGTCGCCTTTCCGTCGTACGCCTTGAAGCGCAGCGGCACTTCGGGCGCGGCCACCAGAAACCTTTCGGCCGGCCCTCGGTCCTGCTTCAGCTGGGCGCTCAACTCGTCGGCGTAGTACTCGGCGAGGGTCTCGCGCTCGGCGGGCAGCACCAGTTGATAGGGGTCGCTGCCCTCCTTCAGCTGGCCCGCCGCCACCTCCACGAGCGGGTCGGCGCCCGGGCGCGGCACCATGCGCAGGACGACGGTGCCGCGTCTGCCGGGGGCGAGCGTCACCGTCTCGATCGCCTCGAAGGGGATCCGGCGTTCACCGAGCGTCTGGAACAGCTTGGGTGTCCGAATGCCCCGCTCGTAGCGGATACGCACGAAGTCGGACTCGAACTCCCAAGCGGCATGAAATCCGGCCAGTACGTCACCCATGCGGCTCATCGTAGGCGGCACACACTCCTCCGTCCCATCCCCGCGCAGACCGCAGTTCCTGCTGTTTCTACGCGCGTCCGGCCGCCGGGGCGTCGGACAGACCCTGTCGGCAGATGTCGGTGTCGTGCGCGCAGGACACCGCGTCGTACGCGCCCACACCGATGTCGGCGAAATTGGCGAGGCTGTCGGTACCCGATGCGAAGTAACCGGTGTGACCCTGGGCGTCCTTCGCGGCCAGCACCCGCGCGCCGAACGCCCTGGACACCGGGTCCTCGCCGTGCCCCAGACCGCCGACCTCCATGTACGGCACGTCCTGGATCCAGTCGTTGGCGTCCCGCATCGCCCACACCCGGGCGAGGGTGCGCAGGTGGGCGGCGGTCGAGGCGCGCATACCGGGGCTGCCGGCCACCGCGATGTCGGTCACCCGGGGCGGAAGTTCGTGCGCGGCGACCCCGCACACCACCGAGCCGTAGCTGTGGCAGAACAGGGCGATCTGCGAGGAGCCGGGCAGCGCGCGCACCAGCGCGTTCAGCCGTACGGCACCGGCTTCGGCGCGCCCCGCGGTGGCCGAGTCGATGCCGAGGCCGCCGGGCGCGGTGTAGTCGGCCCAGGCGATGACGGCCGTGCGCGTGCCGGTGTCGGCCGCGGACTTCGCCGTGTTCTCGGCGGCGTACAGGTTCTGCGCCATGCCGACCGGCGCCGAGTAGCTCTTGTTGGTCTTCTGGAAGGTCAGCAGGTCGGTGTCGACACCGGGGACGATGACCGACACGCGCTGCGCGGTGTCCAGGTCGCCGAAGACCTCGGCGATCCGCCCCGAACCCTCGGGGTCGAAGGCCAGGATGTGGCGGTCCCCGCTCATCAGCGCCTCGAAGCGGTGCATGAGGCGGCCCGCCTCCTGCTTGCCGTAGGGCGTGAGCCGGCTGTCGTGCATGCGCTTCTTCTCGACCTTGCGGGCCTGGTCGAGGGCGATGTGGTTGGCGCGGTAGCGCAGCTGGACCGGGGCGCCGTTCATGTTGCCGACCGCGAGGGGATAGCGGTGCGCGAGACGCGTGCGCTGCTGTGCGGTGAGCGAGGCGAAGAAGCGGGCCAGCCGGGTCGGGGAGGCGTCCGGGTCGGGCAGCTCGCGCCCGTTCAGGTGGCCGTGCTCCCATGCGGAGAGGGAGGCCTGGAGCGCCGTTTTCCCGGGATGGCTGCGCACCGCGGTCCAGCCGGTGGTCGCCAGCATCACGAACACCACGGCCAGCGCGAGCAGCGCCCGCCAGGCGTTCAGCGTGGGGGAGGATTCGAAGGAAGTCACTGTAAGGACACACTAGGAGAACGAGCGGGTCTCGCGTTAACCGAGTGATGGGGATCACGTTTCAGCGGTACGTGATGAGGAACTCAGTACGACTCGCTCGCGCGCCAGTTCCCCGCGAGTGCCGGTCCCACTCCGTCGAGGTGGGCGGCCGTCAGCTCCCGCATCGCCTCGATGCTCAGATCGTCCCCCGCGATCCACATCCGCTCCACCACCCGCATCACCCCGCCGAACACGGCGACCACCAGCCGGGGCCGGTGGTCCGTGTCCACGTCGAGCCCCTCGCGTACGGCGATGATCTGCGCGAGTTCGGTCTCCAGCTCCATCGAGCGCCGCAGATGCGCGGCGAGCAGCGCGGGCGTCGACTCGATGACCCGGTAGGTGCGCATGTGCAGTTCCAGCGGTACGACCTGCTGGATCGCCTCGTTGATGGTGTCCCAGCTCTCCAGCACGGCCCGGCGCAGCGCCTCCAGGGGGGCCTCGTGCGGCGGGCGGGCGCGGACGGCCTCGACGAAGTGCGTCTCGGTGAGCCGGGGCACGAAGAAGGCGGCCTCCTCCTTGCTCGCGAAGTGGCGGAAGAAGGTGCGCTGAGAGACGTCGACGGCCTCGGCGATCTCGTCGACGGTGGTCTGTTCGTAGCCCTTGGCCGTGAACAGTTCGAGGGCGGCACGCAGCAGCGCGTCCCGCGTGCGGGCCTTCTTGCGCTCGCGCAATGTCTCCATGCCGTTCTCCTCGCGATTGTTGACAGCCGCCGACATCTGCATCTGTTTGTCAACTGTCAGCGGCTGACACTAGCCTCGAACGCATGACTAGTCAGACCACCATCAGTGCGACGGGGCCGGGGGACAAGGCGCCGGCCGCCCCGTCCGACCCGGCGCCCACCGCGGGGCTGCGCGGCCACCCGTGGTTCACCCTGATAACCGTCGCCGTCGGCGTCATGATGGTGGCCCTCGACGGCACCATCGTCGCCATCGCCAACCCGGCCATCCAGAAGGACCTCGGCGCCAGCTTCGCCGACGTCCAGTGGATCACCAACGGCTACTTCCTCGCCCTCGCGGTCTCCCTGATCACCGCCGGCAAGCTCGGCGACCGCTTCGGCCACCGCCAGACCTTCCTGATCGGCGTCACCGGCTTCGCCGCCGCGTCAGGCGCCATCGGGCTCTCCCACAGCATCGCGTTCGTCGTCACCTTCCGCGTGCTCCAGGGCCTCTTCGGCGCGCTGCTGATGCCGGCCGCGCTCGGCCTGCTGCGGGCCACCTTCCCGGCCGAGAAGCTCAACATGGCCATCGGCCTGTGGGGCATGGTCATCGGCGCCTCCACCGCGGGCGGCCCGATCCTCGGCGGCGTCCTCGTCGAGCACGTCGACTGGCAGTCGGTGTTCTTCATCAACGTGCCGGTCGGCGCCATCGCGCTCGTCCTCGGCCTGCTGATCCTGCGCGACCACCGCGCGGAGAACGCCCCGCGCTCCTTCGACATCCTCGGCATCGTGCTGCTCTCCGGCGCGATGTTCTGCCTCGTCTGGGCCCTCATCAAGGCTCCCACCTGGGGCTGGGGCGCCGGCACGACCTGGGCGTTCCTCGCCGCGTCCGTGCTGGGCTTCGCCCTGTTCGCCTTCTGGGAGCAGCGCGTCGCGGAACCCCTCATCCCGCTGGGCCTGTTCCGCTCGGTCCCGCTGTCCGCAGGCGTGGTCCTCATGGTCCTGATGGCGATCGCCTTCATGGGCGGCCTGTTCTTCGTGACGTTCTATCTGCAGAACGTGCACGGTATGAGCCCCATCGACGCCGGTCTCCACCTCCTCCCGCTCACCGGGATGATGATCGTCGGCTCCCCGCTGGCCGGCGCGGCGATCACCAAGCTCGGCCCGCGCATCCCGCTGGCCGGCGGCATGGCGGCCACCGCGATCGCCATGTACGGCATGTCCACCCTGGAGTCGGACACCAGCAGCCCCGTCATGTCGATCTGGTTCGCCCTGCTGGGCCTCGGCCTCGCCCCGGTGATGGTCGGCGCCACCGAGGTCATCGTGGGCAACGCGCCCATGGAGCTCTCCGGTGTCGCCGGCGGTCTCCAGCAGGCCGCGATGCAGATCGGCGGCAGCCTCGGTACGGCCGTCCTCGGCGCCGTGATGGCCTCCCGCGTCGACAGCGACCTGCCCGGCAACTGGACCGGCGCGGGCCTGCCCAAGCTCACCCGGCCCCAGCTGGACGCGGCCTCCGAAGCGGTCCAGGTCGGTGTCGCCCCGGTCGCCAAGGGCACCCCGGAGGCGATCGCCGCGAAGATCACGACGGTCGCCCACGACACGTTCATCTCCGGCATGAGCCTGGCCTGTCTGGTCGCTGCCGGCGTGGCGGTGGTCGCGGTGTTCGTCGCGCTGCTGACCAAGCGCGGCGAGAACGCGGAGGCGGGCGCGGGAGCGGCCCACATCTAACCCTTTTCCAGGGCGAGTTCGCCTATCAGGGTGACTGCGCTAAAGATTCCTGGCGTTCGGTACGCGCCGCAGGTCACAGTAAGTCAAGTCCTCCGCAGGGCAGGGGGACGGGTGGTCTGCGGCGCGCTGCCGGAGGGGGGCAGCGCGCAGGCAGGCTTTCTTCATGCGTACGGGGGTATCCGGTCACCGTAGGAGTTACGGGCCGAACCGGCATGGACGCCCAGGGAGTTGACGATGACATTCGGCAACGGAACGCGCAGGACCCCCCGCTCACGTGGCCGTATGGGGTCAGGGACCGGGCAGGACCGCGCGACCCTCGCCATCGTCGGGCTGGTCTGCGCGATCGCGGGCTTCTTCCTGGCGGGGAACCTGGGCATCGTCCTCGGCCCGATCGCGGTGGTCTGCGGCTGGCTGGCCATGGGCCGCAGGTGGGCGGGCTCGCGCCGGGCGATGGCCCTGGTGGCCCTGGTCCTGGGCGCGATAGACACGGTGGCGGCGATCCTGTGGACGTTCTTCTGAGCCGGAGCCGTAGCCGGATCTTCGGCTAACGGGACAGCTCGTCCCCGACCGGCTGGGCGACCCCCGCCCCCGACAGGGCCGCCACCTCCGCCCGCAGCGCCCGCACCTCCGCCGTCAGCGCCTCGATGGCCTCGGTCTGCCGGCGCTCCTCCACGTCGTCCTTCTCGAACCGGGCGATGAACCAGGTGGCGATGTTCGCGGTGACGACACCGAGCAGCGCGATCCCGGACAGCATCAGCCCGACGGCGATCATCCGCCCCAGCCCCGTGGTCGGCGCGTGATCCCCGTACCCCACCGTCGTCATGGTCGTGAACGACCACCACACGGCGTCACCCAGCGTCCGGATGTTCCCGTTGGGCGAGTCCCGCTCCACGGACAGCACCGCGAGCGAGCCGAACATCAGCAGCCCGACCACCGCGCCGGCGACATACGTCGCCAGCTGGATCTGCGAGGCCATCCGGGCCCGCCGCCCCACGAGTATGAGCGTCGACACCATCCGCAGCAGCCGCAGCGGCTGGAGTATCGGCAGCACGACCGCGCACAGGTCCATCCAGTGCGTCCGCACGAACCGCCGCCGGTCCCGGGACATCGCGAGCCGCATCAGGTAGTCGGCGGCGAACGCCGCCCACACCACCCACTCGACCGCCGTGCACACCGCCGTCAGCGAATGACCGGCGGTGGTGTCCACGATCGGCACGGCATAGGCCACGGCAAACGCAACGGCGAGCGCCAGCAACGGCCGCTGAGTCCGCTGCTCCCAACGGGCTTGCGCCGATTGTTGCTTCATGCCCGCATGTTAGGTGGAGGAGAGACGGCTTATGGGCGCCCCGAAGGGGCCGCCCTCCAGGGGCGCGGGGAACTGCGCCACCAGCCCCCACGCACCCGCAGGCAAAAAACTACGCGTCCCCTCCAGCCACACCCGGATCGGCCGAAGCAACGTCCAGCAACTGGTACCGATCGATCGCCTGCTTCAACACAGACCGATCGACCTTCCCCTCCCGGGCCAACTCCGTCAGCACAGCCACCACGATCGACTCGGCGTCGATGTGGAAGAACCGCCGAGCAGCGCCCCGAGTGTCGGCGAACCCGAACCCGTCGGCCCCCAGGGACTGGTACGTCCCCGGCACCCACCGAGCGATCTGGTCAGGAACCGACCGCATCCAGTCGGAAACCGCCACGAACGGCCCCTCCGCCCCGCTCAACTTCCGCGTGACATAAGGAACCTGCTGCTCCTCCTCGGGATGCAGCAGGTTGTGCCGCTCCACCTCGACCGCCTCGCGCCGCAGCTCGTTCCAGGAGGTCGCCGACCAGACGTCGGCCCGTACGTTCCAGTCCTCGGCGAGAATCCGCTGCGCCTCGACAGCCCAAGGCACTGCCACACCCGACGCCATGATCTGCGCCGGAACCGTGCCCGAGGCGCCCTGGCTGATCCGGTGGACGCCCTTGAGGATGCCCTCCACGTCGACGTCCGCCGGCTCGGCCGGGTGCTGGATCGGCTCGTTGTAGACGGTGAGGTAGTAGAAGACGTCCTCCCCGTGCGGGTGTTCCGCGTCCGAGCCGTACATCCGCCGCAGCCCGTCCTGCACGATGTACGCGATCTCGTACGAGTACGCCGGGTCGTAGGCGACACAGCCAGGGTTGCTGGAGGCCAGCAACTGCGAGTGTCCGTCCGCGTGTTGCAGACCCTCACCGGTCAGAGTCGTACGCCCGGCGGTCGCGCCCAGTACGAAACCGCGCGCCAGCTGGTCGGCCATCTGCCAGAACTGGTCACCGGTGCGCTGGAAACCGAACATCGAGTAGAAGACGTAGACCGGGATGAGCGGCTCGCCGTGCGTGGCGTACGCCGAACCCGCCGCGATCAGCGACGCGGTACAGCCCGCCTCCGAGATGCCGTCGTGCAGCATCTGACCGGTCGGCGACTCCTTGTACGCGAGCAGCAGATCGCGGTCCACCGACTCGTACTGCTGGCCCAGCGGGTTGTAGATCTTCGCGCTCGGGAAGAAGGAGTCCATGCCGAACGTGCGGTACTCGTCCGGCGCGATCAGCACGAACCGCTTGCCGATCTCCTTGTCCCGCATGAGGTCCTTGAGCAGCCGTACGAACGCCATGGTGGTGGCGATCGACTGCTGACCGGAACCCTTCTTCACGCTCGCGTACGTCTTGTCCTCGGGCAGCGCCAGCGGCTTCGAGCGGACGACACGGGTCGGGACGTAGCCGCCCAGCGCCTTGCGCCGGTCGTGCATGTACTGGATCTCCTCCGAGTTCCGGCCCGGGTGGTAGTACGGCGGCGCGCCGGACTCCAGCTCCTGGTCGGTGATCGGGAGGTGCAGCCGGTCGCGGAAGCCCTTGAGGTCGGCGACCGTCAGCTTCTTCATCTGGTGCGTGGCGTTGCGGCCCTCGAAGTTGGGGCCGAGCGTCCAGCCCTTGACCGTCTGGGCGAGCACGACGGTCGGCTGGCCCTTGTGCTCCTTGGCCGCCTCGAAGGCGGCGAACACCTTGCGGTGGTCGTGGCCGCCGCGCCCCAGGTGCAGGATCTGGTCGTCGGTCATGTTCTCGACCATCGCGCGCAGCCGGTGGTCGTGCCCGAAGAAGTGCTCGCGGATGTACGCGCCGGTCTCCGTGGCGTACGTCTGGAACTGGCCGTCCGGCGTGGTGTTGAGCTGGTTGACCAGCACACCGTCGCGGTCCTGGGCGAGCAGCGGGTCCCAGGTGCGGTCCCAGACCAGCTTGATGACGTTCCAGCCGGCGCCCCGGAACTGCGACTCCAGCTCCTGGATGATCTTGCCGTTGCCGCGCACCGGGCCGTCGAGCCGCTGGAGGTTGCAGTTGACGACGAAGGTCAGGTTGTCCAGGCCCTCGCGGGCGGCGATCGACAGCTGGCCGAGCGACTCCGGCTCGTCCATCTCGCCGTCACCGAGGAACGCCCACACGTGTGACCTGGAGGTGTCCGCGATCCCGCGCGCCTCCATGTAGCGGTTCATCCGGGCCTGGAAGATCGCACCGAGCGGGCCGAGGCCCATCGACACGGTCGGGAACTCCCAGAAGTCCGGCATCGACCGCGGGTGCGGGTACGAGGACAGCCCGTACGGCGCCTTCGACTTCTCCTGGCGGAAGGCGTCCAGCTGCTGCTCGCTGAGCCGGTCCAGGAGGAACGCGCGGGCGTAGATGCCCGGCGAGGCGTGGCCCTGGAAGAAGATCTGGTCGCCGCCGTCGCCCTGGTCCTTGCCCCGGAAGAAGTGGTTGAAGCCCACGTCGTAGAGCGAGGCGGAGGAGGCGAAGGTGGCGATGTGGCCGCCGACCCCGATACCGGGACGCTGGGCCCTGGACACCATCACGGCCGCGTTCCAGCGGGTGGCGTTCAGGATCCTGCGCTCGATCTCCTCGTTGCCGGGGAAGAACGGCTCGTCCTTGGTGGCGATGGTGTTGACGTAGTCCGTGCTGCGCATCTCGGGCACGGCCACGCGCTTCTCGCGGGCCCGCTCGATCAGCCGGAGCATCAGATAGCGGGCCCGCTCACGGCCGCGCTGGTCCACGGCGGCGTCGAGCGAGTCGAGCCACTCCTGGGTCTCTTCGGGATCGAAGTCAGGAACCTGACTCGGAAGGCCGCCAATGATGATCGGATTGCGATCGGATCCGGAAGCCACGCTGTTCCTTACCTGTCAGAGGGAGCTGGGTGAGGGGGCTGCACCGTTCCCCATGGTCTACCGCGGGGCGGCAATCGTCATCTCTACCGTGAGGTAACCGTGACTCGTTTAGCAAAGTCATTCGAGTCGCGTACCCTCGGAGGGTTCTCAAACGTGCAAACCGGGCAGAACGCTGTGGTGTACGTCACCGGCAGCCGCGATAGCGTGCCTGGAGTTGCGGCGACACGGCCAGGATCGTCACCGTTTCGGCGTTCCGAATCGCCGGGTACTTGCGCGATCCGGCCCGTCCGTGTGGACTACGGCCAATGCTTCGCGCACGCGCGATGCTGGACATTCATCAAGACATGATCAGGAGGCAACCCGTGAGCGCGACCGCGGACCACGCGGAGGAGCGGACGAACCCTGCCGCAAGGCTGGGGTTCCAGCCCGAGCAGGTGGTCCAGGAGATCGGCTACGACGACGACGTAGACCAGGAACTCCGCGAGGCCATTGAAGAAGTCATCGGCAGCGACCTGGTGGACGAGGACTACGACGACGTCGCCGATGCCGTGGTGCTGTGGTTCCGCGACGAGGACGGCGACCTGACCGACGTGCTGGTGGACGCCATCTCGTACGTCGAGGAGGGCGGCTCCATCCTGCTGTTGACGCCGAAGACCGGCCGGGACGGCTACGTCGAGCCGAGCGACATCTCGGAAGCCGCCACGACCGCGGGCCTTTCCGCCGCCAAGAGTGTCAGCGTGGGCAAGGACTGGAGTGGCAGCCGGCTGGTGACGCCCAAGGCGGCCAAGTCCAAGAGGTAGTCCACAGAGGTACCTCGATCGTCGAACCCCGGACGGGCCGGCCACGCCGGCCCGTCCGTCCGCATGCCGTGATCGCTGCGTAGGGTGGTGGGCCCAGGGTGGTCTCACCCGAACAGCCCCACTGAAGGGATGCAGGACGAGATGGCGATCCAGGTCGGCGACAAGGCCCCCGATTTCGAGCTCAAGGACAACCACGGCGCCACCGTGAAGCTCTCCGACTTCCGCGGCGACAAGAACGTGGTGCTGCTCTTCTACCCCTTCGCCTTCACCGGTGTCTGCACCGGCGAACTGTGCTCCCTGCGCGACAACCTCCCGCAGTTCACCGACCGCGACACCCAACTCCTCGCGGTCTCCAACGACTCCATCCACACCCTGCGCGTCTTCGCCGAGCAGGAGGGTCTGGAGTACCCGCTGCTCTCCGACTTCTGGCCGCACGGCAACACTTCGCGCGCGTACGGCGTCTTCGACGAGGACAAGGGGTGCGCGCTGCGCGGCACCTTCATCATCGACAAGGAGGGTGTCGTGCGCTGGACGGTCGTCAACGGTCTCCCGGACGCGCGGGACCTGGGCGAGTACGTGAAGGCGCTCGACACCCTGTGATTGTTAGGTTCCAGGGCCTGCGAGGGTCGGGAACCCGTCACTAGGATCGAGACGTTGATCCGATACCGACGCACTACGGGGCATCCCCGCCCCTGGACACCAATGGAGGACTCGTGGGAGTCAGCCTCAGCAAGGGCGGCAACGTTTCACTGACCAAGGAGGCCCCGGGCCTGACCGCGGTCATCGTCGGTCTGGGGTGGGACGTCCGCACCACCACCGGTACCGACTTCGACCTCGACGCCAGCGCACTGCTGCTGAACAGCGCGGGCAAGGTCGCGAGCGACGCCAACTTCGTCTTCTTCAACAACCTCAAGAGCCCCGACGGCTCCGTCGAGCACACCGGTGACAACACCACCGGTGAGGGCGAGGGCGACGACGAGGCGATCAAGGTCAACCTGGCGGCGGTCCCGGCAGACGTCGACAAGATCACCTTCCCGGTCTCGATCTACGACGCCGAGAACCGCCAGCAGTCCTTCGGTCAGGTCCGCAACGCGTTCATCCGCGTGGTGAACCAGGCCGGCGGCGCCGAGATCGCCCGCTACGACCTCTCCGAGGACGCCTCGACCGAGACGGCCATGGTCTTCGGCGAGCTGTACCGCAACGGCGCGGAGTGGAAGTTCCGCGCCATCGGTCAGGGCTATGCCTCGGGCCTGCGCGGTATCGCCCAGGACTTCGGCGTCAACGTCTGACGTCCCCGGGCTTCACCCCGGGCGCCGCACGGTTCGCGTGCGGCGCCCGGGGGTCCCCTCCGGGGGACCGCAGGACACCACACACAGCATCGCCTCGGGGAGGACCAGCACTATGGGCGTCACACTCGCCAAGGGGGGCAACGTCTCCCTGTCCAAGGCCGCACCGAACCTCACGAACGTACTGATCGGGCTCGGCTGGGACGCGCGTTCCACCACCGGAGCCGACTTCGACCTCGACGCCAGCGCGCTGCTGTGCAACGGCGGCCGGGTGCTCGGGGACGAGTGGTTCATCTTCTACAACCAGCTCAAGAGCCCCGACGGCTCGGTGGAGCACACCGGCGACAACCTCACCGGTGAGGGCGAGGGCGACGACGAGTCGATCCTGGTCGACCTCTCCAAGGTCCCGGCCAACGTCGACAAGGTCGTCTTCCCGGTCTCCATCCACGACGCCGACAACCGCGGCCAGACCTTCGGCCAGGTCAGCAACGCCTTCATCCGGGTCGTCAACCAGGCCGACGGCCAGGAGCTCGCCCGCTACGACCTCTCCGAGGACGCCTCCACCGAGACCGCCATGATCTTCGGCGAGCTCTACCGCTACCAGGGCGAGTGGAAGTTCAGGGCGGTCGGCCAGGGGTACGCGTCCGGTCTGCGGGGCATCGCCCTGGACTTCGGGGTCAACGTTTCGTAAGGGGCCACGCACGCAGGGTGGCCCGGCGTCGACGAGAGAGAGCCACCTGCTGCGCCTGGTAACGAGGCAGGTGGCTCTCTGGGAGCTCGCCGCCCTCGGAAGGACGGGAGTCCGTTCATTGTGCCCAGCGAATCGCAGCAGCCGCCCCCACAACAGCCCACCCAGCTGATCAACGCCTTCATGTACTGCGCCGCCCTGATCGCCGGTGTCGTCCTGGTCGTGGCCGGCCGTGCCACGCCCGTCGAAGCGTCCGGCTACGTCTCCCCGTTCCTCGTGATCTTCGAAGGAGTGAAGCCGCGTTCGCGTTGACGGGCCCCGAGACCTGCGGGTTTGCGGCTGGGACGGGCCACATGCCCCGAACGGCGCAGTCTCCCCTAGACTCTGTCCGCAACGTCAAATTTTAAGTAAAGCCGAGTGCGGCGCGGGGGAGACCCGTACACACAGGGATTGGGTAGCCAGTGCTTCTGAAAACCTTCGGCTGGTCGTTCGCGGTCACCGCGCTCGGCCTGGTCGCGGCGGCGTTCTACGGGGGGTGGGAAGCCTTCGGAATCGTGGCGATCCTGGCCGTCCTGGAGATCTCGCTGTCCTTCGACAACGCGGTGGTCAACGCCGGGATCCTGAAGAAGATGTCCGCCTTCTGGCAGAAGATCTTCCTCACGGTCGGCGTCCTGATCGCCGTCTTCGGCATGCGGCTGGTGTTCCCCGTCGTGATCGTCGCCGTCACCGCGAAGATCGGCCCGATCGACGCGGTCGACCTCGCGCTCAACAACAAGGACCACTACCAGCAGCTGGTCACCGACGCCCACCCGGCGATCGCGGCCTTCGGCGGCATGTTCCTGCTGATGATCTTCCTCGACTTCATCTTCGAGGACCGGGACATCCAGTGGCTGCGCTGGATCGAGCGCCCGCTCGCCAAGCTCGGCAAGGTCGACATGCTGTCGGTCTGCATCGCGCTGATCGTCCTGCTGATCACGTCCTTCACCTTCGCGGCCCACGCCCACCAGCACGGTGGCGCGCACGCCGACAAGGCACAGACGGTCCTCATCGCCGGTATCTCCGGTCTGATCACGTACATGATCGTCGGCGGACTCTCCGGCTACTTCGAGGACAAGCTCGAAGAGGAGGAGGAGCGGGAGCACGAGGCGGAGGAAGAGGCCGCGCGCACCGGCAAGCAGCGCTCGGCGGTGGTCCTCGCCGGCCAGGCCGCGTTCTTCATGTTCCTGTACCTCGAAGTCCTGGACGCGTCGTTCTCCTTCGACGGCGTGATCGGCGCCTTCGCGATCACCAACGACATCGTGCTCATGGCGCTGGGTCTCGGCATCGGGGCGATGTACGTCCGCTCGCTGACGGTCTACCTGGTCCGCCAGGGCACGTTGGACGACTACGTCTACCTGGAGCACGGCGCGCACTACGCGATCGGCGCTCTGGCCGTGATCCTCATGGTCACCATCCAGTACCAGATCAACGAGGTCATCACCGGCCTGGTCGGCGTCATTCTGATCGGCTGGTCGTTCTGGTCGTCGGTGCGCCGCAACAACGCGATCGCGGAAGCCGAGGGAAAAGCCGGCTCGGACGAGAGGACTGAGGTCTCGTCCGGGGTGTGACAAGCTCCCTGGTAAGGGAACGCTCTGTTCGGGGCGGCAGACAGAGGACATGCCCTCGGTCCGCCGCCCCGACAGCTTTGTCGTGAGTGATGTGGACGTGGGGGCGGGAATGGGCTTCTTCGACGGGATCTGGCGGCGTGAGGCCGACTTCGACTCGGGCAGCGCGGCCAGCAACGCGATCGAACTGACCAAACGGCACCATCAGGTCTCGCTCAAGAAGCAGGGCGCGGACTCCGGCAACCTGCGCGTCAACCTCACCTGGCGGATGCGGACCTCGGACGTCGGCGGCCCCCAGCGGGACAGCCTGCTGCGGCACCCCTTCAAGGCGCTGAAGCCGCCGGAGGTCATGGGCCACAGCCAGAGCATGGTCAACGTCGACCTCGACCTGGGCTGCCTCTACGAGCTGATGGACGGCACCAAGGGCGTCGTCCAGCCCTTGGGCGGCCTCCTCGGCGACGTCAACTCGCCTCCGTACGTCAAGCTCAGCGGCGACGACCGCTTCGGCTCCGCGTCCGGCGAGACGATGTACGTCAACCTCGACCACCGCGACCAGATCAAGCGCCTCCTGGTCTTCGTCTACATCTACGACCAGACCCCGGCCTTCGACCGCACCCACGCGATCGTCACCCTCTACCCCAGCAACGGCCCCCGCATCGAGATAGGCCTCGACGAACGTCACCCCCAGGCCCGCTCCTGCGCGGTAGTGATGATCGAGAACGTCAAGGGCGAGCTGGTCGTCCGCCGCGAGGTGAAGTTCGTCTACGGCTTCCAGGCGGAACTGGACCGCTTGTACGGGTGGGGACTGCAGTGGGGGCGGGGCTACAAAACCAAGGTCGAGCGCTAGGTCTTCAGGGGCGCGGGGAACTGCGCGACAAGCCCCCACCGGCCGCACGCAAAAAAACTACGCACGCACCCTCAAATGAACTGCGGCCCCTGCGGAGGCAACCGAAAATCCGGATCCACCGCACTCGCCGCAGGCACCGGCTGCGGATACCCATACGTCCCGGCACCCGCAGGAGCCGTCTGCGGATACCCGTACGCAGGCTGAGTCACCGGCTCCTGCGCCGGCGGATACCCGTACCCGGACTGCACCGGAACCGCCGGAGGCACCTGCACCGGAACCGCCGGAGGCAACGGCTGCGAAACCTCAGGAGCACCGGCCTCCGACTCGTCGACCGTGATGCCGAAGTCCATGGCCAGCCCGCGCAGCCCGTTCGAATACCCCTCGCCGAGCGCCCGGAACTTCCACCCCTCGCCCCGCCGGTACAGCTCTCCGCAGATCAGCGCGGTCTCCTCGCCGGTCTCCGGCTTGATGTCGAAATACAGCAGCGGATCGCCCTCGGCGACGGCCGCGTCGTACAGCATGATGCGCAGACCCTGTACGCGGTCGAAGGTCTTGTCCTCCGCCGATGCAACGACCAGAATCCGGCTGACTTCGGGCTCGACACCGGCCAGATCTGTCTGGATCGTGTCGGTGGGGCCCTCGGTGACGCGCTTCTTGCCGAGCCACCAGACCTTCCCGGAGGGGTGCCGGGGCTGGTTGTAGAAGACGAAGTCCTCGTCGGAACGCACCTGACCGGCGGGGCCGAGGAGCAGCGCCGAAGCATCCACGTCCGGGACTTCCGGCCCGGGCGTCCAGCGCAGCACGGCACGTACCGTGGTGGCCTCCAGCGGGATGTTCGACCCCTTCAGCATCGCGTGCGTCATGCGGTCATCCTGCCCTCTCGGTCCTGGTCACGACAACGTGGGGTGCGGACTCCGACACGGCCGAGTTACCTGAAGTTCATGCCCGGTGGGAACCCCTGACATGGGTTTGTACGTACTATTACCGGCCACCTATCGAAAACACTCACGGTTCACATCGTCACCACGGGGGAGCTTTATGCGTCATTTCGGGCACATTGCCCCTGAGGTACGGCAGCGTCTCTTCTTCCAGGAGCCGTGCGAGTTCGACGCGGACTCCCCGGCCCGGCTGCTCGCCGCCGCTCTCGGCGCCACGCTCTACAGCCCGGCCACCCGGCCCCGGCTCGCCGACGACATCGTCAAGCTGGCCGGACGCGGTGTCGTGTCGATGGTGCTGTGCCTGGAGGACTCGATCGGCGACGAGGACGTCCCGGCCGCCGAGGAGAACCTGGTCCGGCAGTTCACCGAGCTGGCCGCCCGCCCCGGCGCGGAACTCCCGCTGCTGTTCGTCCGGGTTCGCGTGCCCGAACAGATCCCTGACCTGGTACGGCGCATGGGCCCGGCCGTCAGACTCCTCTCCGGCTTCGTGATGCCGAAGTTCACCGAGGAACGCGGCGTGCCCTTCCTGGAGGCGCTGTCCGACGCCGAGACGGAGAGCGGCCGGCGCCTCTTCGGCATGCCGGTCCTGGAGTCGCCCGAGCTGCTCTACCGCGAGTCGCGCGTGGAGACCCTGGAGGGCATCTCCCGCGCGGTCGACAAGTACCGCGACCGTGTCCTCGCCCTGCGCCTGGGCGTCACCGACTTCTGCTCCTCCTACGGCCTGCGCAGGGCCTCCGACATGACGGCCTACGACGTCCAGATCGTCGCCTCCGTGATCGCCGACGTGGTGAACATGCTGGGGCGCGCCGACGGCACCGGCTTCACGGTGACCGGCCCGGTGTGGGAGTACTTCCGGGTCCAGGAACGCATGTTCAAGCCGCAGCTGCGCCGCAGCCCCTTCCTGGAGGGGCAGGCCGAGGAGCTGCGCGAGGCGCTGATCGAGCACGCCATGGACGGGCTGCTGCGGGAGATCGCCCTCGACCAGGCCAACGGGCTGATGGGCAAGACCTGCATCCACCCCTCGCACGTGCTGCCCGTGCACGCGCTGTCCGTGGTCAGCCACGAGGAGTTCTGCGACGCACAGGACATCCTGCGGCCGGAGCGGGGCGGCGGGGGCGTGCTGCGCTCGGCGTACACGAACAAGATGAACGAGGTGAAGCCGCACCGCGCCTGGGCCGAGCGGACCATGCTGCGCGCCGAGATCTTCGGCGTCGCACGCGAGGACGTCGGCTTCGTGGAGCTGCTCGCCGCCGGAATCCCCGGCTGAATCGCAAGGGACGCATGAACAAGGCAGTGAACAACGGGGTCTGGTCCGGCAGTTGGGTCGCGGAGCGGCTCGGCGTCGAACTCCTCGGCGACCCCGAACTGACCGACCTCCTGGGTCTGGCCCTCCGCCGCAACCCCAAAAGGGCCCACCTCCTCGTCTCGAACGTGCTCGGCAAACACGTCCCGCAGTCCCCGTCGATCGTCTACGGCTACGGCTTCACCCTGGGCCACCGCGTACGCGACCTCCTGGGCCCCGGGGAGTCCCGCCGAGCGGTGGTCCTCGGCTACGCGGAAACCGCGACGGGCCTGGGCCACGCGGTGGCCGACGGCATCGCCGTCGCCCCCTACCTCCACTCCACCCGCCGCCCGGTCCCCGGCGTGGCCACGGCAGGCGGCTTCGAGGAGTCCCACTCCCACGCGACCTCCCACCTCCTGCTGCCGGAGAACCCCGCGCTGCTGGCCGGCGAGGGCCCCCTGGTCCTGGTGGACGACGAGTTCTCCACCGGCAACACGGTCCTCAACACGATCCGCGACCTGCACGAGCGGTACCCGCGAGACCGGTACGTGGTGGTGGCCCTGGTCGACATGCGGTCGGCGGCGGACGCGGGGCGGTTGGACGAGTTCGCGGCGGAGATAGGCGCGAGGGTGGACCTGGTGGCAGCGGCTTCGGGCACGGTTCGCCTGCCGGCGGGGGTGCTGGAAAAGGGGCAGGAGTTGGTGGCGCGGTACGAGGCAGGGGGTGCCGGGACAGGTGATTCGTCGTCTGCGGCGCCGTCTCGGCTGACCGCGCAGTTCCCCGCGCCCCCAAAGACCCACCTGGACGCCGACTCCCCGGGGGCGAGGGGAACTGCGCGACCGGCCACAACAGGCTGGCACCCGGCCGACAACCGCACCCGCCGAGTCGATCTCCGCTGGCCCCGAAACCTCCCGGACGGCGGAAGGCACGGCTTCACCCCCGCCCACCGAATACGACTGGAGGCGGCCCTCCCCGCCATGGCCGCCCGCCTCGCGGAGGCACTGCCGGAAGAAGCCAACCGCGTACACATCCTCGGCTTCGAAGAGCTGATGTACGCCCCCCTCAGACTCGCCCGCGAGCTGGAGCAGATAGTCGGCGCCGACGTCGCCTACTCCACGACCACCCGTTCCCCCGTCCTCGCGGTCGACGACCCCGGCTACGCGATCCGCACCCGCCTCACCTTCCCCGCCCACGACACCCCCGCCGACGGCCCCGGCGACCGCTACGCCTACAACATCGCCGGCGCCGGCTTCGACGCGGTCGTCGCGGTCGTCGACTCCCGCGGGGACACTCCCGAACTGCACGGCCTGCTGGCCGAGTTGGCCGCACACACCCCGCACGTCGTCCTCGCGGTGGTTCCCTCGTACGTCCCCGAAAGGCCCCCCATGCTGCCCGAGCCCCTCCGCGGCCCCGCCTTCTCCTCGTACGCGCCGGAAGAGGTCGGCTGGCTGCTGCAGGATCTCTCGGACGTGACGCTGGAGGCGCCGACCGAGGAGCGGGAAGAAGCGATCCAGAGCGGCGGGGCGCACTACGCGGAGTCGCTGCCGGTGGAGTACCAGCCGAGCGAGCAGTACCAGGAGCTGTTCCACTCCGCACTGGACGAGGCCGCCGGACGCATCGCGCTGGCCGTGGGGGCGGTCACCGAACTGGTCCTCGCCGAGCGCTCGCCGCACCCCGTGCTCGTCTCCCTCGCCCGCGCCGGCACCCCCGTCGGCGTCCTGATGCGCCGCTGGGCCCAGTACCGGCACGGTCTCGACCTGCCGCACTACGCCGTGTCGATCGTGCGCGGCCGAGGTATCGACGCCAACGCGCTGCGCTATCTCGCCGCCCACCACGACCCCGCCGACGTCGTGTTCGTCGACGGCTGGACCGGCAAGGGCGCCATCACCCGCGAACTCGCCGACGCGATCAGGGAGTTCGAGGAGTCCGACGGCATCACCGGCTTCGACCCGGAGATCGCGGTACTGGCCGACCCCGGCTCGTGCGTGAAGACGTACGGCACCCGCGAGGACTTCCTCATCCCCTCCGCCTGCCTCAACTCGACCGTGTCGGGGCTCATTTCACGCACGGTGCTGCGCTCCGACCTCGTCGGCCCACACGACTTCCACGGCGCGAAGTTCTACCGCGAACTCGCCGGCGCGGACGTCTCGGTGGAGTTCCTGGACGCAGTGGCCGCCCGCTTCCCGGACGTCACGGACGCCGTGGCGACCCTCGCCAAGGAGCTGCTGGCCGCCGACCGCACCCCGACCTGGGAGGGCTGGACGGCGGTCGAGCGGATCAGTGAGGAGTACGGCATCCACGACGTGAACCTCGTCAAGCCCGGCGTCGGCGAGACCACCCGGGTGCTGCTGCGCCGGGTGCCCTGGAAGATCCTCGCGCGGGCCGGTGCCGGTGCCGACCTCGACCACGTCAGGCTGCTCGCCGAGCAGAGAGGCGTGCCCGTCGAGGAGGTGGCCGAACTTCCGTACACCTGCGTGGGGTTGATCCACCCCAAGTACACGCGCGGTGCGACCGGGGCCGACGGCAGGGCGGTGGCGGTCTGATGCCGGTACTCGTCGCGAGCGACCTCGACCGCACGCTCATCTACTCCTCGGCCGCCCTCGCCCTGACCATGCCGGACGCGCGGGCGCCCCGGCTGCTCTGCGTAGAGGTGCACGAGAGCAGGCCGCTGTCCTTCATGACGGAGACGGCGGCCGGACTCCTCACCGAGCTCGGCGGACTCGGCGCCGACGCGGCCGTGTTCGTGCCGACCACCACCCGCACCCGCAAGCAGTACCAGCGCATCAGCCTGCCCGGCCCGGCACCGACGTACGCGATCTGCGCCAACGGCGGCCACCTCCTCGTGGACGGCGCGACCGACGAGGACTGGCACGCCGGGGTGCAGGCGAAGCTCGCCGCCGAGTGCGCGCCGCTGGAGGAGGTCCGCCAGTACCTGGCCGACTCCGCCGACCCGGCCTGGGTACGCAAGCACCGCGTCGCCGAGGACCTCTTCGCCTACCTCGTGGTCGAGCGCGAGCTGCTCCCCGAGGAGTGGGTGAAGGAACTCGCGGTGTGGGCGGAGAACCGCGGCTGGACGGTCTCCCTCCAGGGCCGCAAGATCTACGCCGTACCGAAGCCCCTCACCAAGAGCGCGGCCGTGCGAGAGGTGGCCCACCGCACAGGCGCAGACCTGACCCTCGCGGCCGGCGACTCCCTACTGGACGCCGACCTCCTCCTGGCAGCGGACAAGGGCTGGCGCCCCGGCCACGGAGAACTGGCGGACGAGGCCTGGACGGCCCCCAACATCACGGCCCTCCCGGAGCGGGGCGTCCTGGCAGGCGAGCGGATCCTCCAGGAGTTCCTCAGGGCAACGCCTTGAGGGGCGCGGGGCTGCATCGATGTGCGGCTCCGCCGCGTGGGCGCGACCAGCCACAACGCACCCGCACCCGACAGCGCACAGGGGCTCCCTAGCTGCAGCAGCCCCCGCCACAACAACCGCCCCCTCCGCCCGCCGCGGGCGAGGGGGCGGACGACGTACCGCCCACCGCCACAGCCGACAGCAACTTCACCGTGTCGTCATGCCCCGCAGGGCAGTCCGCCGGCGCGGACGACTCCGCCATCGGCCGGCTGACTTCGAACGTGGATCCACAGGTGCGGCAGCGGTACTCGTAGCGAGGCATGAGGACAGGCTAACGGGCGTGATGGACACGGTGTGCGGCAGCTGTCGCCAGGACGCCGGGCGTGGGCGATCCGTCAAGCGGCCAGGGCCCGTAGCGCCGGGGCATCCAGGCCACGGGATGTTCTGACGCATCCTCACCACCGCTTCAAGGGGGCATCTTTGCCCAGCCATGACCTGATGGCGATCCTCCCTTGGTTGTGGGCGTGCATTTTTTGACCCCGTGCAGCCAAATGCTTTGGATTCAATTTCCACCCGGGTGCGCATATGGGCTCGGCGATCATTTTCCGTCGTCATTGCTCGGCTTTGGCGGCCTGATCTGTGTCTAGACTGTGAAGATCGCGGCTGATACTTCTTGTGTGATTTTGGGCGCTACCTGTGCCCTGACGCATCAGAGGAGTCCCGTGAGAACCAGTCGCATAGGCAATTTCCGGAGAAGACCCAACGGCAGACTTTTACCCATCTCGCCTCGGCAGGCGGCAACGGCAACGACGCTGGCGCTGCTACTCGTCACCGAAGCGGCCGTAACGCTCTCGACCACTGGACAAGCCTTCGCCGTCTCCGCTCACAAGACGCGCACCACCTCGGTGGTGAAGTCCCGCCCCGCCTCTGCCGGGCCGCTCTCGGCTCCTGACGCGGCGTCGGCATTCGCCACGGCCCGACTGCGTAAACGCAAGGTCGAGATTCTCGACCAGCTCACCGCCAAAACCACCACTTGGGCAAATCCGAATGGCACGGTGACCACCCGGTCATATGCGGCGCCGATCCGTTTCAAGCGCGCCGGGAAATGGGTTGATGTCGATACAACTCTGCATTTGAATTCCGATGGTGCGGTGGCGCCCAAGGCCCAGCCGAATGGCCTGGTTCTCGCGCCCGGTGGCAAGAATGCGGTGCTTGCCGACATGGGATCGGGCAAGCATCGGGTAGCGGTTGGCTGGAAGGGTACGCTTCCCAAGCCGTCCCTCAAGGGCACCACCGCCACCTACGCGAACGTCACCCCGGGCGCGGATGTGACCGTACAGGCGACCCGGACCGGCTTCGAGGAGAACGTGATCCTCAAGTCGCGCCCCGAGGCCGGTTACTCGGTGACCATTCCCGTCTCCGCGAAGGGGCTGACGGCCAAGCAGCGCAAGAACGGCTCGATCACCTTCACCGATGCCCACCACGAGGTCGTGGGCACCATACCGGCGCCGGTGATGTGGGACGCGCAGGTCGACGTCAGATCCCTGGAGCACCCGCACCGTGCCCGGGTGAGGATGACGATGTCCCAGGCCGGTGACACGGTGAATCTCACCCTGACCCCGGACGTGAAGTTCCTGGCCGACCCGAACACGCAGTACCCGGTCACGGTGGACCCCTCCACGAGTCTCTCTCCCCTGCTGGACACGTTCGTGGAGAACACCGACACGGCCCCCGAGTACACGTCCACCGACCTGAAAGTGGGCACCTACGACAGCGGTACGGACATCGCCCGCTCGTTCCTGGAGTTCCCGGTCCTCCCGCTCGACAACACGCAGATCCTGTCCTCGTCGCTGAACCTGTACGAGTACTGGGCCGGTGGCTGCGTCCAGTCGCCGTGGGAACTGTGGGAGTCCGGAGAGTCCTCCACGGACACGGTCTGGTCGAACCAGCCGGTCTGGAAGGCGAAGTACGCCACGACCTCCCAGACCAAGGGCTACTCCAGCGACTGCGCCACCTCCAGCGCGGAGGGCTGGGTCTCCATCGACCCCTCGACCTTCCTCCAGTACGCCGGTGACAACGGCTACGACGTCGCCTACCTGGGCCTGAGGGCGTCCGACGAGACGGACAGCAACAGCTGGAAGCGTTTCTACTCCGCCAACGCCTCCGCCAACGTGCCCTACCTGTCGGCGACCTACAACTCGTACCCGATGCCGTCCGCCCCCACCGTGGCGCCCGGTGTCTCCTCGGTCTCCGGCTCCACCACGACTCTCTACACCAACACGACCACCCCGCAGCTCCAGTCGACCGTCACCGACGCCGACGGCGGCAACGTCATGACCCAGTGGAACGTCTACGACACCACCGGTGGCGCCAACACCAAGGTCATCTCCAACCTCAACGGCAGCTGGACCGCCTCCGGAGGCATCTCCAGCGCCTCCGTCCCGTCCGGAACACTGGTGAACGGCCACACCTACACCGCGTGGCCCTACGGGTACGACGGTTCCCTGTGGTCGCGTCAGACCGTCCCCAACGGACTCGTCTTCACGATCGACACCACCAAGCCCGGCGCGTCGACGGTCGCCTCCACGGACTACCCCTCCGGCGGCTGGGCCAAGGGCGCCGGACAGAGCGGCGCGTTCACCATCACCCCGCCCTCCGGCGGCACGGACACATCCGGCGTCGTCTGGCAGCTCGACTCCGGGGCCCAGAACTCCGTGGCGACCACCGGCAGCGCGGTGAGCATCAGCGTCACCCCGGCCGCGGACGGCCCACACACCCTGACCGTGTCCACCCGCGACAACGCCGGCAACCTGTCCGCGTCCACGGTCTACAGCTTCAACGCGGGCAACGGCGCCGTCACCTCGCCCACCGACGGCACCAGGACCGCGCGGCGTGTCACGCTGACCGCCGCCGCCGCGTCGTCGACGTGGCAGTCGGTGAAGTTCCAGTACCGGCGATCCGCGACGGACAGCTGGACGACCGTCCCGGTCGCCGACGTGACGTCCGGCGGCAACGCGGTGAGCAGCTGGCCGGTGGCCGTCACCAGCGGTGCCAACTCCCCGCTCGTCTGGGACGTTTCCAGCACCTTGGGCGACGACGGCTCGGTCCAGGTCCGTGCCGAGTTCACGGACACTTCCTCGGCGAGCCACGACACCTCCGCCGTCACCGCCACCCTGGACCGCGCGGCCACCCAGACCGCCAGCGCCGCGGTCGGACCGGGCACGCTCAACCTGTCGACCGGCAACTACACCCTGTCCGGCCCGGCGACCACCGTCCTCGGACTGTCGGTCGGCCAGACACTCGATTCCCGCAGCCCCCAGGCGACCCCGCCGGCCGGTCAGACCGCGCCCTTCGGGCCCGGCTGGCAACTGGCGGGCGCCTCCGCGACGGCGCTGACGGACTTCACCGAGATCCGTCCGGTGACCTCCACCGCCGTGCAACTCGTCGGGGCGGCCGGCACTCAGGTCTCGTTCACCAAGACCAGCAGCGGATGGACTCCGGAGCCCGGCGCCGAGGCGTACACGCTCAGCTACAGCAGCTCCGCGGACACCTACACGCTGACCGACACCTCGGGAACGACGACCGTCTTCGCCAAGTCCGCCACCACGGCGGGAGTGTGGGCCGTCGCCTCGACGAGCCCGCCGGGCAGCGGCACCACGGTGCGCTACCGCTTCGACTCCGTGACCAGCGGCAGCACCACCACGATGCGCCTGACCCGGATGGCCGCTCCGGTGTCCGCGATCTCCGACACCAACGCGTCCTGCCTCACCCCGACGACGCCGGCCGTGGGCTGCCGGGTCCTGCAACTGAGCTATGCCACCGCGACCACCGCGACGGGCACGACCAGCGGTACCTTCGGCGACTACGCCGGCCAGGTCGGCATGATCAGCATGTGGGCCACCGACCCGGCCACGGGCACGGAGACGTCCAAGGTCGTCGCCCAGTACGCGTACGACTCCACCGGCGCCCTCCGCCAGGAGTGGAACCCGCAGATCACGCCCAACCTCGTGACCGCGTACACCTACACCTCGGCCGGCCGGGTGGCCACCCTCACGCCTCCGGGCCAGCTCCCCTGGACGTTCACCTACGGCACCGCCGGCACCAACGGCGACACCAACGCGGGACGTCTGCTGAGCGTCTCCCGTCCGACCCTCACCCCGGGCTCCGCGTCGACGACCAACGGCACGGCGACCACCACCGTCGTCTACGACGTGCCCCGCACCACCGCGGCGGGCGGCCCCTACGCGATGGGCGCTTCGGACGTGGCCTCGCTGGCTCAGGCCGATGCGCCGACCGACGCCACGGCGATCTTCCCTCCCGATCAGGTTCCCGCCTCCAACACCGGGTCCGGGAACCTCACCTCCGGCTCCTACACCCGCGCCGACATCCACTACCTGGATGTCAACGGGCGTGAGACCAACACCGCCACTCCCGGTGGGCACATCACCACCACCGACTACGACGCTCTCGGGAACGCCGCTCGCCAACTCAGCGCCGCCAACCGCGAACTTGCCCTGGCCGCGGGCACCAACACCGAGCTCAACGTGCTCGGACTGGCGGCGATGACCACCGCGCAGCGTGCCAACCTGCTGTCCACGGTGACCATCCGCGACAGCAGCGGTCAGTTCCTGACCGACATGTACGGCCCCCTGCACCAGGTCACTCTGGAGCACGCGTTGGCCGCCTCGGGTTCCAGCGCCGCCCGCGCGGCCGGCTCCGTCGTCGCGGCCCGGACACACGTCCACAACACCTACGACGAAGGCCGTCCCACCGACGGCTCCGCGAACGCGTCCGGCCTGGTGACCACGGCCGTCACCGGCAGCACCGTCTCGGGCTACGCGACGGACGCGGACACGCGCACCACCAGGACCACCTACGACTGGACGCTGGGACAGGCGACCAGGACCACGGTCGACCCGTCGGGCCTGGCGATCACCACCGCGACGGGGTACAACTCCGCCGGCAGGGTGATCTCCAACTCCCAGCCGTCGTCCACCGGTTCCGACGCCGGCACCACCACGACCACCTACTACACCGCCACCGGAAGCAGTCCCTGCGGAGGCCACCCTGAGTGGGCCGACCTCGTCTGCCAGACCGCTCCCGCCGGCGTCATCACCGGTGGTGGCTCCAACCCGAGCCAGCGGACCACCACGACGACCACGTACAACCTGTACGGCTCGCCGAGCACGGTGACCCAGACCGCCAACGGTGTCACCCGTACCACGACCAGCACCTACGACGCGGCGGGCCGCAAGAGCACGGTCGCGGTCTCCGGCGGCGTCGGCCAGGCCGTGCAGACGACGACCACGGCATACAACGCGAGCAACGGTCAGCAGTCCAAGGTCTCGACGCCGGACGGCACCTCGAACACCTGGAGTTACGACCAACTCGGCCGTGGGATGTCGTCGACCGACGCGGACGGGAACACCGTCGCGATCCAGTACGACGCACTGGACCGCCCCACGCAGACCACCGACACGGCACCGTCGACCACCACCTACACCTACGACACCAGCAAGGACCCGCGCGGTGTGCCGACGACGCAGACCGACTCCAACGCCGGGGCCTTCGGCGCCACTTATGACGCCGACGGCAACCTGACCACGGAGTCCCTGCCGGGCTCGATCACCCTCAAGGTCACCACGGACGAGACCGGACAGGCCACCTCCCGGGTCTACACCGACGCGAACGGGAACGTGCTGCTCTCCGACCAGGCGGGCTACTCCGGAAGCGGGCTGGAGGTCAGCCGGGCCCAGTCCACCACCGGAGGCCTCGGCGTCAACAACACGTACGCCTACGACGCCGCGAGTCGCCTCTCGGACGTCAGCCAGACCGTTCTCACCACCAGCGCGACCAGTACCTGCACCACGCGGCACTACGCCTTCGACAAGGACTCCGACCGCACGGGTCTGACCACGGCCGTCGGCGCCGCCAAGGCGGCCTGCCCCAGCAGTGGCGGAACCACGGTCAGCCACAGCTACGACAGCGCCGACCGTCTGGTCGACAGCGGCTACACCTACGACGCCCTCGGCCGCACGACCGCCGAGCCGAGTGGGACGACGACCGCGTACTACGCCAACGACCTGGCCTACCAGCAGACCTCCGGCACCAGCCGCGTCACCTGGCAGCTGGACCCCGCAGGTCGCATCCGGTCCTACACGTCGGAGACCAATACGTCCGGCAGCTGGACCCAGAGCGCGGCCCGCACCAACCACTACGACGGAACCTCGGACTCGCCCGCCTGGATTCGTGAGAGCACGAGCGCCTACACGCGCAACATCAACGACATGGCCGGAGACCTCAGCGCCGTCTACTCCTCAGCGACGGGGCACTTCCAGCTGCAACTCACCAATCTGCACGGCGACATCAACATGGTGCTGCCCATCAACGACAGCACCACCCCGGTCCTGGTGATGGCGGCCGACGAGTACGGCAACCCGCTCGCCGGTACCAGCACCTCGCGTTACGGCTGGCTGGGCGGCAAGCAGCGCTCCAGCGAGACGCCCACCGGGGACATCCTCATGGGCGCCCGCCTCTACGCACCGACCACAGGACGGTTCCTTTCCACCGACCCGGTCTTCGGAGGCAGTGCCAACGCCTACGACTATGCGAGCCAGGATCCGGTCAACGCCCTTGACCTGAACGGCTTGTTCAAGATCTACAAGAACAAGCCGTACATCGCGGTGGTCCTGAACAAGGCCGACCAGCGTGCGATCGCACAGGGCGCGGTCTGGGGCATCGCCGGAGGGGTGGCATCCAGAACCGGGCTCTTCGGCGCCATCATCGCGGGCATCGTCGCGGGCGTCCTCAGCTCGTACATCGGTGACAACTGGTCGCCCCGGCAGAAGGTGTTCATCTTCAAGTACGGCACTCACCGGAAGTGGGGCATTTCCTGGCCCTACATCTTCCTCGCCTACTACGGATACTGGTGAGGTGACGATGGCATCCAGCGCCGGACGCATCCTGCTGTTCGTACTCGCCGGCGTCTGTGGCGCTTTGATCGAGGGCTTCGTCACCCACAGGGGACTGCCGTCGACGCGGTCGCTCCTCGTGTGCCTCTGCGGCGGCGCGGTGGCCGGCGGCCTGGCGGAGCTGATCCGTCACCTGCGTAGTTGACCGGGACGGCCCGGGAAGATCTCGTCTTCCCGGGCCGTCCTCGTTGCACGCCCCGTCCGGGGGCGTCGCCTCACCCTTGGGGCCTGCAGTCGTAGAGCGTGAAACTGCCGCCCGTGCGGCGGCCGTAGGAGGCGGGCGGGATGCGGGTGCAGTGGGACTTCACCCAGGTGGTGGTGGCGGTGGTGGGGCGCTGGGTGGTGAGCAGCGCATAGCGCAGCTGGTGGGTGGTGACGAGGCTGCCGAGCTGTTGGGTGGTGGGGAAGGGGGTGTTGCCGGTGAAGCCGCCCATGACGAGGATCGGTTCGGACTTCGCACGCAGCAGAGGCTCGGCGCCGTAGGCGGTCTGGGTGGCGAGCAGGTACTTCTCGCCGTGGCGGTGCGTGGTCAGGAAGTCGAGCAGGGCGGTGTCGCGGGCGGTGGGCCGGTCGAGCCCTATCCGCCGGGGAGCGTGGTGTTCACGGACGCTGTTGTAGTACGCGTTGCCGACCGGACCGGCTATCGGCGCGGTGGAGGCGCCCGCGTAGAGCGGGTCGAGGCTGGAGAGGGCCCAGCCGGCCGGTACGACCAGGGTGGCCGCGATCCCGGCGGCGAGGGCGCCGTGGACCTTCCTCGGAGAGGTGCGCGGCCCGCGGCTCCACAGGCCCACCACCCCGCACAGCGCGAGCATCACGGCGATCGGCAGCAGCCAGGAGACGAATCGGGTCGGCCAGTCGAGCACCAGCGCCCACACCACCGTCAGCACGATCGCACCCGGCAGCACCAGGTGCCGCCGGCCGCCCGACCTGTCCTCCGACCTGTCCTGCGACCCGTGCTCCGCCTCGTGCGCCGGCACCTGCGCCGACCAGGGCTCCGCTTCGTGCGCCGACATGTACGGCGACCAGGGCTGCGACTCGTGTTCCGGCTCGTACTCCGGCTCGTACTCCGGTTCGGCCTCCGGTTCGGCTTCAGGTTTGGCTTCCGGGTCGTACGCCGAGTCGTACTCCGATCGGAAGAGCGCGAGGCCGCCGCCGGTCAGCGCGGCGAGCGCCGGGGCGATGACGGCCATGTAGTAGGCGTGGTTGCCGTTGGAGGCGCTGAACACCAGGGCGTGCACGGCCAGCCAGCCGCCCCACAGCAGAAATCCCGCGCGCAGCATGTCCGTTCGCGGTTGCCCGGTGCGCCAGACGACTCCCAGGACCGCGGCGAGCACGGCGAGCGGCAGGAACCAGGCGACCTGCGGGCCGACCGTGTCGTTGATCAGCATGTTCCAGCCGGTGTTGCCGGTGGTGCGGCTGTTGGCGGTGCCGGCGACGGCGCCGAACGCGGTGGAATCGCTGCTGAAGCGGCTCAGGCCGTTGTAGCCGAAGACCAGGGCGAACGGATTGTTGTCGGACGTACCGTCGAGGTACGGGCGGTCGGCGACCGGTGTCGCCCAGGCGATCAGCACCCAGAAGCAGGAGACCGCCAGCGCGACCGCACCACCCAGCAGAAACCGCAGAGCCCGCTTCAACGGCGTGCCGGGCGCGACGATTTGGTACACGACGGCGAAGACCGGCAGCACCAGCCACGCCTGCAGCATCTTCGCCTGGAAGGCGAGCCCGATCCAGATCCCGCAGGTGATCAGCGGCAGCAGCCGCTCGGTGCGCACCGCCTTCTGCAGTGCTCCGGCGGCCGCCACCAGGAGCAGGGTGAGCGCGGTGTCCGGGATGGTGGCCCGGTTGAGGACCACGGCGACCGGGGTGAGGGTGAGCGTCAGCGCGGCGACCAGCGCGGCGAACGGCCCGGCCCAGGCCCGGACGATCCGGTGCAGCAGCCATACCGTCAGCACGCCCTCGACGACCTGCGGAAGAGCGGCCGCCCAGGTGTGCGGGCCGAAGATCCAGACGGAGACGGCGTCGGGCCAGAAGGCGCCGGGGAGCTTGTCGATGCTGATCGAACCGCTGGTGTCGAGCCCGCCGAAGAAGAAGGCACGCCAGCCGCCGGTCATCGAACGTATCGCGGCACCGTAGAAGGGGTGGAGCGCGGCGTTCCCCATGCCCCAGGAGTACAGCACCGTGGCGACGGCCAGCACCGCGGCGAGCGCCGGGCGCTCCCAGCGCGGGGCGTCGTCCGGCAGGCCGGATCGGCGGTTCGCCGCCCGGCGGCCTCGGTGCGCTCCGGTGGGCCGGGCGGCGGAGATGGCGGTCATGGCAGTGGTCCTCGGATCGGCAGGTCAGGTGGAGCGGCGGTGCACCGGCGGCGGGATCACAGGCGGCGGGCCGACCGGAAGCCGCGGGCGTAGAAGTCGGTGCCGTCCAGCAGCGCGTGGCCCGACAGGTCGCCCATGGTCGGGCCGTTGGCGGCGGAGCGGCTGGAGTAGAAGCGGTGACGACCGTTGTCGTCGAGGCCCATGTAGATGCCCACGTGGTCGATGAAGTCCGGCCGGTCCTTGATGATGGCGAAGAAGACCAGATCGCCGGGTTGCAGGATGCTCAGGTCGGTGGCCTGCTTCGTGCCGGTGTGCGGGATCACCAGGCGGCCGGGACCGTAGGCGGCGATGGCGTAGGCGCGGCGGGGCAGACCGGTGCCCTTGGTATTGGTGTTGTGCATGGGGAGGCCCATGCGGTAGCCCCACACCAGACGCTGGAAGCCGGAGCAGTCGACGCAGCCGTAGCGGGCCTGCTCCGGCTGCACGCGTGTGCCGTCCGGGAAGTCCCAGGGAACGCCCAGATAGTCGTAGAAGTCGGACTGTTCGTCGTAGTAGGCGAAGTCCAGCGGGTTGGTGACCTTGGAATTGCGCGGGCCGAAGTGCGCGGTGCCCGCGTAGCGCACGTCGTCGGCGTTGTGCTTGTCGGGCGCCCCGGCGCTGCTGTACTGGAACGCCACCGCGAAGACGTCCGGGCTGGTGTCGCCGAGCGTCTTGCTGAACCAGCTTGCGAACCAGGCGGACTTCTCCATGCCCTGCTGCCATGTGTGCGGCAGCAGCCGCACCCAGGCGTCCGTGGTCACCTTGGCCTCGGTGGTCCGCCGCTCGCTGAAGGTGCGGGTGCGCCCGGTGAGCACGGCCGTACGGGCTCCGTCGGTGAACGTGGCGAGCGTGCCGCCGTCGGAGCCGCGCACCACGGTGCGGTCGGGGGCGGACAGCCGCTCGAAGGTCTGCTTCCCGGTGTTCGAACCGGTGCCCGTGCCGTCGGCGGCCGTGCCCTCGTCGTCACCGCTGTCGTGCCCGAACCGGTTCCAGGCGTACCCGCCCGTCGCCCCGACGGCCGCCACGCCCGCGATCGTCCCGAGCAGAGCGCGGCGAGTCGGGCGGCTGCCTCTGCCGGCGGAGTGGGAGTGCATGGCCGATCCTCCTGGAGGTACGGGGTGAGAGGGCGGTGGGCAGGTCAGCCAGTGGGCAGGGCGCCGATCAGGAGACCGGAGACCAGCACCACGTAGGTGATCAGCGTCACCGCCGTGGTCGAGATGAGTGTGGCCGCCATCGGTTGACGGACCATCTGGTAGGAGACCAGACCGGGGACGATGAAGCCAAGGGTCTGCGACGTGTACAGCAGCGGGAACTCGTGACTGAGGGCGAGCATCACGGTCGTCTGTATCAGCACCGCGCTCAGCACCACGGCGGCGAACAGCCGCTTGCCGTAGAGGATCACCGTGCGCTGCAGCAGCTTCGTCGTGAAGAACGTGAGCACCGCCACACCGACCATCAGCCCGGCCATCTGTACGTCGGTGAGGAGCATGAGGGCGATCCAGCCCGGGGTGATCATCCCTCCTGGGGAGAGGTTGGTCGTCAGATAGCAGACGAGCGAGAAGACCAGCCCGAGGGCGATCCCGAGTGCGGAGGTCTGTGCGGTGAGGTCGGCGGGGATCACGGGTTCCTCGTGAGCTGGGACGGATCGTAGGAGTTCTGCGGGTCGCCTTCGGCGTTCTGGCCGTCGGGCCGGCTGTGGCGGGCGGCGAACCGGCGGGCGAGTTCGCGCTGGTCCGGGATGTGGATGCTCTGGGTCGTCTCCAGCGGCGCCACCCAGCTGTACGGCTCCGGCTCGGGCGGCCGGCCCATCGCGACCTGCGGCCGGAACAGCGCGATCTGCATCGTCTCCTGGTCCAGGCCGTCGCCCTGGGGAACGGCGTCGAGCGGCTCCTCGGAGTCGTCCAGCGGCAGCCCGGCGAGGCATTCCAGGAACAGCTCGCCCTGGCCGTGGATGTTGCCGATCGCCACCAGCGAGGAGGACGGGCCGAGTTCCGCGAGGATCGCCTCGGTCACCTCCTCGGGGTCCCGGCGGTCGCCGCCGAGATCCACCACCCGCCCGGTGAAGCCGGCCGGGATCGCGTCGCGGGCGCTCTTGGTCGGGTGGCCGATCAGGAACACCGTCTCGGCGGCGAGGTCGGGCACGATCGCGCCCATCTGGCCATTGCGTTCCACCCGGTCCGGGCGGCAGTTGATGACGACGTTCAGCGGCCGCCGGATCGCGCCAAGGTCCTCCAGCTGCTGGACGTTCATCAGCGTCGACTCGGGGTCGTTGGCCGCGAAGATGTTGGCGAACCGCAGCTGCTTGCCCTCGGGCGTGACATAGCGTTCCACCGACAGCACGCCCGGGTCGGGCGGCGCGTCCCACATGCCCTGCATCGCGGTCTGCCGTTCCACGCCGAGCAGTTCGGCCACGGCGAGCGCGATCGCCACGTTCTCCTTGAAGGTGAACCAGCTGAAGCCGCGCAGCTCGGCGTCGGTCACCGACTCCGGATCGACCGCGATCAGACGGCAGTTCCGCTTGTCCGCCTCCTCCTGGAGGATGTGCAGCCGGTCCTTCTCCGCCGTCACGCACACTCCGCCCACCGGCATCGAGCGGGAGAGCGAGCGGGCGACATCGTCCAACGTCGGCCCCATCTCCTCCAGATGGTCCTCGCGGACATTGCACAGCACGCCGATCGTGGAACGGATCAGCTTCTCCTGGTTGATCTCCTGCAGCGCGGGCATCACCGCCATGCACTCGATCACCAGCGCGTCCGGCCGGTAGGTCGCGGCCCGCCGCACGATGCCGATCTGCTCGACGACGTTGGCCAGCCCGAACTTGCGGTACACCGGCTCCTCGGTGGCATCCGGATGGATGAACCGGGCTGCGGTGCCGGTGGTCTTGGCCACCGTGACCAGGCCGCCGCCGCGCAACGCGCCCGCGCACAGCCGGGTGATCGAACTCTTGCCGCGGATGCCGTTGACCAGCACCCGCGTCGGTATCTGAGCCAGCGAGGCGAAGTGCCGCCGCTGTTCGACGATTCCGGCGATCCACAGCCCGGCGCAGCACAGCACGACTATGACGTAGAGGAAGAGCACGCCGATTCCTTCCTTCTACCGGTGGAGGGTGGTCTGACGCAGGGACGGGAAGGGCTCGGCGACGTGGCCGGATCTGGCCGCCCGGTCGCGTTCCGCCAGGGCCTGGCGCACCAGCTCCAGGCTGCGGGTGACCGAGCCGACCTCGTCGTGGTTGACCGGGTGCAGCACGGTACGGCGGTCTCCGCCGGCGAGCCGCTCGACGAGCACCGCGACCGAGCGCAGCGGCCGGATCACCACGACATACAGCCAGCCCAGACAGGCCAGGCCCAGGGTAAGGCCAAGGATCCCCGCGAGCATGGTGCGCTGTTCGGCCTGCACCGCGGGAATCTGGAGCGCGGCCGCGGGTTCCGCGGTCACCACGTGCCAGCCGAGGCGGGTCGTCGGGCCGCTCTGTGCCAGCGGCGCGGCAGCGTCGACCGACGGTCCGGAGGACGTACGGAGCACCCGCGAGGTCGCGGTGCCCGCGGTCCCCGGGGCGCCCTGGGTGGCGCGGGCGAGACGGCTCAGACCGGAGTCGGGCAGCGACTGGAAGGCGCGATAGCCCACGTTCGCCGCCAGCACCTTGTCGTCGCCGTCCGTCACCCAGACGCTGCCCAGTTTCGGTCTGGACAGAATGGAGTTGAGTGCCTTCACGTCGATCTCGCCGAACAGGACCACGCCTGCTGCCGGGGTCCTGCCCTTGACGGTCCGGACCTGGGCGTAGGCGGCGATCGCCGGGATCCGGCCCGAGGTGTTGACGGTGGTGATCCCGCCGCCGTCGGGCACATGGACGATGGTGCGCAGCGGTGATCCGCCCACGCGCAGCGTGATGCCGCCCGAGCTGTCCAGGAGATACAGCGAGCGGAACTGCTTGTGGTCGGCGAGGGCGCGCCGCAGCACCTTTTTCTGGGCGGCCCGGTCGCTGCCCGGCAGACTCGCCGCCGCGTCGGTCAGGTCGGCGTACAGCTGGTCGAGGGACTGCCGGACCCGGTTCGACGCGATCTCGGTGCGTGTCTGCTGGACGGAGAGGACCGGAGCCGACACCGCGGTCGCGGCGTCCGCCCGGTTCAGCACGAAGATCATCGGCACCGCCCAGCAGACCATCACCAGCGCGCCGACCGCGGCCAGCGCCCGGTAGCCCGGTCCGCGCCGGACCGGGAACTCCTGCGGGCCGATCTCGCCGAGCAGCTGCCTGCGCAGCGACTCCAGTGCACGCCCGGTCCGGGACAGTTCCCCCAAGCCGTTCACCGGCACCGGCCGGGACAGCTCCTCCCACGCGGCCGGCCCGTCCTCGGTCGCGCCCCGGGCCAGGCGGCCGGCGGACAGGTAGAGCCACAGCAACGGCCGTTGCAGGAAGAAGTGCAGCGCCAGCCCGAACAGCAGCGCGAGCACGACCAGTGCCCCCGCGGCCCGGAGCGCGAAGCCCGAGTAGTCGACGGCGGTGGTCGTGGCGGGCACCGCGCGGAAGGTGAGTACCACCAGACCGAGTTTGTCGGTGTCGCCCGGACCGGTCGTCGAAGCGACCTGGGCCCAGCCGGCCACCGTGCGCCGGTCGCCCGAGGCGGAGCCCCGCAGGCTTCCCGAGGCGTCGGTGTCCTGCCCCGACCCCTTCGCCGCGCGGGCCGCCGCCGAGGGCAGACCGCTGTCGGCGGCAGGCGTCGCCGTGCCGTGGGACGCGGTGGCGAGCGCGGTGCCGCTCGCGTCCAGCACCTCGGCGGTGCGTCCGTCGCCGTACGCCCTGGGGGCGGGGAACGCCTCGGAGACCACCAGCAGCCACTGCCGGTCGGGCCCGCTGACCTGGTTCTGGTCCTGGTTGGCGTCCTCCTGCTGCGCGGGCAGCGTGACCTTGGCGAAATACAGCAGCTGCCGCGTGCCGTCCGACGTCACCAGCCGGGGCGGGATTGCTCCGTGCCCGGAGGCCGCCTTGGCCACGTTCACCCCGGCCAGCTGCACCGTCTTGCCGCCGACCGCCAGCAGTTTGCCGTTCTTCGGGTCGAGCAGCGCACTGCCGAGGATCCCCTTCCTGGCGGAAGTCAGTGCTCTGAGCGTGGTCGCGGGGGTCGATGCACCCGTCGCCGGGTACGCCTTGGCCGCACGGCGTACCGTGCTCGCCTCGGCGTCGATCGCGGTGCGCATCGACAGCGCGGTGTCGGCGGCGATCCGCTGCTCTCCGTCCGACACCGCCTGCGGCACACCTGCGGAATGGATGCCGTCGAGGCCGATCATGGTCAGGGCGGCGACCACAAGCAGGAGTACGACGAGGGCGGCGATCGGCGGGCGGACCCCGCCGAGTATCGGCATATCGGCGCGGCGGCGAGTGCGGTGTCGGCGCGGCGCCCGGGGGGCGGAGGGCAGGGCGGATGATCCTTTGTCAATTGGCGCCGAGCGCCCGAATGTTCTACAGAACGAACACTCTAGCGCCACGCGATTACATAACCATCACACTTTCACGCCTGTTTCGTACGTGTGAACCACACCACTGAGGGGCGGTACGACGTATACGAGTCAACGGCGAGCCGAAGGGCGGGCCCACGAGCAGGACCCGCCCTTCGGATGTCCGGTCGGCCGTCCGGACGGCTGCTCGATCAGGGGACGAAGGAGATCTCCGGGTACTTGCTGCTGGTCCCGTCGAGCAGGGTGCTGTGCTTCTTGAGCAGCTCCTGGTCGAAGAAGGCCGCCAGATAGACACGCTGGACCGCGATCGCGCGGGTCGGGTCGATCGTGCCGTACTGCTGCTGGAGCTGCGCCTGGGAGAGCCCGAGCAGGCGCGCCTCCTGGGCCAACATCCACTCGTTGTCGCTGAAGGACAGGTGCGCCGCGCCCTTGAGCTTGATGTCGACCTTGTATCCCTTCAGGTGCGACCACATATTGCGCCACGACGAGTCGTTGTTGCGGTTGTGGCTGCCGGAGCTGAAGAGCATGAAGGGGCGCTTCAGGTCTTTGTTCTGAGCCGACCCGAAGAACTGGCCGTCCAGGTTGGCACCGGCGGCGATACGGCTGTCGAGCTGCATGGAGGTGGCGACCGCCCCGCCGCCCAGCGACCAGCCGAACATCCCGATCTTCGTCATGTCGACCGACTTCGTCAGCCCGGTGGGGAGCGTGGCGTGGCCGGCGTCCGGGTTGCCGCCCGTGCTGAGCGTCTTGAGCTGGTTGATGACGAACTTGATGTCGGCCGCGCGCACCTTGAGCGTGTCGGAGGAGTGGGTGCCCGCCGGCATCTTGTTGACCTCGAGCCGGTTGCCGGGGAACTGCACCTCGTTGGCGTCGTGGGTGTGGTCGACGGTGACGACGAGGTAGCCGCGGCTGGCGAGATCCTGGACGAGGGCGGTGCCCATCGCACGGTCCGAGTGCAGCCCGGTCGAGTACAGCAGGACCGGCAGCTTGCCGAGCGCGGTGTTCACCGGCGCGAGAACATGACCCGCCGTGGTCGGCAGGGTCACCAGCTGCGGCGACAGTCCGCGCGTGGCGAGGAAGTGGGCGCCGGAGATCGACGGCATCCACGGCGCCTGGTAGTGCCCGGACGTCGAGGTGGCCGGATACCAGAGCGACACCATCAGCTCACGGGACGTGCTGCCCGACACGTACGGATCCGTACGGGTCTTGTCGACGAGGTGCAGGCCGACCATGCCCACGCTGTACTTCCCGCTCGGTGCGGGAATCTTGAGCTGCAGAGCGGACGCGGCCTTGCGGCCGGCCGACAGAGTCTGCGGGTGTACGGCGGCCTTCTTCTGGCCCAGCGGCTTCTCGTCGTTCTCGGGCGCCCAGGGCGCGCTCGTGGCGGACGAGGACGCGGTGGGCGCGGGCGTGGCGGACGACGACCCGGTGGCCATCGCCGAGGTCAGCCCCACACCCAGTGCAACGGCCAGCGCACCCGCAGAGCCGACCGCTACGGCGATCAATCTGCGACGGTGGCGCAGGCGGCGGTGATTCATGAAACCCCCTCGTGGGTCAGCGATCACAGAACGGGCGATCGACTGCCGCACACCGTACCGTGACGGCGGTCGACCAATCCGCGCGCCCCGGACGACTGCCGGACCAACCCCAAGCGGCCCCCAAAGAAGCCGAGTTGACAGGAAAGGCGTGGTTGACCGCCGTATTGACCCGGACCGGGAGCAGGGCCACCGGCACCGAGGTCCAGGTCACAGCGACCACCACTCCGATCGTGACGACCACCTGCCGGACCTGCTCGTGGGTCTCTTCCAGGCAAGCAGGAAAGGGGAGTTCACGGAGGTGGGGGAGCCGACCGGGAGGCCGCCGAGACCGCTGCGAGACGTACCCGCAGCCGCGTGGGGACGACCTCAGTGCCCGGGCGTCCCGCGCTCCTCGCGGATCTGGCCGACCACCCGCGCGACCGTCTGCCGTACGGCCTCCGTCTCGGTCAGGAAGTGCCAGTAGTCGGGGTGGCGGCCCTCCAGCGTGGTGATCGCGCGGTCGAGGCGGCCCACGGCGTCGTCGAGCGGACGGGCGTGCCGCGGGTCGGGCGTGGTCCGTCCAGACATGGCCAGGCGCTGGGCGTCGCGGATCGCGAAGCGGGTGCGGTCGATCTCCTGCTGGGGGTCCTTCTGTACGGCGTTCAGCCGCCGCAGCCGGTCACCGGCCGCCGACACGGCCTCGTCGGTGGTGTTCAGCAGCGCCCGTACCGTCGACAGCAGTGACGTGGCGTCCGGCCAGCGCTGCGCGTCCCGCGCGGCCTGCGCCTCCTTCAGCTTCAGCTCTGCCTGCCGTACGTTCTCACCGGCCTGGTCCGGAACGTGCTGGAGGTCCTGCCAGCAGGCTGCCGAGAACCGCCGCCGCAGCTCGCTCAGCACCGGGTCGACCTGCCCCGCGCGGGTCGTCAGCGCCTGTGCGCGGGTCCGCAGCGACACCAGCCGGTGGTCGATCTCGGCGGCCCGCTCGGGCAGTTGACCGGCCTCGGCCGTGATGGCCTCCGCCTCCCGAGCGACCTGCGTCGCCCGCTCCAGGGTCTGCGGCACCCCGTGCTGCCCGGCGCCCTGGTTCAGCTTGGTCAGCTCCGGCCCGAGCTTCGCGAGCCGCCCGGCGAGATCGTCGGCCCGCAGCCCCGACGCCCGTACGGCGTCCAGCGCGTTGCTCGCGGCCAGCAGCGCCTGCCGGGCCCGCTCCACGGCCGGCGCCAGCCGCGCGAGCTGGGTCTCCGCCTTGCCGAGCAGCGGCCCGAGCCCGCTCTCGAACCGGTCCAACTCCTGCTTGACCTGGCTGAGTTGGTCCTTGGCGGCGGTCAGTTCGGAGCGGGCGCGGTTCGCGGCGGCGGCCTCCAGATCGTCGCGGTCGAGGTCGTGCGCGTCGACCGCGTTGATGTACCGGCCGCTCGCCTCGTCGATCCGCTGGCCCAGTGCCTCGAAGTCGGTCACCGCGCGGCGCGCGGCCGGCGAGTCGTCGACCGCGGTGATGGTCTCTATCGAGATCCGCAGATCCCGCTGGGCGGTGTCCAGCTCGTAGAACGCGGCGGCCGCGGCGTCCTTCGCCGCCTGTGCCTCGGCCCGCTGGCTCTCCGCCCGCCCGCCGAACCAGCGCCGGGTGCCACCGCCCGCGAACGCGGCGGCCAGCGCCGGCGCGGCGAGCAGCGGCAGGCTGATCAGCGTGAGGGTGTCGAAGGCGGCACGGGCGGCGGTGGAACCGCGCCGGGACCGTGTGAGCGGCGAATACGGCTGCGCAGGTGTCGCCGTCACATCCCTCTCCCGTGTTGTGCGTCCTGACCGTTGTCATTCTCCCACCGGTAGAGGACGAACACACGGGCCGGTCAGTTCGCGTTCCGCACCGTGACTTTCCCGTCGCTCGTACGGGCGCTCACCAGATGGGAACTCGACGAGTCCCGGGGCACCGACACATCCACTCCGCCGTCCCCGGTCCTGGTCGTCACCCGGTACTTGACGGCCCCCTTCGGCAGCGCGATCGTCACCGACCCGTCGCCGCTGTGGGACTCCACCAGGTCCGGTACGGCCCCGAGTTCCAGGTGCACCGACCCGTCACCGGTGGTGGTGCGCACCTCCCGGGACGACACCTCGGCGTGCACGGACCCGTCCCCGGTGTGCAGCGTCAGCGGCCCGGTGGAGTCGGTCACATGCACGGAGCCGTCGCCGGTCCGCACACTCAGCGCGTCCTCGAACCCCCGCGCCCGCACACTCCCGTCCCCGTCCTCCACCTTCACGGAGACCCCGCGCGGCACCTCGATCCGGTGCTTGGCCGAACAGTCGGCGATCACCCCGGAACACTTCAGCCGCAGCACCAGCCGGTCACCCTTCATGGCCCAGGTCACCTTGGGATCCGAACCGATCGCCACGCTGCCCTGCCACCACCGGGTGACCTCGATCTTCCCCGCCGGGTTGGAGTCCGCGGCGACGACTTCGAGCGCCGAGTCGTCCGAGTCGATGGTGAGGGTACGGCCGGACAGCGCGAAGGTCCGCTGATCGGGGTGCTTGTCGTCACCGGCGGAGGCACCGGCGCACGCGGTGGCACCCGCGAGGAGCAGGGCGACGCCGGCGGTAGCGGTGATGACACGGCGGGTGCTGCGGGTGCGGGTCACGATGATTTCCCCCTGGGACGGTCGCGGAGTCCCGGTGACTCCTACGGCTCCCCTCGACCGTAGGGAGCGACGGTCCCGAGGGGCATCCGGCGCGCTCCCGGACCGGGGGTGGGGAAAACCCCCGGCACATCTCCGTGGAGATACGGGTGGGGATACGGGTTTGCAGGACGGGCCCCCCGGCAATGTAGGCTGTCGACTCGTCCTGGGCGCGTAGCTCAGGGGTAGAGCGTCGCCCTTACAAGGCGAATGTCGGCGGTTCGAAACCGTCCGCGCCCACCAGGATCAGTAGCAGGTCAGAGGCCTTCCGGGGAGTTCTCCGGGAGGCCTCATCCCGTGGTCGGGGGCGATGGAGTCCGCATGGAGGCCACATCCCCGTCGAGGATGCGCCGCACAGCCGCTCGCAACCCCTCCCGGGGCGGGTCGACGAGGATGCCGGGGATCCGAGGGCCTTCTGCCCCGGCGATGTCGGCCACCGGGTTGTCGCCGACCATCCAGACCCGCTCGGGACGCCCGGCCAGGTCCAGGGCCGTCTCGAAGATCCGGCGGTGCGGCTTCTCCCGGCCGATCAGCGAGGAGTTGACCAGGTCGCGAAGTGTCCGGCGAGGACGAGATCCCGTAGCAGGCCGTCGAGTTCCGGGACATGGTTGCTGACGACGACGTGGCGCCGGCCGACCGCGGTCGGTTCCGTCAGTGCGGCGGCGGTGTCGGGGAAGACGGTCCGGCGGGTCGCGTCGGTGTAGTGCGCCAGTACGCCCCGCGCGGCGCGGGCGGCCGTTCGGCGTCGACGCCCGCGCCGACGTAGGCCTTCACGAAGAGCGGATGGAGGGCGTCCCACCGGGCGTCCGGGGTGTTGGGGGGCGGGATGCCCGGTCTCGGGCCGATGCCGGGGGAATCCGTCCTGCAGCCCGGGTGCCGGATCGGCGCGGGCGATGCCGTGACCGGGTGCGACCTCGGTCGACGCCTCCACCAGGGAACCGCGCCACCTGCCGTCCCTGAACGTGAGGGTTCCGTCGAAGTCCCACAGCGCGACGCTTCCGGTCACGCGCGGGATTCCACGGAAGGTGCCGGAAGGCGCTCGCGGATTTCGGGGGCGATGGGCAGGATGGGCCCCATGACTCAACCTGGCGCCACGCCCTCGGGTTCCGTGTTGTCTCTTTGGTCGCACGACTCGGTGTTGTCGATCGGTTCGGTGGGCTCGGTGCTGTCCGTCGGGTCCGTCGGGTCGGTGTTGTCCGTCGGTTCGATCGGCAGTTCGCTGTCGGTCGGTTCGATCGGCTCGGCGCTGTCGTTGGTCTCGGCGGGCTCGTGGCTCAGCACGGGTTCCGTGCTGTCCGCGCAGTCGCGGTGGTCGGTGCTGTCGTGGCGTGCGACGCGCGGCTTCCGGGCGGTCGGGGCCGGGGCGGGGACCGGCACCGGGGTCCGCTTCGGCGGGGTGCCGGTCGTGGGGGCCGTAGGGGCCGTCGGGGCTGTGGGTGCCCTGGCGCTGGCCCAACGGGCGCTGCGCAGGCCGTAGTTCGGGGCGGCGGGGTCAGGACTCAGGACCAGAACTCGTTCGCCTTGTCGATGTCCTCGACGCACTCGTTCAGATCCGTGATCTTGTCGCCGAGGATGCGGAAGACGATGCCGCCGGTCTCGTCGATGCGCTTGCCGTCGCGCTCGGCCGTGAGGCGGTGGAGTGTGACCGCGTGGCCCCGGCCGTCGACGAGGACGTTGCGCAGTTCGACGCGCAGGGTGCCGTTCGTCTGCGCGAAGAGCTGCCCGTACATGTCGATGGTCGCGTCCAGGCCCTTGAAGTCGCCGGACAGCGGGTGGGTGCCGGGAACGTGGTGCGTGACGTCCGAGGACATCAGCGAGCGCAGGGTGTCCATGTCACCGCGGACGAAGGCGTCGTAGCCCTTGCGGACGAGGAGTGCGTGCGGGTGGTCGGCCATGATCGATCGCCGCCTCTCGGTTGCTTCGGCGATATAGGGCTTAACTCACCCATTGTCTGCCTTTTCGTCCAACAGTGGCGCCTCGTGCGCGTGTTTCAGCTTCATCCGTGATTCCACCCGCTCCGCCGCGGTGACCTCCGTCCAGAAGCGGTGGCCACTGACGAAGACCGCGAGTTCGTGCTCGCGCTGCCGGAGCTTCTCCACCTCGGCCTGTTCGTCCGGCGTCCAGCCCGGGGAGGCGGGGCGCTCCACCTTGCGCCAGCCGCCCGTGTCGCTGAACCCGTCCAGGGGCTCGACCGACCAGGGCAGCCGCTTCAGCAGGGTCGCCAGCTCTGCCCGGACCTGATGCAGCTCCTCCTGACCGGCGAGGAGGTCACTCGGGAAGTCGTAGGTCGTTGCCACGCGCTAATGCTACGCCTGTTCGAATTTGGGTCGCGAGTTCCTCCGGCGACTTCATACGAACGGGTGTGGGGTGGCCATGGCGGCCGAGGAGCCCGGCGGTGTCAGTGGGGCCGCCTACTGTGGTCGGCATGGACGTGGAACGGGTGCGGCTCCGGCCGTGGGCGGACAGTGACTTCTGGTTGTTGGGGCGGCTCAACAGCCCTGAGATGACCGAGCACTTGGGGGGTCCCGAGACCGAGGCGCAGATCGAGGCCCGGCACCGGCGGTACGTCGGGCTGGAGCTGGGATGCATGTACCGGGTCGAGTCGGAGGGGAGCGGGGAGACCGTCGGCTCGATCGGGTTCTGGGAGCGGGAGTGGCGGGGTGAACCGGTGTGGGAGACCGGGTGGGGCGTACTGCCTGAGTTCCAGGGGCGCGGATTCGCCGCCCGTGCGGCCCGCGCCCTCGTCGAGGAGGCACGGGCCGCCGATCGGTACCGGTATCTGCACGCCTTTCCGAGCGTCGACCATCGCGCGTCCAACTCGGTCTGCCGGAAAGCCGGGTTCACCCTGCTCGGCGAGGCGGAGTTCGAGTACCCCAAGGGGCACTGGCTCACCTCGAACGACTGGCGGCTCGACCTCGACGAGGCGTGAGTCGCCGGTCAGTTGGTGTGCGTTACCTCCAACTCCCTTACCAGCCCTGCCGCCACCGGCACCGAGATTCCCTTCCGCTCCGCCGCCCGCAGCAACGCCCCGCCGATCGCGTCCAGTTCGAGCGGGCGGTGTGCCTCCGCGTCGCGCTGCATCGACGACTTGGTGCCCGGAGGGAACGTGTCGTAGCGGGCCAGGGCTCCCGCCGGGTCGGACGGGCCGCCGCAGGAACGGCTCACCGCCGCCGTCTCCTCCAGCAGGGCCGTCAACTCCTCGCGGTGGCGCGTGCGGAGGTCGCCGAGGGGGAGGCCGTAGCGGGTGGTGAGGAGGGCCAGCGGGGCCAGGAACGTCATCTTCGCCCAGAGTGCCGCGGTCTCGTCGGGCAGGACCCGGGTCGTGGGGCCGGCCGCGCGCAGTGCGGCTGCCAGTGCCTCCAGGCGTTCGCGTGGGACGGGGTCGCCCGTGAGGTCGATCTCCGCGAACGGGCTGCCGTGCTCAATCACCCCGGGGGCGACGCGAGTCGACTCGACGCGGATGATCGCGGGGGCGACCTGGGCGGGCGGGTAGTGGGCGCGCAGGCGGGCAGGGTGTTCCACGCCGTTCAGGAACGGGACGAGGAGGCCGTCGCCCAGTGCGGTCGCGGGGACGCGGGCCAGTGCCGGGTCGAGCGCCGTCGCCTTCACCGTGATCAGGCAGGCGTCCACCGGTTCGCGCAGTTCCGTGTCGGCCTCCACCGGCGCCGTGAAGTCCCCGAAGGGGGCACTGCGGACCCGGATTCCGTTGCTGCGGAGGGCGCCGGCCGTCTCTTCTCCGGCCAGGCAGATCACCCGGTGGCCGGCCCGGGACAGCAGCGCCGCGAGCAGGCCGCCCACGCCGCCCGGGCCCAGTACGGCCACGGTGAGTTCGTTGTTCGCCATGTTGTCGGTCCTCTCGTCGGTCGGCCCCGTGTGGTGACGGTGGCCGCCTCGGCAGGATCATCGCAGGTGTGTTCGGGGGAGTGGCGGCGGTATCGCTTTCGGGGCGCGAGACTGGACGTATGTGCCGCAGTATCAAGACTCTTCGACCGCCCGCCCTGCCCGACGAGGCCACGGAGGAGGAGATTCGCGCCGCCGCGCTGCAGTACGTGCGCAAGGTCTCCGGGTTCCGGGCGCCCGCCGCGCACAACCGCGAGGTCTTCGACCGCGCGGTTGATCTGATTGCCGACGCTACGGCTGAGCTGCTTGCCGGGCTTGAGGTGAGAGGGGTTTCGCGGTGATCGACGTGCGAGCCGGTGGGGGCTGGTCGCGCAGTTCCCCGCGCCCCTAGGGGGCCGACGGCTCCGCCGTCCCCGCCCCCGGCTGCCGTCGCATGACATACGCCGCCCCCGCCCCCGCCCCGAACAGCGCCGCCAGCGACACCCCCGTCGCCAGCCACGTCGTCCCCAGCCACTGGGCGCCGTAGTAGCCGAGGGCCACGCTGTACGCCGCCCAGGACAGGCCCGCCAGGGCCGACCAGGGGAGGAAGTCGCGGGCCCGGCGGTGGGCGGCGCCCGCGCCCAGGGAGACCACCGAGCGGCCGGCGGGGGCGAAACGGGCCAGGATGACCAGGGCGCCGCCGCCGCGGGCCAGGGCGTGGCCGAGACGTTCCTGCGCGGTGGTGAGCCGACGGGAGCGGGAGATGGCGCGGTCGAGGCGTTCGCCGCCCAGCCAGGCCAGCCGGTACGCCACCAGGTCGCCCAGGACGGACGCGGTGGCGGCCGACGCGATCAGGGCCAGGATGCTGGGGACCTCGTGCGGGACGGGCACGGCGTCGGTCGCCGCGCCGGTGCCCGCTGCCGCCGCCGTGGCCGCCGCGATGACGAGGACACCGCTCGGCAGTACCGGCAGGAACACATCGAGCAGCACGGACAGGGCGATCATGGCGTAGATCCATGGGCTGCCGGTCAGCGACCCCACACTCTCGAACAACGCGGCTCCCCGTGAACTCCCCCGTGGGCCGCGGCAAGGACGGCCAGTGACAGCCATACAGCGTACGCCTGGGTGGGGACAGGAGATTCACGGGGGGCACGTGTGATCGGCACAGCTTGTTCACTCGGCTGCCCCGTCCCGAGGGGCGGGGCGGGCCCGCATCCCGTAGCAACGTAAAGGGGCTCCAAGCACACCTGAACGTGAGGAACGGTACACATCATGGTGGCAGGCATATGCGCGGGCGCCGTCGTCGCGGCCCTACTGGCGAGCGGCGGCACCGGCGCCGGCACCCCGGACGGCTACTCGATGCGGACGGACGCGCGGTTCGCGCCGGTCGGCGCCTTCGTGCCGTCGGCGGCGGTCACGTACGACACGAAGCTCGTCCCCGCCGCCGCGTGGATCGAGGTCGGCCAGCGGACGACGGCGAGCGGTGCCACGACCGTACGGCTGCGGGTCGAGGGGATGGTGCCGGGGCACGCGTACGCCGTCCATGTGCACCAGAAGCCGTGCGGCGCCGACCCCGCCGCCGCGGGCGGGCACTTCCAGCACAAGCCGTCCACCGACCCGGCCGACGTCACCGCCGACAACGAGGTCTGGCTGGACTTCACGGCCGACGAGCACGGCGCCGGTGGGGCGAGCGCCAGGCACGACTGGAACTTCCGGCAGGGCGAGGCGTCTTCCGTGGTGATCCACGACATGCCCGGCAGTCGTGTCCGCGCCGCCTGCTTCACCGTGCCGTTCGGCTGGGCTCCCTGAGCTGCCCGTACGTCCAGGGGTGGGCGTCGGCCCGTGACGTCCGCTCCGTCGTCGCGACACGGAGAACCGCTCTGGCCACCGCGTCGGCGTCCGACAGTGTGACCGAGTCGACGCCGGGGCGGGCGCCCGCCGCGGTCACCCAGTGCACGCCCTCCGTGGGCACTCCGAACGCGAACCGCCGTGCGTGCGCCCGTCCCTGACGGTCTATCAGACGGTACGGGCGCGCTGTCACATCCAGCCCGCCCGTCTCGTAACCGTCCACGGTGTGCGGCCGGCACCCGCCCGTCCTCAGCAGCCGGCCGAGCAGCGGGTCGGCGGTGCGGCGCAGGTCCGGTTCGGGGAGACGCGCTTCCACGAGCGTGGTCACCCGCACCGCCGAGCCCGGTATCGCCGGGGAGCGCGCCACCCAGGCGCCGTCCGCCTCCCGCACCTCCAGCCGCGGCCCGAGCACCTCCACCACGCCCGCCGCCACCAGCGCGGCCAACTCCTCGACACGGCGCCGGGGCGGACCGATGGACAGGAACGCGTTGAGCGGGGTGTACCAGCGGTCGAGGTGGTCGCGGCGCGAGTCGCCCGCGAGGCCGCGGTGGTCGACGACCAGCCGGAGTTCGTTGCGCAGATCGCGCAGCACGTCCAGGGCGGCCTTGAGCGGGCCGTCCACATTGCCGAGCGCGGCCTGCCCGGCGTCCTCGCGCAGATACGACAGCAGCCACTCCCGCCAGGCCGCAGGGTGGGCGAGAGCGCGGTCCGGGTAAGGGCGGGACAGCCGGTCCCAGCTCCAGCGCCCGGCGGCCGGGATCCCGAACTCGTCGAGTAACAGGGCCTCTTGGGGATCGCGGTGCGGTACGGCGAGGAAGCGCCCGGTGAACTCCGGCTCCGAGCGCCGGGACGGCCGTAGCGTCCGCAGCAGAGTGGCGTAGTAGACCGTCTCCACCTCCTTCGCCACCAACGGCCATATTTCGGTGAGGAATTCGGGGGCCTCGCCGGAGTCGGCGCGTTTGCGGAAGGCGGCTGTGGCCTCCGGGGTGAGGACGAGGGGGGTGTGGCGGCCGTGCGGGCCCTTCGCGTTGTCGCCGCGGGCCTGGTACGGGATGCCACGGCGTGAACCGGCGTACAGGCGGGGCTCGTTGCCGGAGGGCAGATAGCGCAGTGAGCCGTCCTGCGCGCGGACGTAACGGCCGCCCCGGCCCGTCGTCGACAGGGCTGTGTGGTCGAAGAAGTTGAGGCCGAGGCCGCGCAACAGCACTGGTTCACCGGGCTGTACGGCGGACAGGTCGGCGTCGGCCGGGTTGGCGGGCGGAATGTGGCGCAGGCCGTGGTTGCAGGCGTAGGCCGCGAGGCGCTGTTGGGCCGCGCTGCCGAGCGTCGGGAGGTGGCCCTGGGCCAGGACCACCGCCGAAAGGGCGGACAGGATACGGCCGTTGTCCAGGGTGAGGGACTGGTGGCCGTCGGGTGTGTCGTCGAGCCGTACCGCGCTCGCCCGGTGTGCCGCGACCTCCACGGAGTCCGGCGCCTCGCGGACCGTGCGGGCGAACACCCACTCCAGATAGCGGCCGTAGTGGGCGCGGGTGGGGTAGTCGTCGGGGCCGAGTTCGACGGGCGCCCACTCGTGCAGGCTCGGGCCGGGGCGGATCGGGCCGGAGCAGTCGACGCTGTCGTCGGTGAAGAGGGTCACCTGGGAGGCCACGGTGTTCATCAGCAGTTCGGGGGACTGCGCGAAGCGCCAGACGCGGCCGGCGCCCGGGGGCGCCGGGTCGACGACGTGGACGGTGAGCCTGGTGCGGGGCGGGAGGAGTTCGGGAGCCGAGGCGCAGAGGCGTTCCAGGACGCTGGTGCCGCGCGGACCGGCGCCGACCACGGCGACGGAGACGGATACCGGTTCGTCGTCGGACGCGTTCACTGCAGACAAAGGGGGGGACTCCCGGGCGTGTGGGGCGCAATGGAGCGGACCGCCCACCGGAAGCGGACGGTCCGCCTCATCATGCCCTCCGTGGCGTCACGGGGATGTCGGCGGGGATGTCAGAGGGGACTCCTCGACGGTCCTCAGCGTTCCGTCCGCCCGGGCCTGCTCCAGCCGCAACCGGGCCGAACGGCCGTGCATCGTAAGGGTCATGAGCTGGTTGCCGAACCAGGGCCCGCCCGTTTTCCGCCACTTGACCGAGGGGCGGAGGCAACGGCCGTGCCCGGCGAGGCGGCGGCCCAGGCCACGGGCCACGGCACTCCAGCCGAAGCGGAAGCCGACCCGGATGTAGGCGGGGACGGAGTTGTGGACGGGGGAGCAGGTCAGCTGCAGGACCCGCGAAGTCGGGCCGCCGGTACGCCACTTGGGCTCCGCGACATACGCATGGTGCACGTCCCCCGACAGCACCAGCACCGACGCCGGTGCCGCCTCGCCCGACCCCACCTCGGCGATCAGCCCCGCCAGCTCCTCGAAGGAGTCCGGGAACGCCGCCCAGTGCTCCAGGTCGGCGGCCCGCCGCAGCTTCTCGCCGAACTCGGCCCAGCGGGCGCCCCGTTCACCCCGGCACAGGGCCGCGTCCCAGGACTCGGCGTCGTGGACGAGATGCGGCAGCAGCCAGGGCAGTGAGGTCCCGATGAGGAGATGGTCGTAGGAACCTGGTTCGGCGAGTGCCTCGGTGCGCAGCCAGTGGGTCTCGCCGGGATCGAGCATCGCGCGGTGCTGCTCGTCGAGGACGCGGGCGGCGCGGCTGTCCACCATCAGCAGGCGCACCCGGCCGAAGTCGCGCCGGTAGCTCCAGCGGACGGAGGCCGGATCGGCGTCGGCCCCGCAGGCGAAGGCGCGGAGTTCGTCGGTGCCGTCCGGGGTGTCGCGGACCGCCGCGTAGAGGGGATCGGCGGCCAGTTCGGCGGGGGAGAGGTTCCCCAGGTGCTGGTGCACCCAGTACGACATCAGTCCGCTCAGCAGCCGCTCGCGCCACCACGGGGTGGCCCGCATGTCGGCCAGCCAGGAGGCGCTGGTGTTCCAGTCGTCGATGACGTCGTGGTCGTCGAAGATCATGCACGACGGCACGGTGGACAGCAGCCAGCGGATCTCCGGATCCAGCCACGACTCGTAGTAGAGGCGCGTGTACTCCTCGTAGTCCGCGACCTCGCTGCCGGGCGGCTCGCTCAGGTCGCGGCGGGCGGAGAGCCAGCGGCGGGTCGCGTCGGAGACCTCGTCGGCGTACACCTGGTCGCCCAACAGGAGGAGTACGTCCGGCCGTTCGGCCTTCGGGTCGCGCGCGATGCGCGAGGCCAGCGTGTCCAGGGCGTCCGGGCCCACCGGGTCGTGGGCGTCGGCGGGCGGCGCGGCCCAGCGGCAGGAGCCGAACGCGACGCGGACGGTTCCGTCGGCGTCCGGCGCGCGGATCACGGACGGCGGGAACGGAGAGTCGGGCAGCGGCCACACCTGCGTACCGTCCAGGAGGACGTCGTACGGCGTCGAGGTCCCGGGCGTGAGGCCCTCCACCGGCACCAACGCGTAGTGGTGGCCCGCGACTTGGAAGGTGCGGGCCGTGCCGGCGGCGCCGTCCGCGCAGCGCACCTCGGCGGTGCACGGACGGCTCGCCTCGACCCATACGGTCGCGGACGAGCCGTCGGCGTAGCGAAGCAGTGGTCCCAGGCGCAGTCCGGCCACGGTTGATCACCTTCCTCCGTCGCCCCGTACGGTACGGAACGACGGAGGTCAGCGACTAGGTTTCGAGAAGGATCAGCAGCCGCTGAGGACCGAGGTCAGCTTGGCCTTCTCGGCGGTGTCGACCGAGAGGTCGTAGTAGTACTTCACCTGCACCCAGGCCCGGACGTACGTGCAGGCGTACGAGGTGAGCGGGGGCATCCACTCGGCCGGGTCCTGGTCGCTCTTGGACTGGTTGACGTTGTCCGTCACGGCCAGGAGCTGCGGACGGGTCACGTCGTTGGCGAAGGCCTGGCGCTGTGCGGTGGTCCAGTTGCGGGCGCCGGAGTCCCAGGCCTCGGCCAGCGGGACGAGGTGGTCGATGTCGACGTCCGAGGCGGCGGTCCAGGTGGCGCCGTCGTAGACCGAGTACCAGCTGCCGCTGGTCGCGGTGCAGGCGGAGTTGGTGACGACGTTCGTACCGTCCCGCTTGAGGATGTACTCACGGGTGTTGCAGGTGCCGCTGATCGTGATCCAGGTGGGGAACAGGTCACGGTCGTAGCCGGTCCGGACCTCGGTGGCCACGGTGAGCGAGGCGAGGTAGGTGCGGGCGGTGGCGGCGCTGACGGGGGTGGGGAGGGCGGCGGAGGCGGTCGGGCCGTTGAAAAGCGCGACGGAGGCTATGAATCCGGTAAGAGCCGCGAGTATGCTCAGCCGTCGACGCGCGTAGAACTTCGGCATACGAACTCCCTTGTGGTGTGGGGGTGTTGGAGTCGAGCGAAGGAATGCTTGCGGTGCCGTGTTGCGGCCGGGTGTGCGTTTGGTAAGAAACTAGTGACGCGAGCATGACAAGGCAATGCCTTGGCGGTCGCGTACCATGAATGGCGCAGAAGGGGAGTAGCTCTTCGCCGGACCGTCGACACACTGCTCAGCTCGTCTGAGCCGGCGCCCGGAGGCAGGTCCGTCGCGCTCAAGCGGATGGACCGGCCAGCGAGACCTTCGGCAACGCAGCGCACCATCCGTGTGTGCTGCCGTGCCGAGGTGTCCGCAGACGGAAATCGCACTCTCGGTGGGGCGGCACCCGACCGATTGAGGAACCTTGATCAGCATCAGCGTGACGGCGCTAGTCTTCGGCGTCGTCTTTCTCGCCGAACTCCCCGACAAGACCGCGCTCGCCGGACTCGTCCTCGGCACCCGCTACCGCGCCTCGTACGTCTTCGCGGGCGTGGCCGCCGCGTTCCTGCTGCATGTGGTGCTGGCGGTGGCGGCCGGCAGTGTGCTGACCCTGCTCCCGCAGCAACTCGTGGCCGCCGTCACCGGTGTGCTCTTCCTGGGCGGGGCCGCGGTGCTCCTCTTCAAGAAGGGCGACGGCGAGGAGGAGGTCCGGACGCCCAGGGACCAGTCCTTCTGGAAGGTCTCCGGCGCCGGTTTCATGCTCATCCTGGTCGCCGAGTTCGGTGATCTGACCCAGATCATGACGGCCAACCTCGCGGCCCGCTACGACGACCCGTTCTCCGTCGGTCTCGGCGCGGTGCTGGCGCTGTGGGCGGTCGCCGGGCTCGGTATCGTCGGCGGAAAGGCCCTGATGAAGCGGGTGCCGCTGAAGCTGATCACACAGGTCGCGGCGGTGCTGATGCTGGCGCTGGGGGCCTGGAGTCTGTGGGAGGCCGTGGCGGGCTGAGCGGGCGCGCGAGCTGAACGGTGAGTGAACTGTTTCCGGAGACGGTGGCGCGATGCCGGTCCGGTTTTGTACCGTGGAGGAACAAAGTGGCTCCCGTCCGTTTTCCCTGACCGGCGGACGGGGCCGCCTTGTCCCTCCGGGGGCCACCCCGCACCCCCTCTCCGTTCCGTTCCTTGGAGCCTGCCGATGACGGCCACCACCGTGCTCACCGCCCGCGCCCTCCTGCTGGACATGGACGGCACCCTCGTCGACTCGCACGCCGTCGTCGAGCGGATCTGGCGGCGCTGGTCCGAGCGGCACGGGCTGAACGCGGACGAGGTCATGAAGGTCGTGCACGGCCGGCAGGGCTACGCCTCCATGGCGCTGCTGCTGCCCAACCGGCCCATGGAGCAGAACCACGCCGAGAACGCCCGCATGCTCGCCGAGGAGACCGCCGACGTCGAGGGCGTCGTCCCGATCCCGGGCGCGCCGGAGTTCCTGGCCTCGCTGCGGGGGCTGCCGCACGCGCTGGTGACATCCGCGGACGTCGCGCTCTCCGCGGCGCGGATGGGTGCGGCCGGGCTGGAACTGCCGGACGTCCGGATCACCGCGGAGTCGGTCGGCGCCAGCAAGCCCGACCCCGAGGGCTTCCTGAAGGGCGCCGCCGAACTGGGCATCGCGCCCACGGACTGTGTCGTCTTCGAGGACTCCGGTGCGGGGATCGCGGCGGGGCGCGCTGCCGGGATGCGCGTGGTGGGAGTCGGCCCGCAGGCCGCGTATCACCGGCCGCATGTGCTGGTGCGGGACCTGCGTGAGGTGCGGGTCGAGACTGTGGGCGGGGAGATTCGGTTGTACGTGGGCTAGGTGCGGGCCGCCCGGGCGTCTGCGAGTGAGGGGTCGGTGTTACGGCTCGGTCGTCTCCGACTCCAGCTGTGCCCGGGTCGCCGCCCCGTACACCCCGGGCGGGTCGGACTGGATGCCGCGAGCCAGTTGGTAGGTGTGTACCGAGGCCTGCACCTGCTCGTCGAAGACGCCGTTGTCGGGGCCGGTGTAGAGGTTCAACTGGGCCAGGCGGAGCTGGAGTTCGGTGACCTCGGGGCCCTCGTCGCCGCGTTGCAGTACCGGGGCGGTGCTGCTGCCGCCCCGGCGGTCGGTGGCGGACGCGCCGGACGCCGCGGCGCTGGTCGTCGGGGTCGGGCTGGAGTCCGGGGACCGTGACGGTGTGACGGACGGGCTGCTCGACGTCGACGGTGACGGGCTCGCACTGAGCGTCGGGGACGGAGACGCCGACGTCGGCCGCGCGGACGTGGAAGCGCTCGTGGACGGTGTCGCCGGTGCCGCGCTCTTCGACACGGTGGGGACACTCGCGCGGACGTCCTTCGGGGCCGCCTCGTCCCGCGACGGCGTCTCGTACGAGAACACGCCGCTCGCGAAACCGGCCGCCGCCACCACCGCCACGACGGCTCCCGTGGCGGCGAGGAGCACGGTACGGCGGCGGCGCGGGCGGTCGGCGTCGGCGGCGGCCTCGGCGTCCATGGACGGTTCCGTTGGATACCCGTCGCCCTCGAACAGGTTCAGGTCGTTCATGCGCGAGGCCGTCGGCGGTACCGCGCGCAGTGGCATCGTCTGCTCGACCGCCGGCAGCTGTTGCGTCTCGCCCTCGGGTCCCGGCGGTGCGGACAGGGGCGTCTGCTCCTGTGCGTTGCCGTCCAGTTCCACATACGGTCTGATCCGCAGCGGGTCGAAGTCCTCCGCCGCTGCCGCCTCCGCCGTGCGCGCGTCGCGCAGCGCGTCGGACGCCCGTTGGGTGCAGGTGCAGGACGGGGAGCCGTCGGCTGCCCGGGGTGCCCCGCACTGCGGGCATATGTGGCCCTTCGCCTCGTTCACGTGTTCGTCCCTCCCCATCGGACTCCCGAGGTTATGCGGATCTCCTTCACGCCGTCTCCTCCGACCCCCGGAATGACCGCTTCCATTCGGACTCGACAGGCCGTAACGGGACACACCGATCACCATGGATGTGTAACGAGAGCCTCGGGAGGTCTTCATGGCCGGCGGTGCGCACGGTATGACAGGGAATGTGCACGACGCGCGGCCACCGCAGAAACCCCCGCGGCGGGGCAGCGCCGCCCAGGAACACGTGTCGGGCAACGTCCTCGTCTCCATCGGGGCGCTGCTTCTCGGACTGCTGCTCGCCGCCCTCGACCAGACCATCGTGTCGACCGCGCTGCCGACGATCGTCAGCGATCTCGGCGGGCTGGAGCATCTGTCGTGGGTGGTCACGGCGTATCTGCTGGCCTCGACCGCCGCGACCCCGCTGTGGGGAAAGCTGGGCGACCAGTACGGGCGCAAGAGGCTGTTCCAGATCGCGATCGTGATCTTCCTCGTCGGGTCCGCGCTGTGCGGTGCGGCACAGAACATGCCTCAGCTGATCGGGTTCCGGGCGCTTCAGGGTCTGGGCGGCGGCGGGCTGATCGTGTTGTCGATGGCCATCGTCGGGGATGTCGTCTCGCCGCGCGAACGCGGGCGCTACCAGGGCCTGTTCGGCGCTGTCTTCGGCGCGTCGAGTGTCCTCGGGCCGCTGCTCGGCGGCCTGTTCACCGAGCACCTGAGCTGGCGCTGGGTCTTCTACATCAACCTCCCGGTCGGTGTCGTCGCCCTCGCCGTCATCGCGACCGCGCTGCACATCCCGCGCAGGTCCACCCACCACGTCATCGACTACCTCGGCACCTTCCTCATCGCCGCCGTCGCGACCTGCCTGGTGCTTGTCGCCTCGCTGGGTGGTACGACCTGGGGCTGGGCTTCGCCGCAGATCATCGGGCTGGCGGTGCTCGGTGCGGTTCTCATCGGGGCGTTCGTGGCGGTGGAGCGGCGGGCCGCCGAGCCTGTGCTTCCGCTCAAGCTGTTTCGTGTGCGCACCTTCTCGCTCGCCGCCGTCATCAGCTTCATCGTCGGCTTCGCCATGTTCGGCGCGATGACCTATCTGCCGACCTTCCTCCAGGTCGTGCAGGGCATCTCGCCGACCATGTCCGGCGTGCACATGCTGCCGATGGTGTTCGGCATGCTGATCTCGTCCACCACCTCCGGCCAGATCGTCAGCCGCACCGGCCGGTGGAAGGTGTTCCCGATCGCGGGCACCGGTGTCACCGCGCTCGGTCTGCTTCTTCTCCATCAGCTCGACGAGAACAGTTCCACCGGCGAGATGAGTGCCTACTTCTTCGTCTTCGGGCTCGGACTCGGGCTGGTCATGCAGGTGTTGGTGCTGATTGTGCAGAACTCCGTGTCGTATCAGGACCTTGGCGTCGCCACCTCCGGTGCGACCTTCTTCCGGTCCATCGGCGCCTCGTTCGGTGTCGCCATCTTCGGCACGATCTTCGCGAGCCGGCTGGACGACAAGCTCACGGACGCTCTTCGGGGTGCCTCGCTGCCGGGTGGCGTCACGGCTGACGGCCTCGAGTCCGATCCGCGCGGCATCTCCCAACTGCCGGTCGCGGTACGGCCGGAGGCCCTGCACGCGTATGCGTCCTCGATCACCGACGTCTTCCTCTACGCCGCCCCCGTCGCCCTCGCCGGCTTCGTCCTGGCGTGGTTCCTCAAGGAGGACAAGCTCCGCGGCTCGGTCACGGCACCCGACCTCACGGAAACGCTTGCCAGCAATCCCGTTCAGCGGTCTTCGTACGACGAGGTGTGCCGCGCGCTGTCCGTGCTGGGCACGAGGGAGGGCCGCCGCGAGATCTACAGGACGATCACCGCGAAAGCGGGCTACGACCTTCAGCCGGCGGCGAGTTGGCTGCTGCTGCGCATCAAGCGGGACGGCTGGGCGGAACCCGGTGTGCTCGCGGAACGCAGCTCCGTGCCACTGCCCGTCATCCTCGCCGCCGTCCGGCAGATCGAGGGGCGGCGGCTGGCGGTGCGGGAGGGACTGGACCTGCAACTGACCGACCAGGGGCGGGAGATGGCCGAACGGCTGGCTCAGGCCCGTGAGGAGTCTCTTGCGGAGGCGCTGGGGGACTGGTGGGGGCCGGACCGGCCCACTGATCTGATCCAGCTGGTGAAGGAGCTCAACGGGGAGTTGTGCGGGTCGGATCGGGAGCAGCCGCGCAACGGGTCGGTGACCAAGGTCGGTTGAGGGGTTTGCGGGCGGGCGGCTGGGGCGGTGTTGGACAGGCGCCGGTTGGGTGGGCCGGTGCTGGACAGGCACCGGTTGGGCGGGCCGGTGTTGGGCCGGCGCCGTGCGCGCATTTTTTTTGGTTCGGTCGCCTTCGGGGCGCCTGAAGCCGGTGTCGAGAGGCCCACCGTGCTCGGCGCTGCGCGCCTCCGCGATCCCCCACTCTCGGCTTCGCCCGAGCGGGAGGGGCCCCACGGCCTCTCGACACCGGCCCGCCCCTACGGCTCCCTCTCGGCCGGCGCGTGGGGACAGCGGGAGTTGGTGGGCCCTCACCGTCGGTTGAGGAGGGCTTTGCGGAACCAGTGTTCTGCGTACGGGTCGTTGTTGTGGCGGTCGGTCTCCTTGTAGCCGAGGCGGGTGTAGAGGGTGCGGGCCTCGACCAGGTCGTGGCGGGTGTCGAGGATCATGGTGTTGGCTCCGAGGTCGCGGGCGGCCTGCTCCGCCGCCGTCACGAGCCTTGCGGCGCCGCCCCGGCCGCGCATCCCCTCGTAGAGGAAGACCCTCTTCAGCTCGGCGGTTGTCGGGGAGAGGAGCCGTACGCCCGCCGATCCGGCCGGCGCTCCCTCGTGCCACGCGACGAGCAACCGGCCGCCGGGCGGGGATAGCTCGGCGCCGGTGACGGCGGCGATCTCGCGCTCCAGTTCCGCCGGATCCGTCCGCCGGTTCTCGTGGAGCAGGTACCAGCGGTCGCTGACCTCGGTGTAGTACGCCCGCCAGAGCGCGGCGGCGACCGGGGAGTCGTAGGGCTCGGGGGTGATGGTCCAGGTCATGGGCCGTATGTCAGTCGACCGGGTCGGCCTTGCGCAACCGAATATGGGTGACCTCCGGAGAGTCCAGCACCTGCGTCTTCCGCCACTCGATGTGCTGGTCGCCCACGTTGTCGAACAGGCGTCGTCCGCCGCACGCGAGCACGGGTACGACATGGAGGAGGAGTTCGTCCAGCCACCCGGCACGGATGAACTGCTGGACCAGGTCGGCGCCGCCGGCGAGGGAGACGGCCCGGCCGCCGGCCGCCTCTCGGGCCAGCTCGAGTGCGCGGTGGGGGCCTTCGGTGACGAAGTGGTAGGTCGTGCCGCCCTTCTTGACGACCGGTTCGCGCGGGTGGTGGGTGACGACGAACACGGGGGCGTGGAAGGGGGGTTCGTCGCCCCACGGGATCTCCCCGGTGATGAACATGCCGTGGCCCATGACCACCGCGCCCGGTCGTTCGATCCACTCGGCGAGCAGTGCGTCGTCCGGCCCGGTGTCTCCTCCCGCCATGCCCTGCATACGACGGAAGCTCCGCAGGCCGAACACCCACGAGTGCAGCCGCTCCCCGCCGATCCCGAGCGGATGCTCCCGCCCCGACTCCGGTCCCGCGATGTACCCGTCCAGCGACATGGCCAGCCGTGCGATGACCTCACCCATGACGATCTCCTCGATTTCCTCAACCGGTTCTTTACTCATGCGTCGATCGGGCCGGGGCGGAATCGACACACCGGCACCACGGAATCCCCGTAGCCGTGGCCGTCGTTTGAAGGGGGCCTTTGCGGCAACCCGGTAAGGGAACCGACCGACTACGAGAGCCGGTTGGCCAAGAATCCGGAAGGCACTCATGTCCACAGGCGTGATCATCGTTTTGATCGTGATCTTGGTCGGCGTGGTCGCTGCCGCGGCGGCCCTGGTACCGCGTGCCCGGGGCGCGATGGGCGGCTCGGGTCTGAAGCGGCGCTTCGGGCCCGAGTACGACCGGACCGTGGCCCGGCACGACGGCGACACGAAGGCCGCCGAGCGGGAGCTCGGCGAGCGCGTCCAGCAGCACGGTTCGCTGCAGGAGCAGCCGTTGGAGCCCGCGGCCCGTGAGCAGTACCAGGCCCGCTGGGCCGCCGCCCAGGAGCTCTTCGTCGACTCGCCCCGCCAGGCCGTGGCCGACGTCGACCAGCTGCTCGGCGAGGTGGCCGGGGCCCGGGGCTTCCCCGGCGTCGAGGAGTACGACAAGCAGTTCGACGCGCTGTCCGTGCACCACGCGGACCACGTCCACGGCTACCGGCGCGTGCACCGCGTCGTCCAGTCGCGCACCAACGGCACACCGGACAGCCAGGCCGGCACCGAGGAGATGCGCGAGGCCATGCTCGAAGCCCGCGCCCTCTTCGACGACCTGATCGGCGCTGACAACGGCGGCGGGCGCGGCACCGGCGACAGCCGCGGGCATACCGGGCGCCACACGTTCGGCTCATTCAACAAGCAAGCAGTGAAGGGAAGTTGAGCCGCATGACCGATGTGACACGACCCAACGGCGACACGAGCGACGAGAGCGGCGAGCGCAAGGGCGCGAGTACGGACACCGGTACGGACACCGGTACGGGCATCGGTACGGGCATCGGTACGGGTATCGGTACGGGCACGGGCACGGGCACGGGCACTGACCCGCGGGACCCGGCCAAGGCCGGCGACCGGCGGGAGGCCACGACCGTCACCCCGATCCCGCGCCAGACCGACCGCCCGTCGGACCGGCAGACCGACCGCCCGTCGGACCGGCAGGCCGATCGCCAGGCCGACAAGGCGGCCCCCGTGCACGCCCCCGAGCCCCCTCCCGCGTCCGGCGCCGCCGACAAGCGGCACGACCGGCTGGACACCGGGAACGGGAACCTGCTGCCGCACGACGAGAGCGACAAGTTCAACCTGCGGCTGCAGCACGCGGTCACCGGGTTCGTCGACGAGCCCCGCTCCGCCGTCGAGGAGGCCGCCCACGTCCTGGAGGAGGTCGCCGACCGCCTCACGCAGGCCGTCACCAAGCGCCGTGACACCCTGCACAGCTCCTGGGAGTCCAAGGGCTCGGACGACACCGAGCAACTCCGGCTGGCCCTGCGGGACTACCGCGAACTGACGGAGCGGCTTCTACACATCTGACCCGCCCGGTCCACCGGCCCCGTCAACCGCCCGGCGCTCCCGCCACTCCCGTGCGACCTCTTCCACGTCGTACGGCTCCATCCCCAGCGGAGGGCCGGGCGGCGGCTTGAACATCATGTCGCGGATCTTCACATTGACTTCGGTGATGATCTGCCGAGCGATCCGCTCCGAAGGGGCCGAGTACGCCGCAGCCAGGGCGTCCTCGGCCTCTTTGCGCAGTGCCGGCGTCGGCGGGAGCACGGAGATGCCCTCGCGGGCCATCTTCTGCTTGATCCACCACAGTTCGTCGTACGTCGTGTCGGAACCGGAGGGCAACGGCTTGCCCGCGCCCGGGAGTTGGGCGAACTCGCCGGCTCGCTCGACGTCCCGGATCTGCTTGTCGACCCTCCCCCACTCTCAACTACGTTCGAGCGGGGGGACCCCCATCTCGAAGGACACACCCGGTGGCTTTCGCTCGGTCATGACTCCATTGTGCCGGACGTGGCGTGGCCGGGGGATTTATCATGCGGCGGCTGTGTAAGGACACCTCAAGGGGGAAGCGCACGTGCTCGAACTCACCATGGCCTCGGTCTCCGGGACGGAAGAGGGTGCCACGGCCGGCATGCTGATGGCCGAGGCGCCCAGCGACCCGGGCGCGGTGCTGCGGGTGGGCCGCGACGAGTCGGTGTGCCGGCTGGTGACACCGGACGACTGGCTGTTCATCTCACGGGTCCATCTGGAGTTCCTGTGCGGACCCGAGGGCATCTGGCAGGTGAGCTGGCTGCGCGGCTCCCAGCCCGACCCGTCCTCCGAGGTACGGCTGATCGTCGGGGAGTACGCCCAGACCGTCGGTTACGGCGGGAGCGTCCCGTTGCCCCGTGGTGGCAGCGGCGAGATCGTCATCAAGGACCGCACCGGGCCGCGCAGCGTCAACGTCGGCTTCTATCACGAGAGTTGAGACGTCCGGCGAAGAGTTCTCAGTCAACGACCCTGGCCAGCGCGAACCCGTCGTAACCCTTCTCGCCCACCGTCTGGATCGCCGTGCCCGACAGGCGCGGGTGCGAGCCGATCAGTTCGATCGCCGCGCGCGTGCCCAGGACGTCCGGATCCGTGTTGGCCGGGTCGGCGACCCGGCCGCCGCGGACCACGTTGTCGACGATGATCAGGCTGCCGGGGCGGGTCAGCTTGAGGGCCCATTCCACGTAGTGCGGGTTGTTGGCCTTGTCGGCGTCGATGAAGACGAGGTCGAAGGGGGCCGCGTTCTCGCCGGCGAGTGCGGCCAGTGAGTCGAGGGCCGGGCCGACCCGGACCTCGACGAGCTTGTCGAGGCCCGCGCGGGCGATGTTGCGGCCTGCGACCTCGGCGTGCTTCGGGCTGTACTCCAAGGTGATCAGGCGGCCGTCGGCGGGCAGCGCGCGGGCCAGCCAGATCGTGCTGTAGCCGCCGAGGGTGCCGATCTCCAGGATGCGGGCGGCGCCCTGGATCCGGGCGAGGAGATGCAGCAGCTTGCCCGCGGCGGCGGACACAGCGATCTGCGGGAGGCCGGCGGAGTCGCTGTCGCGGAGGGTCGCCTCCAGAACCTCGTCGTGCGGGGAGAGATGGCCGATCAGATAGTCGTCGACGTCGTTCCACAGCTGCGACTCGCTCATGTGCCGGTGCCCTTCGTGAATCCGATGATCGTGAATCCGGTGAGAATTGTTGCGACCCGTTCGTGTGCAATCACTCACTGTACGGATACGCCGTTATTTGCCGTGCCCAGGCAACCCGGGGCCGACTATCGTCATCCGGACAAAAGGAGGGCGGCCGTCAGGTGAAGAGGGGGTTGCCTGCGTCTCTCCCGCAGGGGGTGCGAACCTCATAGGGTTCCGAGAGGGAACAGCCGCGCGTGTGACGCGTGGGACGAGCGGGGCGGGAGGCCTACGAGGCGTGGCGAACGTGGAGCACAGCGGGCGACCGGCGGGAGCCGTAGGAGCTTTCGGGTCGACGGCCGCCGGGACGGCCAGAGCACGGCTGCGCGTTGCGCGCCTGGTCCTGTGGCTGGTGGCCGCGGTCCTGGCCGTACGGCAGGTGGCCGTGGTCCTCAGCACCCCGCGCGGGGACCGGCTGACCGACCTGGAGACCTGGGTCGGGCCGAACGGCGTGCTGCATGTGAAGGGCTCGCTGTACGACTCGACGCAGTTCACCGGCACCCCCTTCGGCGGGCTCGTCCTCAAACCGCTCACCCGGGCCGCCGAGCAGGCCCTCGGCTGGGGCTGGACCTTCGGCACGCTGCTGCTCGTCGTCGCGCTCGGACTGGTCGTCTCCCGGGCCCTGCCGCAGCCCGTCACCCGCCGTGCCTCGCTGCTGGCCGCGCCCGTCGCGATCAGCCTGCTCATGCTGTCGCTGCCGGTGCGCAACACGCTCTGGCTCGGCCAGACCAGCATCATCCCGGTCCTGCTCGTGCTGCTCGCCTGCTTCACGGTGCGCGGCGAGCGGGCCAGCGGCGTGCTGATCGGTCTGGCCGCCGCGCTCCAGCCGACGGTGCTGCTGTTCGCGCCGCTGCTGTGGTTCACCGACCGGCGCCGGGCCGCCGTGACCTCCGCGCTGACGTTCGCCGCGAGCGTGGTGATCGCCTGGGCGGCGATGCCGCACGACTCGTACACCTACTGGGTGCACCACATGGCCGGCGTCGGCCTCGGCGGCAAGGCGGACGGTCTCGGCAATCAGTCGCTGCACGGCGCGCTGCTGCGCCTCGACCTGACCGGGCCGCTGGAGATCGGTGTCTTCCTGGCGCTCGGAGCCGTCGTCGCCTACCTGGGCCTGCGCCGGGCCGTGCGCTACGCACGCGACGGACAGTTGCTGCTCGCGGTCGCGGTCACCGGGTGCGCGGCGATCGCCGTCTCGCCGACGACCTGGCAGCACCAGCTGCTGTGGGTGCTGCTCGCGGTGGTCGGCCGGGTCGGCAAGCGGGCCTCGGACCGGTATGTGTGGCCGGTGGCGGTGGTCCTCGTGGTCACGCTGCCCGCGAAGATGATGCTGCCGAACATGGCGGCCGTCTATCCGCTGCGTGACAACGTCGTCCTGCTCATGGCGCTCGCCGCGGCGACCGTCGTGCCGTTCCTGCCGCGCACCTCGGAGTACTACCGGCGGCCGATCCCCACGGAGTACGCCGAGCCGGTCCCGGCCCGCCGGCAGCACGTCCCGCTGATCCCGCAGCTGCGCCGCGTCCTGACCCGCCCGAACCTCCTCCTCGAACTCCTCCTCATCCGCGTCACCTACGCCGCCTACCAGCAGGTCCGCCTCGCGGCGACGGGCGGCACCAACGCGGGCGGCCGGGCCACGGCCGAGCACCACGGCCACCAGATCCTCTCGATCGAGCAGTTCCTGCACATCGACATCGAGCACGCGGTCAACCACTGGGTCGTGAAGGTCGACTTCCTGCGGGAGTTCTTCAACTTCTACTACGAGTCCTTCCACTTCGTGGTCCCGCTGAGCGTGATGGCCGTCCTGTACTGGCGCCGCCCGGTCGACTACCGCTGGGCCCGCTCCTCCCTCGGCTTCGCCACCCTCCTGGCCCTGGTCGGCTTCTGGCTCTACCCCCTGGCTCCACCGCGCCTGCTCCCGGGCCTGGGCATCATCGACACGGTCCACGGCGTCCAGGACTTCTCCAAGCCGGACTACGGCACCCTCACCGCCCTCACCAACCAGTACGCGGCGATGCCGTCCCTGCACTTCGGCTGGTCCCTGTGGTGCGGCGTCGTCATCGCGATCATCGCCCCGAAGTGGTGGATGAAGGCTCTGGGCCTCCTGCACCCGTTCTTCACCGTCTCGGCGATCGTCGCGACCGGCAACCACTGGGTACTGGACGCGGTCGGCGGCGCGGCGGTCGTGGCGGCTGGCTTCGGGCTGGCGTACCTCTTCCAGGGGCCGCGGGCGCGGTTGTCGAGACCTCAACCGGCGGAGATCAACACCGAGCTGGAGCCGACGGCCTACCGGTAGAGGAAGGTCTCACCCTCGCCGGTCCGTCTGATCCCCATCACTTCGATGGACTTCGCGCGTTCCTGGCGTCCGTCGAAGTCGCGCAGTGCCGCCAGGCCGGACGGCGGGAGACAGCGGGACACCTCGGTGATGAGACCTGAGAACGGAGTGCCGATCAGCGACGCGCCGTCATGGAGCGCGGCGAGCCCGTACAGATTGTTGCGCGGGTCCTCAAGCCACGCCTCGGCCAGGCCTACGGCGACGAGTCCGCGCCGCAGCGGTTCGGCGGACCGGGTCCTGACCGCCACCGACGCCATGCGCCGGCCGTAGGCGCTCAGCACGCCTGCGGCCCGTGGGCCCATGTCGAGCGGCTTCGGAGAGCTCATGTACGCGGTGACGAAAACATCGACCTCGGCGTCCAGTGCATGCGGGAGCCTGACTCCCAGGTATCCGTTGAATCGTCTGTCCTGGAAGCGCGACAAGCTGGTCACGTCGCCCAGTCTGCCGTCCCCGCATGAGATCGTGTTCTTGGTTGGCGTGAACACGTCTGATTTCAGGGGGAGTTGTGGGGGTTTCGGCTCGGGGGTCCGTACCACGGAGAGCGACGACCGGTGTCGCGTTCGCCGCCGTGCTGCTCGGTGGGGGAGCGGTCGGCTGCGGGGGCGACTCCGCGAAGGAGGACTCGGCCGAGCTGACGCCCTCGGCGGCGGTGGCCAAGGCGGTGGACAAGGCCGAGGACATCACCTCGCTCCACTATCGGGTCAGCGGGACCGTGCCCGAGCGGGGGCGGCTGACGGCCGAGGCGTCGATGAAGACGAAACCGGCGGTCATGACCATGGTGATGACCGTGGTCGGCGCTCGTAGGCCCGGCGAGCTGGACATCCGGTTCGTCGGCAAGACGATCTACCTCGGCGGCAGCGGCGTCGACACGTCCAAGTGGGGCAACAAGAGCTGGCTCAAGGCCGAGCCGGCCGTGTGGGGGCGTGGCGCGGCGGACAACAACTCCTATGGCGTGCTGCCGGGTTCGATGGAGGGGAGCCCGGTCGTGCAGTCCACGATCATGGCGGGCTCCAAGAACGTGCGGAGGATCGGCGCCGAGTCGGTCGACGGCACCAAGGCCGTGCACTACCGGGGAACGGTCACCACTCGCGAGCTGCGCGCGGCCCAGAGCGCAGCCAAGGGCAAGGCGTCCTGGCAACGCCGGACCGACAGCATCGACCAGTTCGTCGCCCTGCGCGTCGACGGCACCCTCACCATGGACCTGTGGGTCGACGGCGACGACCAGCCCAAGCAGTTCCGGGTACGGGGCAAGACCTATCCCACGCAGAACGACACCGACGGCAGCACGCTCGACCTGACCGTCACCTTCCTCGACATCAACCAGAAGGTGACCGTCAAGACCCCGCCCGCCGACGACACCGCCGAACTCGGTGGCTGACGGCCCGAGTTCACGAGCACTCGAACCACACCACCTTCCCGCCCCGGGACGCCGGTGACACCCCCCACTTGTCGGTCACGGCGTCCAGGATGACCAGCCCGCGGCCGTTCTCCGACTCGGTGTCCAACTCCGGGTTCAGCGCCGGGAGTTCGGGGCAGCTGTCGGTCACCTCCACCCGGATTCCGGCCACCTGGCGTTGCAGTCGCAGTCCGCAGCGCCGGTCCGGGACATGCCGGACGACGTTGGCGAGCAGCTCCGTCACGGCCAGTTCCACCGCGTCCGACAGCTCCTGCATGCCCCACTCCAGCAGGAACGAGCGGACGATACGGCGGATGTGCCGGGCGGAGTGTTCACCCACGGTGAGGTGCATGACGTACTGCCGGCGGTCGGGAAAGGCCAGCATGGCGGGGGGAGTTGGTTCATTCACACTACGAGGCTGACGTCCCGCCGCTACCCTCGGCAACGGTACGAATACAACCCGTTCACGGGTGGACACTTCTGGTCGGTTGTCGGGAGGCAGGGGCTTCGCGTGCACATCAACACCCTCGATCCAGGGGCGTCGCCGCTGGACTACTACGGCTTCGAGCTGCGCCGCTACCGGGAGGCGGCCGGTCTCACGCAACGGGAACTCGGCAAGATCGTCAACTACACCGGGTCACTGATCGGCCAGATCGAGACGGCCCGCAAGCTGCCCACGCTGGAGTTCAGCCAGCGGGTGGATGCGGCGCTCGACACGGGTGGGCTGCTTACCCGGTTGCTCGATCTGGTGCTGCGCAGCCAACTCCCGTCCTGGTTCCAGCAGGTGGCCGAATTGCAGGCGCGGGCACTGGAGATCTGCTCCTTCGAGGCGCAGATGATCCACGGTCTCCTCCAGACCGAGGAGTACGCCCGCGCCGTGCTCGGCACGCTGGACCAGAGCAACCTGGACGACCGGACCGCCGTACGCATGGCTCGTCAGCGCATCTTCCAGAAGGGGGAGCCGCCGGTCTTCTGGGCGATCCTGAGCGAGGCCGCGCTGTATCTGGAGATCGGCGGCCGGAGGACCATGAGGAACCAACTGGCCCGCCTGTTGGCCCACGAGAACAATCCTCGGATCAACATCCAGATCCTGCCGCACTCGACCGGAGCGCACGCGGGACTACAAGGCTCGTATGACCTCTATCGCTTCCCGAGCGACCCGCCCATCGTCTACACCGAGAGCTACGGAAGCGGGCATCCCACAGCCAACCCGGACACTGTCAAGGACTGTTCGCTCCGTTACGATCATCTCCAGGCCGCCGCCCTCTCCCTCAGGGACTCGGCGGAGCTGATCCGGCGCGTGATGGAGGAACGTTATGGGGAACAACGCGATGCCGACGGGGACGCAGTGGCGGAAGTCCAGCTACAGCGGTGATCAGGGCGGCAACTGCATCGAGTGCGCGCCGCTCGGCCCGCTGGCCTGGCGCAAGTCCAGCTACAGCAGTGACCAGGGCGGCAATTGCGTAGAGATCGCCGAAACCCCCTGCTCCACAACCTCCGCCACCCTCGCCATCCGCGACTCCAAGACCCCGGCGGGGCCGATCCTCACCCTCGACCCCGCCGCGTTCGCCACCTTCGTCAACTGGACCGCTACGACGGTTGGTTGAAGTAGTAGTCGTGGTCCAGGTCGGCCAGTAGTCCCAGTCGGGTCGGAGTCCACCCGAACCGCTTCTGCGTGAGCGTGCTCGTTCCCGTGAGGTCGGACGCGACGAAGTGGCCCAGCCAGCCGAAGTGGTCCCCGGCCTGCTCGACCGGCACGCTGGTCACCGGTATGTCCAGCCGCCTGCCGATGACTTCGGCGATCTCCCGTACCGGTACGCCCTCGTCGGCGACCGCGTGCAGGACCGAACCCGCCTGGGCGTTCTCCAACGCCAGCCGGTACAGCAGCGCGGCGTCCTCGCGATGGACGGCGGCCCAGAGGTTGGTGCCGTTGCCGACGTAGGCGGAGACGCCCTTGGCGCGGGCGATGTCGATGAGGGTGGGGACGAAGGCGTGGTCACCCTCGCCGTGCACCTGCGGCAGCCGTATCGCCGATGTGCGCACGCCCCGGTCCGCTGCGGCCAGGGTCGTCAACTCGGCTGCGAGGCGCGGCATTTCGGGGTGGGCGGCGAGGTCGGGGATCTCGTCCTCGGTGCGGCCGTGGCTCATCACGGAACTGATGACCAGGGGGCGGTCCGAACCGGCCAGTGCTTCGATCAGGGTCTCCACCGCGCTCAGGTCCGTCGCGACGCACGCGGCGTAGTTCGAGAAGTCGTGGATGAAACCGGTGTGGATCACACCGTCGGAGGCGGACGCACCCGTGCGGAGTGCGTCGAGGTCCTCCAGCGAACCCCGGTGGACCTCCGCTCCGGTCGCGGCCAGCCGTTCCGCCGAGGTGTCGGAGCGGGCCAGGCCGAGGACCTGGTGTCCCGAGCCGAGCAGTTCGCGGACGACCGCGCCGCCCACGAATCCGGTCGCGCCGGTGACGAAAACACGCATGACGAAATCACCCCAGGTGGGTCGGGAAGTGGTGTGCTCCCAGCCTGCGCCCGCCTGGCCGGGCCCGTCCAAGACCGACTCCGGAAGACGTGATTCACTTCCGGTATCAGCGCAGCTCCTGCCGTCGTACAGTCGATGTATGACCGACCTGGACCTGCGTCTGGTGCGCTGTTTCACCGTCGTCGCCGAGGAACTGCACTTCGGCCGGGCCGCTGCCGTACTGCATCTCGCGCAGCCGTCCCTGAGCCGTCATGTCCGGCGCCTGGAGGGCGAGTTGGGGGTGCGGCTCTTCGACCGGACCACGCAGGGCACCCGACTCACCGAAGCGGGGGCGGCGTTCCTGCCCCGGGCCGAGGCGCTGCTGCGGTCCGCGGCGGAGGCGACCGCCGTGGCGCGGGCGGCCGGGGCGCCGAGTCGTATCGTCATCGGGTACATGACCGGGCTCATCGTCACCCCGGCGGTGCGCGCCCTGCGCGGGCGCTTCCCGGACGCCGACGTGCAGCATTCCTTTCTCGGCTGGGGCGAGATGCCGGCCGCCCTGCTGGAGCACCGGGTGGACGTGGTGGTGGGCCGATTCCCGTTCGCCACCGAGGGGTTGAGCGTGACGGTCCTCTTCGAGGAGCCCCGGGTGCTGCTGATACCGGTCGGCCACCGGCTGGCCGGCAAGGAGTACGTCACCCTCGACGACATCGCGGACGAGCCCGTACCCCGTTTCCCCGACCCGGAGTTCAACGCGTTCTGGCGCGTCGATCCCCGCCCGGACGGACGGCGGGTGCCGGACGGTCCGCTGGTCGAGAATCTGGAGGACAAGCTCGAAGTCATCGCCGCCGGCGAGGCGGTCGCGCTCGTTCCGGTGGGCGCCATCAGGAAGGGCCTGCGGCCCGATCTGACCACGGTTCCGCTGGAGGGCGTGGATCCCATCCCGGTCGTCCTGGCCACCCGCGCAGGCGAGGAGAACCGCCGACTGCTCGCGGCCTTCCGCGCCTGCGCCGAGGACCATCTGGCCCCCGCCGACCGGTCGGCTACAGGCGCTGAATGATCGTGCCGGTCGCCAGCGCCCCGCCCGCGCACATGGTGATCAGCGCGAACTCCTTGTCGGCGCGCTCCAGTTCGTGCAGGGCGCTGGTGATGAGGCGGGCGCCGGTCGCCCCGACCGGATGGCCGAGCGCGATCCCACCGCCGTTGACGTTGACCTTCTCCAGGTCCTGTCCGAAGACCTGCGCCCAGCTCAACACCACTGACGCGAAAGCCTCGTTGATCTCGACGATGTCGATGTCCTTGAGGGTCATGCCGGCCTTGCCGAGGACGGCTCGCGTCGCGTCGATGGGGCCGTCGAGGTGGTAGTGCGGGTCGGCGCCGACCAGTGCCTGGGCGACGATCCGGGCGCGGGGGCGGAGTTTGAGCGCCCTTGCCATCCGCTTCGACGCCCACATGATCGCCGAGGCGCCGTCGCTGATCTGCGAGGAGTTGCCCGCCGTGTGGACGGCCGTCGGCATCACCGGCTTCAGCCGCGCCAGCGCCTCCATCGTCGTGTCGCGCAGCCCCTCGTCCCGGTCGACGAGCCGCCACATGCCGAGGCCCGCGCGCTGCTCGTCCTCCGTCGTCGGCACCTGGACGGCGAACGTCTCCTTCTTGAACCGCTCCTCGGACCAGGCGACGGCCGCCCGCTCCTGCGAGATCAGGCCGAGCGAGTCGACGTTCTCGCGGGTCAGCTTCCGGTTGCGGGCGATGCGTTCGGCGGCCTCGAACTGGTTGGGCAGATCCACGTTCCACTCGTCCGGGAACGGCTTCCCCGGTCCGTGCTTCGACCCCGAGCCCAGCGGCACCCGCGACATCGCCTCGACACCGCAGCTGATCCCGACGTCGATGACGCCCGCCGCGATCAGGTTGGCGGTCATGTGCGAGGCCTGCTGCGAGGAGCCGCACTGACAGTCGACGGTCGTCGCCGCCGTCTCGTAGGGCAGGCCCATGGTCAGCCAGGCCGTGCGCGCGGGGTTCATGGACTGCTCGCCGGCGTGGGTCACCGTGCCGCCGATGATCTGTTCGACGCAGTCGGCGTGAATGCCGGTGCGGCCAAGGAGTTCACGGTAGGTCTCGCCCAGCAGATAGGCGGGATGCAGATTGGCGAGCGCGCCGCCGCGCTTGCCGATGGGGGTGCGTACGGCTTCCACGATGACGGGTTCCGCGGCCATGGGACACGTCCTCTCCTCGTCCACCGCGCGGCGCGGGCGTCCCGGCCACCCGCCACGCAGAACTAGTACGCGTTCTAGTTCTGTGTGCAGTCTGCTGACAGGCCGTCCACAACCGCAAGGGTCGTGCAGGGAATTCGGCCTGCCGTGCCTCTTGCTACTTGTAGAACCCGTTATTACCTTCACGGCAGCCGGGTTCCTGATGGACCGTCAGATGACGGGAGTTGCCGATGCCCTGTCCAGCGTTGCCCGAAGGGTTCGACTTCACCGACCCCGATCTGCTCCACCACCGCGTGCCCCTACCGGAGTTCGCCGAACTGCGCGCGGCCGAACCGGTCCGCTGGATTCCGCAAGCCGCGGGCATCGCGGGGTTCCAGGACGAGGGCTACTGGGCCGTTACCCGGCACGCCGACGTCCGGTACGTCTCCACTCACCCGGAGATCTTCTCCTCGACCCTCAACACGGCGATCATCCGCTTCCACGAGCACATGGAGCGCGACTCGATCGACGCCCAGCGGCTGATCCTGCTCAACATGGACCCGCCCGAACACACCCGCGTCCGCCAGATCGTCCAGCGTGGCTTCACCCCCCGCGCGATCCGCGCTCTGGAGGAACGCCTGCGCAACCGGGCCCAGGCCATCGTGGCGAACGCCCGCACCCACTCCGGCCCCTTCGACTTCGTCACCGAGGTCGCCTGCGAACTGCCCCTCCAGGCCATCGCCGAACTCATCGGCATCCCGCAGGACGACCGCGTCAAGATCTTCGAGTGGTCCAACAAGATGATCGCCTACGACGATCCCGAGTACGCCATCACGGAGCAGGTCGGCGCCGAGTCCGCCGCCGAACTCATCGCGTACGCCATGGGAATGGCCGCCGAACGCAAGCAGTGTCCGGCCCACGACATCGTCAGCACCCTGGTCGCCGCCGAGGACGAGGGAAACCTGAACTCCGACGAGTTCGGCTTCTTCGTGCTCATGCTGTCGGTCGCCGGGAACGAGACGACCCGCAACGCCATCACCCACGGCATGCACGCGTTCCTCACCCACCCCGAGCAGTGGGAGCTGTACAAGCGCGAGCGTCCGTCGACCGCCGCCGAGGAGATCGTGCGCTGGGCCACGCCGGTCAACGCCTTCCAGCGGACGGCGACCCAGGACACCGAACTCGGCGGCAAACACATCAAGAAGGGCGACCGCGTCGGCATCTTCTACGCCTCCGCCAACCACGACCCCGAAGTCTTCGAGAACCCGGGCGAGTTCGACGTCATGCGCGACCCGAACCCGCACCTCGGCTTCGGCGGCGGAGGCCCGCACTACTGCCTCGGCAAGTCCCTCGCGGTCCTCGAAATCGACCTGATCTTCAACGCGATCGCGGACGCGATGCCCAACCTGACCCTGACGGGCGACCCGCGCCGGCTGCGCTCCGCCTGGATCAACGGCGTCAAAGAGCTTCAGGTGACCGCCGGTTGAGGTGAACTCACAGCTCGGGCCGGCGGCATCCCGGCGCCGCCGGCCCGTCCTCGTTCACCGCTGTGCTTACTTCCGTACCGCGAACTTCATGAGTTCCCGCTCGTCCCCCTGCTTGATCTTCCCGGTCTCGTTGATGACCTGGAGCTTCCAGCTGGCGCCGTCCCGGATCGCCTTGGCGACCGCGCAACCGTTGTGGTCGCTGAGCAGGTTGGGCCAGATCTCGGCGACCTGCTGGGTGCTGCCGCCCGTCGCGTCGTACACCTTGAAGGCGATGTTCCGTGCCTTCTGGAAGGAACTGCCCTTCTTGTAGGCGGCGGCGACGAAGACGATCGACGTGATGTTGCCGGGTATCCGCGCGAGGTCGACGGTCACCGTCTCGTCGTCGCCCTCGCCCTTGCCGGTCTGGTTGTCACCGCTGTGCACCAGCGAGCCGTTGCCCAGCGGGTCCACGGAGTCGAGCCCCGCGAGCCGTACCGGGTCGGCGCCCTGCATCGCGATGGCGATGAGATCGAGGTCCGTACCGGCCTTCTGCCGCAGCTTCCCGATGATGCCGCCGCTGCTGCCGACGGTGGGGTCCCAGGACGCCCCGATCTCCAGATGGGTCACTCCGTCCAGATCCGCCGGACCGTCTTCCTTCGTGAGCGTGATCATGTGTGATCGATCCTCTTGATCGTGGGACTCAGACGCACGAATTCTGCCTTCTTGGGCGGGCTTTGGGCTACTCCCGTCCGGAGGCGATTACCGCGAACACCCCGGCGACCAGGGCGGCGAGCAGAAGCGGGTAGCGCAGATCGTGGTGCAGGATCAGCCATGCGCCGAGAAACGCGCCGGCGGCCATCGCCACGGCCGCCGAGAGACGGCGGAAGGTGCCGGGGCCCCGGCCGCCGCCCGCGACGGAGTCGGCGACCAGTCCGGTCAGGGTCATCGTCAGGACCGTGGTGGTCGTGAAGTCGGTGACCCCGAGCTTGCGGACCACCGCGTTGCGCAGGCCCATCGCGAAGGCCGTGAGCGCGATCAAGGGATGCGTGGTGGCGCTGTCGCCCGGCGCCACGAACGCGATCACCGCGGCCGTGCCCACGAGCAGCGCCTCCGCGCCGAGACTCACCCGGGCCCAGGTCCGGCGCGAGCCGGTGTCCATCCGCACCGCGAGCCTGCCGCCGGCCGCCGCGCCCACCAGAAAGGCACCGAGCGAGGTGAGGGTGCGCGACACCGAGAAGCCGGGTGCCCCGGCGGCGGCGAAGCCGAGGACCACCACATTGCCGGTCATGTTCGCGGTGAAGACATGACCGAGGCCCAGATAGCTCACCGCGTCGATCAGCCCGCTGACCACGGTCAGACCCAGCAGCACGACCACCAGCCGGAGTCCGCGCGCCTCACGGTCGTAGGACTTGGGCTGTGTCTTCTGGTCCATGAACGCAATGTAGCGGCGGCCCCCGGAATGCCGGGGGCCGCCGCTGCGTGCGCGTGTGTGTGGGCCGGTGATCAGTACCAGCCGTTGGACTGCCAGAAGCTCCAGGCCGCGGCGGGGGAGCCGTAGCGGGAGTTCATGTAGTTCAGACCCCACTTGATCTGCGTGGCGGGGTTGGTCTTCCAGTCCGAGCCGGCCGAGGCCATCTTCGAACCGGGCAGCGCCTGGACCAGGCCGTAGGCGCCGGACGAGGAGTTCGTGGCGGTGACGTTCCAGCCGCTCTCGTGCTCGACGATCTTGCTGAACGCGTTGTACTGCGCCGCGCTCGGGATCATCTTGTGCGCGATCGCCTGGGCGGAGGAGGCGGAGGTCGTCGCGGCCTGAGCGGGAGCCGAGGTCAGCACCAGACCGGTGGTGGCGGCGGCCAGAGCGGCGGCGGTCAGGGCCTTCTTCGGGGAGGCGATGCGAGCGACGATGCGGGAGACGGACACGGAGAACCTGTTTCTTCGGGGACAGAGACGTCGTATGCCTGCCGGTGTCACGCGGGGCGAGGCCCCGGCAAGGCGTCGGCGCCGAGGCCCGTGAGGACTCGTCGGCGCCGTGCGACTGCTCCACAGAAGCACTCTCGATCGGTGTCCGCAAAGACCCCTTTTACTAGTTGTGGTCGCATGTGGGTGAATCGTCAACTGTGTGACGTGGCTCTCAAACCCCAGGTCAGAGGCCTGTGGGCTGCGTACATGTCACGCCGATGTCCTACTAATCCGCATCGTTGGTGACTTGGGTCATGTGGGACGCTTCACCCGGTTCGTCCGTCGAAAGTGACCCGCGTCTCGAAGGCGGCCCGCCGGGTCGCCCGGCGCAGCGCCCGCAGCAGCGCCGGACCGACGGTCAGCGTGAGGACGACGGTGACGACCGCCCGCCCGAGGTCCCAGCCCAGCGAGGTGGCCACGCAGTACGCGACGAAACGGGCCAGGTTCGCGGGAACCGTCGCCCCCGGGTCGAAGGCGACCGACGAGGCCAGCGCCCCCATGAAGGGCCAGCCCGCCAGGTTCATGGCGGTGCCGTAGGCGAACGCGGCGAGGAAGCCGTAGCAGGCGAGCACCGCGATCTCGCTACGGCCGCGCAGCAGCTCCCGGCCCGGCAGCAGGCCCGCGCCCATCGTGAACCAGCCCATCGCCAGCATCTGGAACGGCAGCCACGGGCCGACCCCGCCGGTCAGCAGCGCCGACGCGAACATCGTGACGTTGCCCAGCACGAACCCGAAACCGGGTCCCAGGACGCGTCCGCTCAGCACCATCAGGAAGAACATCGGCTCGATGCCGGCCGTACCGGCGCCGACGGGGCGCAGCGCGGCACCGGTCGCGGCGAGCACGCCCAGCATGGCCACGGCTTTCGGGCCGAGCCCCGACTCCGAGATCGCCGCGGCGGCGACGGCGACGAGCAGCACGAGCAGGCCCGCGAAGAGCCAGGGCGCGTCCTGCGAGTGCGCGGCGACCTGTGAGCCGGGCGGGGCGAGGAAGGGCCAGGTGAAGGCCGCGATCCCGGTGACGGTGACGAGGGTGAGGGCGGCGGCGGAGCGGGGAGTGAGGGGGATCGGCCTCATGCCCCTCGTCTCCCTCATGTCAGGGCCTCCCGTACCTCGGCGACCGTCAGCCACTGCTGCGGGGCGAGGATCTTCGTCGTCTGCGGGGCGAAGGACGGGGACGCCACGACCACCTCCGCGGTCGGACCGTCCGCGATCACCTCTCCGTCGGCGAGGAGGACGACCCGGTGGGCCAGTTCGGCGGCGAGCTCCACGTCATGGGTGGCGAGGACGATCGCGTGGCCCTCGGCGGCGAGCGCGCGCAGGATCGTGACCAGGCGGGACTTGGCCGCGTAGTCGAGACCCCGGGTCGGCTCGTCGAGCAGGAGGAGGGGCGGCCGGGCCGTGAGCACGATCGCGAGGGCGAGCGCGAGGCGCTGCCCCTCGGAGAGATCGCGGGGGTGGGTGTCGTCGGTCACATCGGGGAGGAGGCCGGAGACGAGGCCACGGCAGGTACCCGGCTCGGCGCCCGCGTCCGCGTCGGCCGCGGCGCACTCGGCGGCGACCGTGTCGGCGTACAGCAGGTCACGGGGTTCCTGCGGGACCAGGCCCACGCGGCGTACGAGGTCCCGGGGCGCCGTGCGATGCGGGGTGAGGCCGCCGGCCCGGACCGATCCGGAGGTGGGCGCGACCAGGCCGACGAGGGTGTTGAGGAGGGTGGACTTGCCGGCGCCGTTGCGGCCCATGAGGGCGACGGTCTCGCCCGGGGCGATGGTGAGGTCGACGCGGCGGAGGGCGTCGATACCGGCACGGCGGACTGAGAGGGCGCGGACTTCCGCCGTGTGGACGGGAGTCGGGGCGGGGCTTTTGCGTGCGCGCCAACGGGAGCTTGGCGGGCGGGAGTTGGGGAGCTGCCCGTTGAACGGGGTTGCGCCACGGGCCGGTTCGCGTCCGGCCAGGCGCCCCCGCAGTCCGTCCGCCCGGCGCCGCGCGTCCCGCACAGTCAGGGGCAACGGCGTCCACTCGGCGAGCCGGCCCAGGGCCACGACCGGTGGGTACACGGGGGACACCGCCATCACCTCCGCCGGGCTGCCGAGGACCGGCGCCGCACCCGGGGCCGGAAGCAGGACGACCTGGTCGGCGTACTGGACGACCCGCTCCAGGCGGTGTTCGGCCAGCAGGACCGTGGTCCCGAGGTCGTGGACCAGGCGCTGGAGGACGGCGAGCACCTCCTCGGCGGCGGCCGGGTCCAGGGCCGAGGTCGGTTCGTCGAGGACGAGGACCTGGGGGTGCGGGGTGAGGACCGAACCGATCGCGACGCGCTGTCGCTGGCCGCCGGAGAGGGTGGCGAGGGGGCGGTCGCGCAGGTCGGCGAGGCCGAGCAGATCGAGGGTCTCCTCGACGCGGCGGCGCATCACGTCCGGGGCGATGCCCAACGACTCCATGCCGTAGGCGAGTTCGTCCTCGACCGTGTCCGTCACGAAGTGGGAGAGCGGGTCCTGGCCCACTGTGCCCACCACGTCGGCGAGTTCACGCGGCTTGTGGGTGCGGGTGTCACGGCCGGCGACCGTGACCCGGCCGCGCAGGGTGCCGCCGGTGAAGTGCGGGACCAGTCCGCTCACCGCGCCGAGAACCGTGGACTTGCCGACCCCCGACGGGCCCACCAGCAGCACCAGTTCGCCTTCCGGGACCTCGAAGTCGATTCCCTGGACGGCCGGTTGGGCTGTGCCTTCGTACGTCACGGAGACATCCTCGAAGCGGATCACGACGGCTCCTTGAAAGTGGGCAACGCGGGGGCCAGGCCCAGCAGTACGGCAGCCGCCGGCCAGAGGGGAAGGGTCGGCGCGACCAGCGGCACCACACCGGGAGTGAGCGCGCCTGGGTCGCGGACGGAGGCCAGCGTCAGCAGCGCGGCGACCGTCGTACCCGAGCCCGCGACCAGCCACGCCCGCGCGTCCCACGGGTCGGGGCGGTACCGGGTGCGCAGCGTACGGCGGCCCCCCAGCCGCAGCCCCGCCGCCGCGGCGACGACCCCGAGGAGCAGCAACGGCAGCCCGTAGACCCCGCCTTCGGCGGTGAGCAGCCCGTACGTCCCCGCGCACACACCGAGCAGCCCGCCGAGCGTGAGGGCGGCCGTCGTCCGCCGTACGGAGGCGGGCACCTGTGCCGTACGGCCGTAGCCGCGCGCGTCCATCGCGGCGGCGAGGGCGACCGAGCGCTCCAACGCGCCCTCCAGGACCGGGAGTCCGACCTGGAGCAGGCCGCGCAGGCCCCGGTCGGGGCGGCCACGGAGGCGGCGGGCGGCACGCAGCCGCTGGACGTCGGCGACGAGGTTCGGGGCGAAGGTGAGCGCCACGACCACCGCGACGCCGGTCTCGTACAGGGCGCCCGGCAGGGACTTGAGGAGCCGCGCCGGGTTTGCGAGGGCGTTCGCCGCGCCGACGCAGATGAGCAGCGTGGCCAGTTTCAGGCCGTCGTAGAACGCGAAAGCCAGGCCTTCTGCGGTGACCTTGCCGCCGAGGCGGATGCCCTGCGCCCAGTGGGGGAGCGGGACTTCGGGGAGCGTGAGCAGGGTGTGCGTGCCGGGGACGGGGGAGCCGAGGGCGATCGCGAAGAGGAGGCGGATGAGGAGTACGGCCAGGGCGAGTTTCGCGAAGGCGGTGTAGGAGCGGGACCAGGGGGTGGGGGTGCGGTTCGTTGCCACGACGTAGGCCGTGACCGTGATCAGGAGGGCGAGGAGGAGGGGGTTGGTGGTGCGGGTGGCGGCGGTGGCGAGGCCGAGGGACCAGGTCCACCAGGCGCCGGGGTGGGTGGGGTTCGGGGTGCTGCAGTCACGCATGTTTGCGCCTGCGGGTCTGCCATATCGCTGCCGTGGCCAGGAGTGCGACGGCTGCCGTGCCTGCCAGCACGCCCACCGACGGGCCGTCGTGATGGGTTGTGGTGATCTGCTCTCCGCAGCCCTGTTCCGGATAGCCGCTGATCGCGCACAACAGGGCGTTCGTGTCGTAGCGCAGGGGCTTTGCGACCGATGCCAGTGCCTCCGCCGTCGTCGCGTCGGGAGACACCGTGGCGCAGGCGGTGCGGCCGGCGGGTGGGGTCTCACCGGAGGGCGCGTCGGACGCCGTACCGAAGTCGAGGACGAGAGCGACGCGCTTCTTCCCTTCCACGGCCGGGGAGTTGGCGCAGATCGTCGTGAAGTCGGCCGATGAGGCCCGGGGTTGCTTCGCGTCCGCAGAGTCCTCGCTCACCGCGAAGCGGAAGCCCTGGACGTCGCCGTCGGCGGGGCGGGTGGTGGAGGGGCCCTGGGTGGCGTAGGTCCAGTGGGTGCCGGTGCGGTCCCAGAAGGACCAGTAGCGGTAACCGGCCGCCTGGGCGGGGGAGTTGGCGGTGAGGGTGAGCAGGAGCGCGGTGAGGAGGAGGGTGAGGGAGGGGCGGCGGGTCACTGCTGCTGTCCGCGCTTGCGGCCACGGGCGACCAGGACGAAACCGGCGATCGCGACGACGAGGAGAGCGCCGCCGACGGCCCAGGCGACGTTCAGGGAACCGTCGTTGTCGTCGGATGCCGTCTTCTCCTCCGGGCCGGCGGTGACCCGCTCCTCGATGTCCGCGGGGGTCGGGCCGGTCGCGTTCAGCAGGGTGACGAGGTCCTGGCCGCCGAAGTCGTGGACGTCGGCGCCCTTCGCCGTGGTCGCCACGAAGACGAGTTGGGCGTAGGCGGCCGGACCACTCTGCGCGGCCCACGCCTTGGAGTGGGTCTCCAGCCAGTGCAGGGGCTTCGCCGCCTGGTCGTGCAGGCCGAGGGACGACAGGGCGACGATCGCGTCGGCCGTGTTGCCGTAGTCGGGCTGCGGCTTGGCGCCGGGGAGTGGGGAGGTCAGATGACCGTCCTTGGCCATGGCCCGGGTGAGCCAGCGGGCACCGTTGAGGCTCAGCGCCGTCTCGGGGACATGGGGATCCGGCTCGGCGCAGCCCGTGGGGGCCTCGGCGTCGTCCTGCCGGCTCCCGGTCAGCGACTCGCCGTCCAGGCCGAGCACGGCGGCGGCGGTCGCGTCCGCGTTGGCAAGGAGCCTGCCCTTCTTGTCGGGCTGGTAGGCGAAGGCGCCCGCGTCCGTGCCGTTGTCGCAGGGCAGCGCGAGCTTGCGCAGTGCGTCGTAAGGGGACTTCCCGTCCTTGCGGACGTTCGGCACGGTCACCCCGGCGTCGCCGAGCGCGCCGATGACGACGGCGGTGGAGTTCGCGTCACTGGCGCCGCCCGCGGAGTAGCCCCAGCCGCCGTCGGCGTTCTCGACGGACTTCAGCCACTTGACGGCCTTGGCCACCTGCGCGTCGTAGGAGACGGTCAGCGTCGAGAGTGCCTGTACGGCGGCGGCCGTGCTGTTCGTGTCGACCATGACCTTGGCGTCGCACGCCTTGCCGGGGTCGGCGCGGAACGCCGCGAAGGCGCCGCTCGCGCACTGCTGCCCGGCCAGCCACGCCACCGCCTTGTCGGCGGGCTGTACACCGACGGCATCCTGCGCCAGCAGGGCGAGGGACTGGCGCCAGACGCCGTCGTAGGTGGGGTCGGAGGTGCCGTAGAGCCCGGCGGGTATCGCCACGGACGGCGACGGACCTGCGGCGACGGCGGGCGTCGCGGCGATCACGGTGACGGTGATGCCGGCGGCCAGGGCCGCGGCCTTGCGGCGGACGTTCATGATCGGCGGGTGCCTTCCCCTGTTGGGGAGCAGGGCGGCGCACGGGATCACCCCCGGGCGGCTCGGCTCCGTATTCCTCGACGGTGCGTGTGAGCCGGTCACGTGCCGTGCGGGGCGGTCCGGCTCACCGGCCCCGGGAGGGGGACGGATCACGGTTGCGGGTCAGCGCCGGAATTGCACCGGCTTTCCCCCGTACGGGTGTGATGACGACCCGGCCACTGTACGGGCAACCTGAGCGCGCGCTGTGAGTGGGGGTTGCCCGGTCCTGCGGGCCCGATAGGTTCTGGCCATGTCGGTGACGGGGAAGCTGATCGGGTCCGGCCGTACCGCGGACGTGTACGAGATCGACGAGGCATGGGTGCTGCGCCGCAACCGGGAGGACTGGGGGGACGCGGCGGCCGAGGGCGCGGTGATGGAGCATGTACGGGCGCACGGCTACCCCGTGCCCCGGGTGCGGCCGGGGGACTCGCGTACCTCGCGCACCGACCTCGTGATGGAACGGCTGACCGGGCCCACCATGCTGGAGGCGTTGGTCGCGGGCACGATCGACGTCCGGGAGGCGGGGGCCGTACTCGCCGCGCTGCTACGGCAGTTGCACGCGATCCCCGGCCGACGCCCCGGCACCCGGGTCCTGCACCTCGACCTCCACCCGGAGAACGTGCTGCTCACCGCCGACGGTCCCCGGGTCATCGACTGGGGCACCGCCGAGGACGGCGACCCCGGACTCGACTGGGGGCTCTCCGCGATCATCATCGCCCAGGTCGCCGTGGACGACCTGCCGATCGCCGACCCGGCCCGCGCGATGCTCGCCGCACTCCTCGCCGACCCCGCCGATCTCACGGAGGAGGGTCTCGCGGAAGCCCGGCGGAGGCGTGCGGCGAACCCGACGATGACTCCGCGCGAGGTCGAACTCCTCGGTGCGGCAGAGGAGTTGATCCGATCGCTCGCATCTCCTCGGGAACCGTGAATCGACGTGAACGCGTCACCGCCGACGAGTGCGTGAGGGGCCGGGGCGCCGGACGGCGGCTTCGGATGGGTTCCGAGGGCTGCGGGGCAGTGTGGGGGAACTTCGGGCACGTGGAGAAGAGAGCGGGTCGCCGGCTGCCCGCCGGGTTCTTGCCGCCGTCGTGGCGTCGCTGGCCGCGATGACGCTGACGGTGTCCTGTGCGGACTCGGCCGCCCCGCATCACCGTTCACCCGTCGAGGAGCGCGCGCCGGCCGAGAGCGCGACCGCGAGCACACGAACCGGGACCGCCGAGAACTGCGATCCGCTGTTGTCGCTGAAACCGCCGGCCCGCATGCCGACGCCGGGTGGCAGGATGCCCAGCGGTTCGGCGATGGAGCGGATCGTCGCCCGCGGACGGCTGATCGTGGGAGTGGACCAGAACACCTATCTCTTCGGCTACCGCAATTCCGAGACCGGACAGCTGGACGGGCTCGACATCGACCTGGTGCGGGAGATCTCCCGCGCGCTGTTCGGGCGGCCCGACCGGGTGCAGTTCAGGGCCGTGCCGTCCGCGCAGCGGATCGGGTTACTGCAACGCGGCGAGGTCGACCTCGTCGCGCACTCCATGACGATCACCTGCGAGCGCATGAAGCAGGTGCTGTTCAGCAGCGACTACCTGGACTCAGGCCAACGCGTCCTCGTCACCGACACCTCCCCGGTGAAGACCCTGGCCGATCTCGCCGGACAGAAGGTGTGCACGGCCCGGGGAACCACCTCACTGACCGAGTTGCAACGCGCCCGCCCGAAGGTGCGGCCGGTGACCGTCTCCGACTGGACCGACTGCCTCCTGCTGCTCCAGCAGGGCGAGGTGGCCGCCGTGTCGACCACCGACAACGTCCTCGCCGGACTGAGCGCCCAGGACCCCGCCACCCGCATCACCGGACCGCGGTTCACCTACGAGCCGCACGGAATCGCCGTGTCGAAGACGACACCGGAACTCGTCCGCTTCGTCAACGGCGTCCTCGCGCACCTGCGCGCCTCGGGCACGCTCCGCGCCCTGCACGAACGGTGGTTGGGCCCCTACGGCGACTTCTACCCGCCCGCGCCGCGCTACCGCGACTGAGGGCGCCCGAGCGATGTGTCGTACCGGCAGGCTTACCGGCCGACGCCCTTCCGTCGGCAAGTTGGGCCGATCCGGGACTGGTGACGGGGGGCCGGACTCAGACCCGCACCGGCGCCGCCACCCCCGTCGGCTGGCACAGGACGAGGGCCAGGTCGTCGGTGGGCGGGCCGCCGGCGTGCGCGAGCAGGCGGTCGTACAGCGCGTGCAGCGCCCCGTCCGGCGTCGGCTCGCTCAACGCCGTCGCGCACTCGGTGAGCAGGGCGAACGGGGTGCCGTCGAGGGCGCGGGACTCGGTGAGGCCGTCCGTGTAGAGGAGGAGCCGGTCGCCGGGCTGGAGGCGGACCCGGTACTGCCGCGGGTCCGGGCACAGGCCCAACGGCAGTGCGGGGACCCGGGGTTCGAGGAGTTCGAGGCGCTGCCCGGAGCGCAGGGGCGCCGGATGACCGCAGTTGACGAGCCGTACCTCGCCCGGCCCGAACTCGGCCAGCACCGCCGTCACGAAGTCCTCGGGGCCGAGACCCGGGGCGAGCCGGGCGTCCAGCGCCTTCGCCAGAGTCGTCAAGTCCGGTGCCGTATAGGCGAGTTCACGGAACCCGATGAGTGTGTCGGCCGCCGTCCGCAGCGCGTCGAGCCCGTGCCCGCGCGCATCCCCGACCAGCACCCGCAGGCCGTACGGCGTCACCGCGAGGTCGTACAGGTCGCCGCCGACGGAGGACTCGCGGTTCGCGCAGTGGTAGCGGGTGCTGACATGGGTGCCGGAGAGGGTGCGGGAGACGGGCCGCAGGATCGCCTCCTGGGTGATCCGGGCCACCTCCCGCGCCTCGGCGAGGCGTTCCCGCAGCCGGCCGCGCTGTCTCGCCGCGTACACACTGCACGCGCAGCCGAGGAGCAGCCCGCCCCAGCGGACGGCGAAACCGGCGTTCAGCTGTGCCCCCGAGCCGAGCCCCGCCGCCAGCGCGAGCAGCACCGTCCAGCAGCAGACCAGGAGCGTACGGCGGACACCCAGGAAGGTGGCGGCCATCAGCGGTCCGATCGCCAGCAGCGGCAGGATCGGCTGCACCCGGCCGATCAGCAGACCCGGCGTGGCCGCCAGCAGACAGCCGGCCGGTGCGACGAGCAAGCGGCGTCCCCCGTCCATCGCGTTCGTGTCCATCGCGTTCACGCCACGACGATCGCGGAATTCACGGCTCCGTACCCGCGGCACCGGGGAGTTGACCGGCTCTCGATCACAACTGGTCAAATCAGGGCGAAAGATGATCTAAAAGGGTGGCGGCTTCGGTATCGCGAGGACTTTTGCGGGCAGCCGTGGGCCGCGTTCCGGGACCTTCGCATGGAGCCGGTGACCTACGGACACACTGGCCTCGTGCCGGACAGGACTGACCATGGGAACCCAGGCGACTCCCACACCCCCGGGAACCCTGGGAACTCCAACAGGCCGGGGAGGCCTGGGAATCTGCCGCCCGAGACGCACAGTTTCGTCGGGCGGGGCGCCGAACTCGCCCGGCTGTGCGCCGCGTTGGACCCGGACGCGGGGCCGGCCCGGCCGGTGACCGTCGTCGGGGTCGGCGGGGTCGGCAAGACCCGGCTCGCGCTGCGCGCGGCGGCGCGGGTCCGGGACGCCTACCCCGACGGCGTCTGGCTGACCGAACTCTCCCCGCTGCGCACCTCGGGACTCGTGGACCTCGCCGTCATGGAGAGCCTTCGGCTCGCCGACCAGTCGACGCGCCCGGTGATCGACGTCATCACCGAATGGGCCCACGGCAGAAGGCTGTTGCTCATCCTCGACTCCTGCGAACACGTACTCGCCGACTGCGCCAGGTTCACCGCCGCGCTGCGCTCGCGCCTGCCCGGCCTGCGCGTCCTGCTCACCAGCAGGGAACGGCTCGCAGTGCCCGGCGAGGAGGTCCTCCACCTCGAACCACTGCCTGTGGACGGCCGGCCCGGCGACCCGACCGGTGCCGGTGAGGCCGTAGCCCTGTTCGCCGAGCGCGCCGCAGCCGCCGGACGCCCCCTGAGGGACGACGACCCGGCCGCCCGCGCCACCGCCGCCGCCGTCTGCCGCCGCCTCGACGGCATCCCCCTGGCCCTCGAACTCGCCGCCGCCCGCCTCGCCGACCTCACCCTCGATGAACTCCACACCCGCCTCGGCGAACGCCTGCCCACCCTCCCGTCCTTACCCGACCCGTCCGCGCCGCCGGGCACACCCGCCCCGTCCTCGCCCCTCGACCTGCTCGCATCCGCCCCGGGCGAACGCCCGCCCCGCCACCAGACCCTGCGTACCGCCATCGGCTGGAGCCACGAGCTGTGCGCTCCGCTCGAACGGCTGCTGTGGGCGCGGCTCTCCGTCTTCAGCGGTGGCTTCTTCCTGGGGGCCGTCCGGCAGGTCTGCGCGGGCGGCCCGCTGCCCCCGGAGCGGATCGCCGGGCTGCTCGACCGGCTCGTCGCCCAGTCCATCGTGCTGCCCGACCCCGTCATCTCGTCCCGCTACCGGATGCTCGACACCGTCCGCGAGTACGGCGCCGACTGGCTGCACGCCCTCGGCGAGGAACGCGCCGTACGCAGGCGCCACCGCGACCACTACGCCCGCCTCGCCCGCGAGGGCTGCGCCGAGTGGAACACCGGACGGCAGGTCGCCTGGTGCGAGCGCGTGCTGACCGAACACGCCAATCTGCGCACGGCCGTCGACTGCGCGCTCGCCGAGCCGGACGGGGGAAGGCGGTCCACGGCAGTGGAGATGGCAGGCCACGTCGGCTTCCTGTGGCGGCACTGCGGCTACCTCCGCGAGGCCCAGCACTGCCTCGACCAGGCCCTCGCCGCCGAGTCGCCGCCAGGCCCCGGCCGCACCCTCGCCCTGTGGTCGCGCGGCGCGGTCGCCATCCTCCAGGGCGACCAGGAGGCGGCGGCCAACTGGGCGGTGCGCTGCGCCGACGCGGCCCGCGAACAGGGCTCCCCGGTCGCCCGGGTCGCCGCCGCCTACCTCAGGGGCGGTCACCTGGCACTCACCGGCCGGCAGGCCGAGGCCATCGACGTCCTCGACGCGGCACCCCGGCTCCCCGTCCAGGACGACGGGTTCGGCGCCGCCCAGCTCCAGGCCCGGCTCGCGCTGTCCCTCGCGCACGTGCTGCGCGGCGAGTTCGAGCGCGGCCGTGAGGTCGCCGACGAGGTGCGCACGGCCAGCCGGATACAGGGCGAGCACTGGTGCGGGGCCTTCGCCGACTACCTGATCGCCCAGGCGGACCTGGCGCGCGGCGACATACGGGCCGCGGTGAGCGGCGCCCGCACCTCGATCGCGGGCCATGCCCTCCTGCACAACACGGTCGGCGCCGCCATGTCCCTGGACCTGCTGGCCGCCGCCGTCGTCACCGCCGGTGACGCCCACCGCGCGGCCCGTCTCCTCGGCATCGGCACCCGCCTGTGGGAACTCACCGGCCGTGCCCAGATGGACTCACCGGACCTGATCGCCACCCGCCGCACCTGCGAACTCCGCGTCCGCGAACGCCTCGGCGACGACGCCTACGCGACCGGCTACCGGACGGGCCTGGCGATGACGTACGACGAGGGAATCGCGTACGCGGCCGTCAGCCGGTGACGCGGCGGTCAGTGACGCGGTGTGGGGCCGCCGAACGGCAGGAACAGGGTGCGGGCGCTGATCAGCCAACTCCCGTCCACCTCGCGGAAGGTGTCCTGGTAGTGGCCGACCTGGACCGGGGGACCGGCCGTGACCATGCCGCCGTGGTGGCCGTCGACGCGGTACGTCGTGAAGTACGCGGTCGAGATAGCCGTGTCGGGGGAGGTGAGCGTGACCAGGACGTTCGACATCAGGCGGCGCGAGAGCCGGCCTGCGGGACGGGCGCCGAAGTACTTCCGCAGCGCCTCTCGTCCCTCGACCACTCTGTCACCCTCCGGCCACTCCCAGCGGCCGTCCTCGGTGAACAGCCCGGCGACGGAGGACGGTTCACCGAGATCCAGCCGGCGGACGAAGTCCAGGACGACGCGCTCGCAGGCACGTTCGGCGAGCAGTCGCTGCAAAGGGTCCAGGTCCATGGGGTCGTTGGTACCAGCCGGACCCCTCGCCCCACGACCGAATTACACCGCCACGTACGTCACCGGCTCGCTGCCCGTCACGAGCTCCGCCTGGCCCAGCTTCACCAGCCGCCGCAGATGCGCCTCCGCCTCGGACACCGCGATGTTCCTTGACGGGAACGGGATCTGTGCCCAGGGACGGTTCCACTCCATCCGCTCGGCGACCTGCCAGGCGGTGAGCGGCTCGGAGAGCAGGGCGAGCAGTCCGGTCAGCCGGTCCTCGTGGTGGGTGAGCAACTCCCGTACCCGGCCGGGCGCGTCGGTGAAGGTGTGCTGGTGGGCCGGGAGCACCTCGGCGGGCGCGAGACGGCCGACCCGCTCCAGGGAGTCGAGGTAGTCGCCGAGGGGGTCGGCGATCGTGGTGTCGTCCGGGTCCTCGTACAGGCCGATGTGCGGGGTGATCTCGGGGAGCAGGTGGTCGCCTGAGAACAGCCGTCCGTGGCCCGGGAGCCGGGCCGGGTGTTCCTCCTCCAGGTGCAGGCAGACATGGCCCGGCGTGTGGCCCGGCGTCCAGATCGCGCGCAGCCGCCGGCCCGCCAGGTCGAGGAGTTCGCCGGGGACGATCTCCCGGTCGGGCAGCGCGGGCGCGAGCCCCGGCACACTGCGCGGACGGGCCGCCCGGAGCGGGGCGAGGTGCTCCTCGGGGGCACCGGCCGCCGCGAGCTTCGCGGTCATGTACCTCAGCCAGCGGCCCGGTTCCGTCGAACGGGCCCGCCGTACGATCGCGGTGTCCGCCGCGTGCATCGCGAGCCACGCCCCGGACGCCTCGCGCACCCGCCCGGACAGACCGTGGTGGTCGGGGTGATGGTGGGTGATGATCACGCCGTGCACCTCGCCGACCTGCGTACCGCAGGCATCGAGACCCGCGACGAGGGTGTCCCAGGAGGCCGGGTCGTCCCAGCCGGTGTCGACCAGGACCGGGCCGCGGTCGGTGTCGACGACGTAGACGAGCGTGGTCCCAAGTGGGTTGTCGGGGATGGGGACTTCGATGGAACGAACACCGCCGCCGTGGTCGTGGACCAGACCCGTGGACGTCATGGACTCCCCAATCGCCGCCTTCCGGCCACTATACGTGGACTCCATCGACGGGAACTGGTATTCAGTCCTCGTATCTGATGGATCGTCAGACAGCGGTTCAGGCAGCGGCACCGGGGAGGCGTTCGGCCATGACGGAGCTCGTGGAACACCGACAGCTGTTCATCGGCGGGGAGTTGACCGACCCCCTGGGCAAGGACGTCATCGAGGTGATCTCCCCGCACACCGAGGAGGTCATCGGACGCGTCCCGCACGCGTCGAGGGAGGACGTGGACCGCGCGGTCGCCGTGGCCCGCCGGGCCTTCGACGAGGGACCCTGGCCGCGCATGACCCTGGACGAACGGGTCGCGGTCGTCACCCGCATCAAGGACGCGATCGCCGCCCGGTACGAGGAGATAGGCCGCGTCATCTCCTCGGAGAACGGATCGCCGTACTCCTGGAGCATCCTCGGCCAGGCCCTCGGCGCGATGATGGTGTGGGACGCGGCGATCACCGTCGCGAAGGACTTCACCTACGAGGAGTACCGGGACGGCGTCCTCGGCAAGATCCTCGTACGGCGGGAGCCAGTTGGGGTGGTCGCGGCCGTAGTCCCCTGGAACGTTCCGCAGTTCGTGGCCGCCGCCAAGCTCGCGCCCGCGCTGCTCACCGGCTGCACGGTGATCCTGAAGCCGTCGCCCGAAGCGCCCCTGGACGCCTATCTGTTGGGCGAGATCGCCAAGGAGGCAGGGCTGCCGGACGGCGTCCTGTCGATCCTCCCCGCCGACCGCGAGGTCAGCGAGTACCTCGTCGGACACCCCGGCATCGACAAGATCTCCTTCACCGGTTCGGTCGCGGCCGGCAAGCGCGTGATGGAGGTCGCAGCCCGTCATCTCACCCGCGTGACACTGGAGTTGGGCGGCAAGTCGGCGGCGATCGTGCTGCCAGACGCGGACCTCGCCACGTCCGTCCCCGGCATCGTCTCGGCGGCCTGGATGAACAACGGCCAGGCGTGCGTCGCCCAGACCCGCATCCTCGTACCCCGCTCGCGCTACGACGAGTTCGCGGACGCCTTCGCGGCGGCGGCGAGCGCCCTCGTGGTCGGCGACCCGCTCGACCCCGCCACCCAGGTCGGCCCGCTGGTCGCCAAACGCCAGCAGCAGCGCAACCTCGACTACATCCGCATCGGCCAGGAGGAGGGCGCCAAAATCCTTACGGGCGGCGGCCGTCCACCAGGTCTCGACCGCGGCTGGTACGTGGAGCCGACCCTCTTCGGAGACGTCGACAACTCCATGCGCATCGCCCGCGAGGAGATCTTCGGCCCGGTCATCTGCCTGCTCCCGTACGGCGACGAGAGCGAGGCCGTGAAGATCGCGAACGACTCCGACTACGGCCTGAGCGGCAGCGTGTGGACGGGCGACGTGGCCCACGGCATCGACATCGCCCGCCAGGTCCGCACCGGCACCTACAACGTCAACACCTTCAGTCTCGACATGCTCGGCCCCTTCGGCGGCTACAAGAACAGCGGTCTGGGACGGGAGTTCGGGCCCGAGGGCTTCTCCGAGTTCCTCGAACACAAGATGATCCACCTGCCGGCCGGCTGGGAGGGGTGAGCCGGATGGGGGTACCTCCCGCGCGAGCGTATTCGAGCGTGGGGGCGGGCGACCGCTGGCAGGTCGAGGTCGACCGCTCCGTCTGCATCGGCTCGGCCCAGTGCGTCCACCAGGCCCCCGACCGCTTCCGCCTCGACTCGGCCATGCAGTCCCACCCGGCCGAACCGGAGACCGACGCCAACGAGCGGATCCTCGCGGCGGCGGAGGGCTGCCCGGTGGAGGCCATCATGATCACACTGCTGGGCAGCGGGGAGCCGGTGTTCCCGCCGGAGGAGTAGCGGCAGTGGGGGAGTTGGCGTCCTAGGAGTCCTGGACGGTGGCGAACAGCGCCCGGACCCGAGTGCCGTCGGCCTGCGCCCAGGCGCCGGTGACCTGGCCGAGCGCGCCCTCGGGAGGTGTGGAGCCGGGGTTCAGCACCCGGTGCAGCCGCAGGGTCGGGCCGTCCGGTACGGCGAACTCGGTTGTCTCGTCGGTGTCGTTGGGATCGCCGAGGGCGCGGAGGGGTGTCGTACCGGTCCAGGAGCGGGCGACCTCGCGGTCCAGAGTGTGGGAGACGCTCTGCGCCTGCGCCTCAGTGCGGCCCTCGACGAACGCGACCAACTCGGCGGTCAGCACCGGGTCGTGGCAGCCGTCGTAGGCCCAGCGCGGACCGAGCACGCCGTGCTCCATGGTGCCGACGAGGGCGTGTTCGGCGCCGGGGAGCGGGGCGGCCCGGTAGGTGAGCGGCACGAGGTAGGCCCCCGAGCCGTCGGTGACGACCATGAACTCGATGCCGACCTCGCCCTCGGGGTCGTCGAGCCGGAACCCGCCGGCCTTCACCAACTCCGGTGCGGCGGGGCCGTGGTACCAGGGGCGGGTGGGCAGCCAGGTGGTGAGGAGTTCGAGCTTGGTGGGCCTGAGGTGGGTGTGGTGGATGATCGCCATGGGGGAATTATCGGTCCGCGCCCGGCTCCGTGAGGTCGATCAGGCGGCACACTGTCTCGATATCGATCTTCACCTGGGCGATGGAGGCGCGGCCCGACAGCCAGGTGATCAGGGCCGAGTGCCAGGTGTGCTCGATCACGCGGACGGCGGAGAGCTGCTCCGGCGTCGGATGCTCCAGGCCCATCGCGTCAAGGATGATCACCGTGGTCTGCCGGGAGACCTGGTCGACCTCGGGGGAGACGCTGCGGTCCGCGAAGGTCAGCGCGCGGACCATCGCGTCGGCGAGATGCGGCTCGCGCTGGAGCGCGCGGAAGGCCCGCATCAGGGTCTCCGCGACCCGCTCGGCCGCCGTCTCGCCGCCCGGCGGCTTCTTGCGCAGCGTGCCGTGCATGTGCTCCAGCTGGTCCTGCATCGTGGCCACCAGGAGATGCACCTTGGACGGGAAGTACCGGTACAGCGTGCCGAGCGCTACCTGCGAGGACTCCGCGACCTCCCGCATCTGCACGGCGTCGAAACCGCCCCGGCTCGCCAGCTGCGCGCTCGCGTGCAGGATGCGGCGCCGGCGCGCCTCCTGCCGCTCGGTGAGGGGCGGCGAGGTCCGTGCAGTGGCTTCGGGCTTGGCTTCCACTGGCATGGCTCCCGTTCCGTGACTGTTCCCGTGACTGTCGGTGAGGGCGAGTGATCGGACCGATCATGGCAGGGTCTCCGCCGTGGCGTGAATCACCTGATCCACTTCTCACAGCGCCCGTACCGGCCGGTAGATTCAGAACCTCCTGGACGATCAAGTCTGAAACTTGTTCTAGATTAGCGTCCCGGCGTAATCTCGCGGGACAGTGCAGGCAGAAGGGGGCTCAGAGTGACCGCTGAGGCCAGTCAGGCGGGCCCCCAGGAGGGCCCGGCCGCAGACGGCGAGCGACCGCTCCGTATCGCACTCCTCACCTATAAAGGGAACCCGTTCTGCGGCGGTCAGGGCGTCTACGTCCGCCATCTCTCCCGCGAACTGGCCCGCCTCGGACACCGCGTCGAGGTCATCGGCTCCCAGCCGTACCCCGTCCTCGACGAGGGCTGCCCCGGCATCTCCCTGACCGAGCTGCCCTCGCTCGACCTCTACCGCTCCCCGGACCCCTTCCGCACCCCGAAGCGCGACGAGTACCGGGACTGGATCGACGCCCTCGAAGTCGCGACGATGTGGACCGGCGGCTTCCCCGAGCCCCTCACGTTCTCGCTGCGCGCCCGCCGCCATCTCCGCGCCAGACGCGGCGAGTTCGACGTCGTGCACGACAACCAGACGCTCGGCTACGGCCTGTTGGGCGACGTCGGCGCCCCGCTGGTGACGACGATCCATCACCCCATCACCGTGGACCGGCAGTTGGAGCTGGACGCGGCCGAGAACTGGCGCCGGCGGATGTCCAAGCGCCGCTGGTACGCCTTCACGCAGATGCAGAAGCGGGTCGCCCGCCGTCTGCCCTCCGTCCTCACCGTCTCCGGCACCTCCCGCCAGGAGATCATCGACCACCTCGGTGTCCGCGACGACCGCATCCACGTCGTCCACATCGGCGCCGACACCGACCAGTTCTCCCCGGACCCCGCCGTACCGCAGGTGCCGGGCCGGATCGTCACCACGTCCAGCGCGGACGTCCCCCTCAAGGGCCTCGTCTTCCTCGTCGAGGCCCTCGCCAAGGTCCGCACCGAACACCCCGACGCCCACCTGATCGTCGTGGGCAAACGTCCGGCGGAGGGCCCGGTCGCCCAGGCCGTCGAGCGTTACGGCCTCGAAGGCGCCGTCGAGTTCGTCAAGGGCATCTCGGACGCCGAACTCGTCGACCTGGTCCGCTCGGCGGAGGTCGCCTGCGTGCCCTCGCTGTACGAGGGCTTCTCGCTCCCGGCGGCCGAGGCCATGGCCACGGGGACGCCGCTCGTCGCGACGACCGGCGGAGCGATCCCGGAGGTCGCCGGACGCGACGGCGAGACCTGCCTCGCGGTACCGCCGGGCGACCCCGGCGCGCTGGCCACCGCCCTGAGCCGACTGCTGAGCGACCCGGAACTGAGGGTGCGGCTCGGCCGGGCCGGCCGGGAACGCGTACTCGCCCGCTTCACCTGGGCCAAGGCGGCCGAGGGCACGGCGGCCAGGTACCGCGAGGTGATCGCGGGCCGTACGACCTCTCCATCCCCGTCTCCGACCAGTGTTACCGGCGTCTATCCCGAAAGCAGGGCCACGTGCTGACCGTCGACTTCTCCCGGTTCCCGCTCGCCCCTGGCGACCGTGTCCTGGACCTCGGGTGCGGTGCCGGGCGGCACGCGTTCGAGTGCTACCGGCGAGGGGCACAGGTCGTCGCCCTCGACCAGAACGCCGAGGAGATCCGCGAGGTCGCCAAGTGGTTCGCGGCGATGAAGGAGGCCGGCGAGGCCCCGGCCGGCGCCACCGCCACCGCGATGGAGGGCGACGCGCTCCAACTCCCCTTCCCCGACGAGTCGTTCGACGTCGTGATCATCTCCGAGGTGATGGAGCACATCCCGGACGACAAGGGTGTGCTCGCCGAGATGGTCCGGGTCCTGAAGCCCGGCGGCCGGATCGCCATCACCGTCCCGCGCTACGGCCCCGAGAAGGTCTGCTGGGCGCTGTCCGACGCCTACCACGAGGTCGAGGGCGGCCACATCCGCATCTACAAGGCGGACGAACTCCTCGCCAAGATCCGCGAGGCCGGCCTCAAGCCCTACGGCACCCACCACGCGCACGCGCTGCACTCGCCGTACTGGTGGCTGAAGTGCGCGTTCGGCGTGGACAACGACAAGGTGCTGCCGGTGCAGGCGTACCACAAGCTCCTGGTCTGGGACATCATGAAGAAACCCCTCGCCACCCGGGTCGCCGAGCAGGCGCTGAACCCGTTGATCGGCAAGAGCTTCGTGGCCTACGCGACCAAGCCGCACCTCCCCCTGGCGGAAACCAAGTGACCGCTCCCCGGACAGAACACCTCGTCCTGCCCGGGGTCCTCACCGCGGAGGAGGCCGCCGCGACCGTCGCCGGCATCCTCGCCGTGCAGCGGGAGGACGGGGCGATCCCCTGGTTCCGGGGCCATCACCTCGACCCCTGGGACCACACCGAGGCCGCGATGGCACTGGACGCGGCGGGCGAACACGAGGCCGCCGAGCGGGCGTACAGCTGGCTCGCCCGGCACCAGAACGAGGACGGCTCCTGGTACGCGGCCTACGCCGACGGTGACGCGCGCGACGTCACCGACCGGGGCCGCGAGACCAACTTCGTCGCCTACGTGGCCGTAGGGGTGTGGCACCACTACCTCTCGACCGGCGACGACACGTTCCTGGACCGGCTGTGGCCCACGGTCTACGCGGCGGTCGAGTTCGTGCTGCGCCTACAGCAGCCGGGCGGGCAGATCGGCTGGAAGCGCGACGCCGACGGCACGGACACCTCGGACGCGCTGCTGACCGGTTCCTCCTCGATCCATCAGGCGCTGCGCTGCGCGCTCGCGATCGCCGAACAGCGCGAAGAGCCGCAGCCCGACTGGGAGTTGGCGGTCGGCGCACTGCGGCACGCGATCCGCCGGCATCCGGAACGGTTCCTGGACAAGGACCGCTACTCGATGGACTGGTACTACCCCGTCCTGGGCGGTGCGTTGACCGGTACGGAGGCCAAGTCCCGCGTGGAGGAGGGCTGGAACCGCTTCGTCGTGCCCGGGCTCGGGGTGCGGTGCGTCGTCCCCAACCCGTGGGTCACGGGCGGCGAGTCCGCCGAACTCGCCCTGGCGCTCTGGGTGTTGGGGGAGTCCGACCGTGCGTTGGAGATTCTCCAGTCGATACAGCACCTGCGCGATGCGGAGACCGGGCTGTACTGGACGGGGTACGTCTTCGAGGACGACGCGATCTGGCCGCGTGAGCTGACTACGTGGACTGCGGGGTCGTTGCTGCTCGCGGTGGCGGCGCTGGGTGGGCATGACGCGACGTGTGCGGTCTTCGGCGCCGAGCATTTGCCTCTGGGGCTGGATCCGGATTGTTGTTAGGCGCGGCCAGCCCCACCGGCCCGCAGCCGCCAACCCGTCAGGAACGGTTCACCCGGTTGGCGATCGCATGGCCGATGAACAGGTAGACGATCGCGGCGAGACCGTAACCGCACACGACTCGCGCCCACGCCTCGTTGAAAGTGAACAGATCGCGGGACCAGCCCGCGAGCCAGTTGGCCGTGCGGTGGACGAACTGCACGAGGTCGTTCGCGCGGTTGGCGTCCAACAGGTACATCAGAATCCAGAGCCCCAGGATGAGGGCCATGGTGTCGGCAATGATCACGATGACATTGCCGGCGGAATTCGAACCGCGTCGGTAGTAGGGGGACATGACCACCGGATTGCCGCTTCCACGGTGATGAAACCCGAACGGCGTCCCCCGGGTGGCGCAACGCCCCGGGCCGGGTGAGGCTGCCGGGGTAAGGACACCCACTCGGGGAAAACCCCGGAGGATTCCGTGCCCGTACCGATACGGCGCCTCTGCGTGGCGCTCACCCTGTGCTGCGCCCTGCTCGCCGGCGCCACCGCCTGCGGCAGCGCCACCGACGACGCCACACAGAACGCCGCGGCCGTCGTGGCCGCCGCTGCCACCCCGAGCCCCAGCACCACCGTCGAGCGCCAGAAGCTCGCCAAGACCCGCTTCGTCGCGAACGCGGGGCTCGCCGCCGGGGCCACCTACCAGTGGATCGTGAAGCCCTGGAAGGCCGGCAAGTTCAAGAAGGGGGCGAGCGGACGCAGGTTCGCCCTCGTCAAGGCGGGCCTCGCGGGCGCGTTCGCGTACAACCGGCTCAAGGCGGCCAAGAAGAACGCCCAGGGCGACCCCACGCTCTCCAAGGCGCTCGCCCCGCTGACCGCCGGCATCGACTCCCTCAAGGACCTGCCGTCCAAGCTGCGCAAGGGCGACTCGACCGACGCGACGGCGAGTTCCTTCGACGACATCATCAACAAGGTCAAGGAAGCCGGGAAGAGCGCCGGTGCCGAGGTGACCGAGAAGGTGCCGTCGGCAGGCCAACTGGCGGGTGGCTCCTAGGAGTTGAGCTCGGCCAGCACCCGCAGCGTGTGCGGGTCGGGCGCAAGGGCCAGCAGGTCCGTCACCGGGCCCTTGCGCCACGACTCCAGCCGCTCCGCGATCCGTTCGCGCGGGCCCACGAGCGAGATCTCGTCGGCGAACGCGTCCGGCACGGCGAGGACCGCCTCCTCCCGGCGTCCCGCGAGGAACAACTCCTGTATGCGCCGGGCCTCTTCCGCGTACCCCATGCGTGCCATCAGGTCCGCGTGGAAGTTGCGTGCCGCGTGCCCCATCCCGCCGATGTAGAAGCCGAGCATCATCTTCACGGGGAGCAGGCCTTCGGCGACGTCGTCACAGACCTTCACCTGCGCCATGGGCGCGACGAGGAAGCCCTCCCGGAAGTCGGTCGTGCCGTACACCTCGGGTCGGCTCGGCGACCAGTACAACGGCAGCCACCCGTCGGCGATTTCGGCCGTCTGCGCCACGTTCTTCGGTCCCTCGGCACCCAGCAGGACCGGCAGGTCCGAACGGAGCGGGTGGGTGATGGACTTGAGCGCCTTGCCGAGCCCGGTACCGTCCGCGCCCCGGTACGGATGCGCGTGGAACCGCCCCTCCACCTCGACCGGCGCCTCCCGCCGCAGCACCTGCCGTACGACCTCGACGTACTCCCGGGTCGCGGTCAGCGGCGACCTGGGGAACGGTCGCCCGTACCAGCCCTCCACCACCTGCGGCCCCGACAGCCCGAGCCCGAGCATCATCCGTCCGCCCGACAGATGGTCGAGGGTGAGCGCGTGCATCGCGGTGGTGGTCGGTGAGCGGGCCGCCATCTGCGCAACTGCCGTCCCCAGCTTGATCCTTGACGTCTGCGCGGCGATCCAGGTCAGCGGAGTGAAGGCGTCGGAACCCCACGACTCGGCCGTCCACACCGAGTCGTAGCCGAGCCGCTCCGCCTCCTGGGCCAGCGGCACATGGTCGGCACGGGGCCCGCGCCCCCAGTACCCGAGTGCGAGACCGAGCCGCATGTCGCCTCCACAGACAATCATCTGACGGGTCGTCAGCTTCTGGACGGGACGGCTGCGACTGTACGACAACGGCCCCCCACCCGGAAGGGCGAGGGGCCGTGGGAGACGGTGCGGGGCTCAGCCGCGCTGGATCCCGGAAGTGTCCTGCAGTACGCCACGACGGCCGTCCTGCGTCTGCGCGATCAGCGCCGGACCGCGCTGCTCGACGGCCAAGTACCAGGTACCCGGCGCGAGTTCGGCGATCGGCGACGGCGAGCCGTCCTCCGCGAACAGCGGTCGGGCCACCGGCACGGCGAACCAGAACGGCGAGAAGTCCCCGGCCGGAGGGGGCGTCGGCTGCGGCTGGGGCTGCCCGAACGGCTGTGCCGTCTGCGCCTGCTGCGGCGGAGTGCCGTACGACGGCTGCGGCGCACCGGCACCCGGGTAGCCGTAGCCGCCGGGCGGCTGGGCGCCGTAGGGCTGCGGGGCGGCCGGCTTGGGCGCGGGGACGAGGGCGGCCTGGAGGGCCGGGACGAGGGGGGTCGCGACGGCGGCACCGGCCAGGGCGAGGGCCGCGATGAAGCCGAGGATGAGGCCCGCGCCGGCGCTGAGGTTGTCCCCGACGTCCACCAGCGTCCAGAACAGGGCCCACGCGGTGAGAACCGTGAACGCCACGCCGACAGTTCCGAGGTCCAGACCCAGGATCTTGCGCGGCTGGGGCAGGCTGCGGTTGACGACGATGAGAGCGGCACCGATGACGCCACCCATGTAAGTACCGAGGCCGTTACCGAGGCTCGTCCACGCGGTGATGTCCAGGTTGTACCCGTTGGCCGTGTAGAACTTGAGGAACGACGCGATGAAGAGCAATACCGCTGCCCCGATCACCACACCGTCGCCTCGTGTGAGGGAGCGGATATTCACTTCAGGTCCTTCGTAGGTCGTCTCGTCGTCGGTTGACCCTATCGTCCACCTTGCCAGGGTGTCCGCCCGGATCGGCCCACTGATCGTTACCCGCGCAGGAAACTCACGATTCCCTCAGAGATACCCTGCGCCGCCGCCTGTCTCCAGGCGCCGTTCGTCAGCAGTGCGGCATCCTTGCTATCGCGCATATTGCCGCACTCGATGAACACCTTGGGAACCGTTGACAGATTGAGACCGCCCAGGTCCTTACGCGTGACGAGACCGGTGCCGTCGCCGACGTAGTTGGAGGGCTGTTCGCCCGTCGCGCGACGGTAGGCGCCCTCGATGGCGCGGCCGAGCGCGGCGGAGGGGGCGACGATCGCGCGGGTGTCGGCGCCGCCCGCGTGCACGGAGGCCGGCAGGATCACATGGAAGCCGCGGTCGCCGGCCGGTGCGCCGTCCGCGTGGATGGAGATCGCCGCGTCCGCGTGCGCGGCGTTGCCGATCCTCGCGCGCTGGTCGACACACGGTCCCCAGGCCGGGGAGCCGCCGTCGTGGGTCAGCTTCACCGTGGCGCCCTGCCGCTCCAGGATCTTCCGCAGCCGGTGGGACACGTCCATCGTGAACTGGGCTTCCGCGTAACCCGAGTTGGTGGACGTCCCGGTCGTGTCGCACTCCTTCCGGTTCGTGCCGATGTCCACCTTGCGGTTGATCTCGGCGGTGTGCTGGAAGTTGGTGACGTTGTGCCCCGGGTCGATGACGACGACCTTGCCCGTGAGGGGCCTGGAGTTCGGCGGCTTGTCGTCGTTCGAGGCGGTGCCCGAGGGGGTCGCGGTCGCGCTGGACGCCGGTGCCGACGAACCGGCCGCCGCCCCGCCCGAGTCACCCGGGCCACCCACCGCCTCGTACACGAACCACCCGATCAGCGCCCCCGGCACCAGCGCGGCCAGCGCCACGGTCAGGGGCCCTCGACGGAAACGACGGGGCTGCGGAGGATCGAAGTCCGGACCAACGTACGACACGGAAGCCACCCTAGCCGTCCGACGGTGCGGTCCCGCCGAAGCGGCGGCAGGCGCCGCCAGGAGTCGCGGTCGCTCTCAGATGCCGGCGCCCGTACGCCGTAGCACCCGCAATGAGTCAGCCACCGACACCTCCGTGAACGCGCCCGATTCGAGGGCCCGTTGGTACACGCGGTACGGGGCCTGCCCGGTGAACTCGTCCTCCGGGTCCGGGAACACGTCGTGGATGACGAGCAGCCCGCCCTCGGCGACATGGGGCGCCCAGCCCTCGTAGTCGCCGTTCGCGTGCTCGTCGGTGTGCCCGCCGTCGATGAACACGAGGCCGAGAGGAGTGCCCCACGCGCGCGCCACCTGCGGCGACCGCCCGACCAGGGCCACCACATGCTCTTCGAGCCCCGCCCGGTACAGGGTCCTGCGGAACGTGGGCAACGTGTCCATCAGCCCGATCTCCGGGTCGACCGTCTCCGGGTCGTGGTACTCCCAGCCCGGCTGCTGCTCCTCGCTGCCCCGGTGATGGTCCACGGTGAGTGCGACGACACCGGCCGCGCGGGCGGCATCGGCGAGGAGGATGGTGGAGCGCCCGCAGTACGTCCCGACTTCCAGCAACGGCAGCCCGAGGCTTCCGGCTTCGACGGCGGCGGCATACAGGGCCAGTCCTTCGCCGGCCGGCATGAATCCCTTCGCCGCCTCGAACGCGGCGAGGATTTCGGGCTTGGGGGCCGGAGGCATAGGGGTTCCTTCGATGAGGGCGGGCGGGCCCGGCCAAGGGTACGGCAGCGCTTTTGAGGAGCGCGGGGAACTGCGCGACCAGCCCCCACACACCCGCACCCAACGAACTACCGACTACGCGCTGACACTCTCACCGGGCAACGACAGATCAAGGTCAACCGCAACCTCGTCACCGCCGTGCGTCGCGGACGAGGCAAGCGGCCCGTGCCCGCTTGCTCGCGCCGCCAGGACATACGCGCCCTGGGACGGGACCGCGAGGGCGTAGATGCCGTCCTCGTCGGAGAGCGTCGCCCCCGCCTGCCGCCCCCGCCGATCGATCAACGTGACCTTCGCCCGGGCGACAGGCGACCCGTCGGCGCCCAGAACACGCCCCCGAAACCCCCGCAGCGCCTCCGCCGCACGCTCAAGATTGGCCTCCTCCTCGCTGCTGAAGTTCAGCTGCGGCGCCCGGTTCGGCCTGGGGAGGAACAGCGCCATCAGCAGGCCCACGGCGACCGCACCCGTCGCGATCATGAAGGACACCCGGAACCCGTGCATGGTCGGGACGGCGACCCCGCCCACATGGTTCGCGGTGTTCGCCAGCACCATGCCGATCACGGCGCTGGAGACGGACGTACCGATGGACCGCATCAGGGTGTTGAGACCGTTCGCCGCGCCGGTCTCCGAGGCCGGCACCGCACCCACGATCAGCGCGGGCAGCGACGAGTACGCGAGGCCGATGCCCGCGCCCAGGACGACCGCGATGACGAGGCTCTGCCAGGCGGCGCTCATGAGGCCGAGGCCCGCGCCGTAGCCGATGCCGATGATCAGCATGCCGAGGATCAGGGTGACCTTGGGGCCGTACTTCGCCGAGAGCCGGGCGTAGACGGGGGCCGTGAACATCATCGTCAGGCCCAGCGGCGCGACCAGCAGACCGGCGGTGACCATCGACTGGCCGAGGCCGTAGCCGGTGGCCTTCGGCAGCTGGAGCAGCTGGGGCAGGACGAGGGAGACGACGTAGAAGGAGACGCCGACCATGATCGAGGCGAGGTTGGTGAAGAGGACCGCGGGGCGGGCCGTGGTGCGCAGGTCCACCAGCGGGGCCTTCACGCGCAGTTCCATCACGCCCCAGAGGAGCAGGACGACGGCCGCCGCGGCGAACAGGCCGAGCGTGGTGCCGGAGGTCCAGCCCCAGTCGCTGCCCTTGGTGATGGGGAGAAGGAAGAGCACGAGACCGGCGGAGAGGCCGATCGCGCCGAGCACGTCGAAGGTGCCCTCGGCGCGCATCGGGGACTCCGGTACGACGAGGAGGGTGAGGACGATGGCGAGGACACCGAGGCCGGCGGCGCCGTAGAAGAGGGCGTGCCAGTCGGCGTGCTGCGCGACGAGGGCTGCGAGCGGGAGCGCGAGGCCGCCGCCGACGCCGATCGAGGAGCTCATCAGGGCCATGGCCGAGCCGAGCTTCTCGCGGGGCAGCATGTCGCGCATCAGGCCGATGCCCAGCGGTATCGCGCCCATCGCGAAGCCCTGGAGCGTACGGCCCGCGATCATCGTGAGGAGATCGCTGGTGAGGGCGCTGACGAGGGCGCCAACCACCATGATGGCCAGGCTGGTGATCAGCATCCGCCGCTTGCCGTAGAGGTCGCCGAGGCGGCCCATGATCGGCGTGGCGACGGCTCCGGACAGGAGTGTCGAGGTCAGGACCCAGGTGGCGTTGCTGGGCTCGGTGCTCAGCAGTTGCGGCAGGTCCTTGATGACCGGGACGAGCAGGGTCTGCATCACCGCGACAACGATGCCCGCGAAGGCGAGCACCGGCACGATGGCGCCGGACGGCCTCCGTGCGGGCTGGTCGGTCGACGTGTGCGTCATGGAGTGAGGCCTCCAGGCCGTAAGTGTGAAGTGATCCGTGCGGGATAAGTGCACGGTAAACCTCGTATGCATGAGCAACTATTCCGATGCTTCGGCGTACTAACGAATCCTTGACCGTCCCATGAATATCTGACCCTCCGTCACCCCTGGCCATTTACTGGAACGTGTTCTAATCTCGCCCGCCATGAAGGCCTATGTCGCCGGCGTCGGGATGACGAAGTTCGAGAAGCCGGAGAGCCGGGAGTGGCAGTACTGGGACATGGTCCGGGAGGCGGGGAGCGCCGCCCTCGCGGACGCCGGGATCTCCTACGACCAGGTGGAACAGGTTCCGATCGGATACTGCTTCCAGCCCTCGACCGCCGGCCAGCGCGCCGCCTATGAACTCGGTCTCACCGGCATCCCCGTCTACAACGTCAACAACAACTGCGCGACGGGCTCGACCGCCTTGATGCTCGCCCGCCAGCTCGTGGAGGGCGGGGCCGCCGACTGCGTGCTGGCGGTGGGCTTCGAGAAGATGAAGAGGGGCGCGTTGGGGGGTGGCTCCGACGGCGGCGACTTCGCGACCTCCCCCGTGGCCCGCCACTACGGCGTCATGGCCGCCCGGCACGGCTTCGAGATGACCCCGCCCACCGCCCAGATCTTCGGCGACGCGGCCCGTGAACACATGGAGAAGTACGGCACGACCGAGGCACAGCTCGCAGCGGTCGCCGCCAAGAACCACCGGCACTCCGCGCACAACCCGAACGCCCAGTTCCAGGACGTCTACGACGTCGACGACATCCTCGCGGCCCGTGTCGTCCACCACCCGCTGACGAAACTCCAGTGCTCACCGACCTCGGACGGAGCCGCGGCGGCGGTCGTCGTCTCCGAACGCTTCGCGCAGGAAAGCGAGTTGAGGGGTTCTCCCGTCGAGATCGTCGCCCAGGCGATGACCACCGACACCGAGGACTCCTTCGCCTCCGGCTCCTGCGTCGACGTCGTCGGACAGCCCATGTCCCGGGCCGCCGCCCGCCAGGTCTACGAACGGTCCGGACTCGGCATCGAGGACGTGGACGTCGTAGAACTCCACGACTGCTTCTCGATCAACGAACTGCTCACGTACGAGGCCCTCGGCATGTGCGAACCCGGGGAGTCGGGGAAGCTCGTCGAGTCCGGTGGTACGACGTACGGCGGACGCTGGGTGGTCAACCCGTCCGGCGGCCTGATCTCCAAGGGGCATCCACTCGGCGCCACCGGGATCGCCCAGGTCGCCGAGCTGGTGTGGCAGTTGAGGGGGACGGCGGGGAAGCGGCAGGTGCCGGGTGCCGAGGTGGGGCTCGCCCACAACATCGGGCTGGGCGGGGCGGCGGTGGTCACCCTGCTGCGGGCGGCTTAGGTCCTACGGCGGTGGTACGGCTGAGGCGAAATGCCGATGCCAGGGGCGCAGGCCGGTTGAGAGTATGACGACCATGCCCCGAGCCGCTGATGTCTCCCGAATATCCCGCCTGTCCAGCAGGGGCGCGGCACCGCCCGCCTGGCTGGTCGTGGCGCTCGCGTGCGCCGGACAATTCCTCGTCGTGCTCGACGTGTCCGTCGTCAACGTGGCGCTGCCGTCGATGCGGGCCGACCTGGGCATGAGCGCGTCCGGACTGCAGTGGGTGGTCAACGCGTACGCCATCGCCTTCGCGGGGTTCATGCTGCTCGGCGGGCGCGCCGGTGACCTCTACGGCCGCAAGCGGATGTTCCTCGTCGGGCTCGCGCTGTTCACGCTGGCCTCGCTGGCCGGCGGACTCGCCCAGGACGGCTGGCAACTGCTCCTCGCCCGCGCCGCGCAGGGACTCGGCGCCGCCGTGCTGGCGCCCTCGACGCTGACGATCGTCACCTCGGCGGTGCCGGAGGGCGCGTCCCGCGCCCGGGCCATCGCCACCTGGACCGCGGTCGGCGCGGGCGGCGGGGCGGCCGGCGGACTCGTCGGCGGAGTGCTCGTGGACACGCTGTCGTGGCGATGGGTGCTGCTGATCAACGTGCCCGTCGGCGCGGTGGTCCTGCTCAGCTCACTGCGCTGGCTCCCGGAGAGCCGGGCCGGGGACGGGCGGCGCCTCGACCTGCCCGGCGCCGTCCTGGTCACGGCGGGCCTCGGGGTGCTGGCCTACGGCATCTCGCAGACCGGGGCCGAGGGGTGGACGGCCGCGGCCACCCTGCTGCCGCTGGCCGCCGGACTCGCGCTGATCGCGCTCTTCCTGGTCGTCGAGGCCCGCACGGCGGCTCCGCTGATGCCGCTCGGGCTGTTCCGGTCGCGGGCGGTGTCGTCGGCCAACGCGGCGATGTTCCTGAGCGGTTCCGCGATGTTCTGCATGTGGTTCTTCATGACGCTGTACGCGCAGAACGTCCTCGGGTACAGCCCGCTGGAGGCCGGGCTCGCACTGGTGCCGAGCTCCCTCGCCGTCCTCGTCGGCTCCAAGTCGGCGCCCCGCTTCATGCCGGTTTTCGGCGCGCGCAACGTCGCCGTCCTCGGGACACTGATCGCGGCGGTGGGCTTCGGCTGGCAGTCGCTGATGACCGCGCGGGGCGACTACCTCACCGAGATCATGCTCCCCGGAATCCTGATGATGCTGGGCGCGGGCCTGACCGCCACCCCGCTCGCAGCGCTCGCCACGTCCGGGGCCGCGCCGGGCGAGGCCGGTCTCGTCTCCGGGCTGATCAACACCTCGCGCACGATGGGAGGTTCGCTGGGCCTCGCCGTGATGTCGACGATCGCGGCGGCGCGTACGGCGAGCGCGATGGGTGCGGCCGGCGCGGTCGGTTCGATCAGTACGGCGGGGCGCGACGGCCGTGTGCCGGAGGTGTTTACGGAGGCGCTGACGGAGGGGTACGCGCTGGCGTTCCGTACGGGGGCGGGGGTGCTGCTCGGCGGCGTGGTGCTGATGCTGGTGTGGCTGCCGTGGGCTCCCAGGAGAATCTCGAAGAGTTCTGCGGGATGAGGCAACGGTCCGGGCGGCTCATGGACTCCTTCAGACATCTAGGAGGTGCCCATGGGGGATCGCAAGGAGGCTCGGGGGACTCGGGACGACGAGTTCCAGAGCTTCGTCATCGGCCGCTGGCCGCGGTTGATGCGGACGGCATTTCTTCTCACGGGGGAGCAGCACGCGGCGGAGGACCTGGTCCAGTCGACGTTGGAGCAGGTCTTCGTGGCCTGGCGCAAGGTCGCCACGGCGGACGATCCGGAGGCGTACGTACGGCGCGTGATGATCAACGCGCACGCACGCAAACACCGCAGACGGCTCAAGGAGTTCCTGGCCCCGAAGGACGACTCGGGACTGGTCCGCGAGATCGCCGACACCGGTGACCGCATCGCCCAGGCCGAGGACCGCAACACCCTGCTCAAGGCGCTGGCCCAACTGCCCGCGAGGCAGCGGGAGGCGGTGGTGCTGCGGTACTGGGAGGACCTCACCGAGACACAGACGGCACAGGCGATGGGCTGTTCCGTCGGCGCGGTGAAGAGCAACGCGGCCAAGGGGATCGCGAAACTCCGCGCCATACCAGGACTCGCCGAGACGGTGACGCAGGGAGGGCGGAAGTGATGAGCGCGGACCGGGAGACGAACCACACCATGACGGACACAGACATCGCCCTCCTGCTGGCCGACGCGGCGGACGAGGTCGAGATCGGCACAGCCCCCTACGAGGCGGTGATCCGCGGCGGCCGCCGCCGCCGGGCCCGCCGCTGGGCGCTCGCCGCGGCCGCGGCACTGGTGATCACGGGCGCGTCGGGCACCCTGGCCCTGGCCTCGCTGCGCGACGGCGGCGGCGCGGAGGTGACACCCGCGGTGACTCAGAAACCGACGGTTCCGTCGACGCCGGAGGAGCGGCACGTGTACCTGCCGCAGGAGACGATGCTCGCGGCGGGCACCGAGAAGGGCGAGACGTGGTACGTCACGGTCGACGTGTGGGGCGCCCCCCGCACCGAGGCGGAGGCCCAGGCCCAGCTGAGTGCCATGTCCAATCGCGGCGAGGAGCCGTGGGACAAGGACAAGGCGTCCGCACTGGTCGGCAAGATCACGTACTTCGTACGGCGGAGCTACGGGAGCGGAGCCCCGACCCTCCTGATGGGCGACTCGGCCTCCCCCCAGGACACCATGGCGGGCACGGACCTCAAGTCGGGCGCCTCCACCCTGGACCCGAAGAAGACCGACGGCCCCCAGCGTCTGGTGGTCGGCCAGGTCGCCAAGACCGCACAGACGGTCCTCTGCACCTGGAAGGACGGCACGTCCACCGAGGCCCACAGGGTGGCCGCGGGCGCCGACGTCAACAGCGACGAGGCGACGATCCGCCCGGCGGCCGGTTCTCCGGACAACTGGTTCGTGTGCGTGGGGGCGGAGGGGGCGAAGTTCGACTCGGTGAAGGTGACGCAGTAGCACGGTGCCTCGGGCTGACCGGTGCCGTGGAAAAGTGCGGTCGCCGTGGCCCGGAAAGCCGTCCCGGCGGCCCTCGGGCGGGGTGCCGGCAGGGGTTCGGTGCGGTGCCGGAGTGACGCCCTCGCGGCGCCGACTCCGGCCCCGCAGGGGGCAGTTGACGGCTCCACGCGAACGTCCCGGATGAGGGCTGACCTGGGCTTCCGGTCCGTCCGACTCTACGCTCGACGCCTTGGAGAGTCGGAGAGTCGGAACGGGGGACCGGGTGGACCAGAACCAGCACCGGCGGGACATACGCACGGTCGACGACGTACTTCGGCTTCTGGACGGGCTGTTCGCGCCGGAGGCTGACCGTTGGAGTTCTCGGGGTGCCTCCTGGTGGGACGGCTTCTATGCCGATCGGGACAGGGCGGTGCCGTTCTTCGTGGCGAAGCCGGACGAGAGCCTGGCCGGGTATCTCGACCGGGGGCTGATACCCGGGGGTGGTCGTGCCCTGGACCTGGGGTGCGGTCCGGGGCGCAACGCTCTTCGACTGGCCGCGCGGGGCTTCGAGGTGGACGGGGTGGATCTGTCGCCGGCCGCTGTCGCGTGGGCGGAGGAGAGAGCCCGCGACTCGGGAGCCCGGGTCCGGTTCCACTGCGGGGACGCGTTCGCCCTCGTCGGCGCGGAACTCCCCGGCCCCTACGACCTCGTCTACGACTCCGGCTGCTTCCACCACCTGCCCCCGCACCGGCGCATCAGCTACCTCGCCCTGCTGGACCAAGTCCTCGCCCCCGGCGGTCACTTCGCGCTGACCTGTTTCGCGGCGGGCGGGATGGGCTCGGAGCTGTCCGACGCCGAGCTCTATCGCGGCTCCGGTCTGCAGGGCGGACTGGCCTACACGGCCGACGAGTTGCGGTGGATCTTCGGGGAGTTGGAGGTGGTCGAGCTGCGCCGGATGCGCGACGAACCGGCCGAATCCCCGTGTTTCGGGGAGGACTTCCTCTGGACGGCGCTGTTCCGCCGGGCCCCCGAAGCGTAGGGCCGGGCTACAGCCAGCCCTGCTGACGGGCCTCCCGCATCGCTTCCATGCGGTTGCGGGTGGCAGTCTTGCCGATCGCCGACGAGAGGTAGTTGCGGACGGTGGACTCGGAGAGGTGGAGTTTCGTGGCGATGTCGGAGACCGTCGCGCCGTCCACCGAGGCCTTGAGGACGTCGCATTCGCGGGCGGTCAGCGGGTTCGGGCCGGCGCTCAGCGCGGCGGCGGCAAGGGCCGGGTCGACGACCGTCTCGCCGGTGAGGACGCGGCGGATCGCGGCGGCCAGGTCCTCCACCGGACCGTCCTTCACCAGGAAGCCCGCCGCGCCCGCCTCCATCGCCCGGCGGAGATAGCCGGGGCGGCCGAAGGTGGTGAGAATCAACACCCGGCAGGCGGGGGCCTGTTCGCGGAGTTCGGCGGCGGCGTCCAGGCCGCTCATGCCGGGGAGCTCGATGTCCAGGAGGGCGACATCGGGGCGGTGGGTCAGTGCGGCGTCCACGATCGCGTCGCCCCTCCCGACCTGGGCGACGACCTCCAGGTCCGCCTCCATGCCGAGCAGCAGGGCGAGGGCGCCGCGCATCATGCCCTGGTCCTCGGCGAGCAGCACTCTGACGGACTTGGCGGGCCGGTGGTCCCGGGGCATCTCATCCACGGGGCAAGCGTAAGGCCCGGAGCGGTTATCAAAAACTCTTCATTGTTCGCGTCCGCGAGTCTTGACGGCCTTCGGCTGCGGGCAAACAATCGCCTCGGCATTCCACCGGCATCCTGGAATTCCCCGAGCAAGGCCGCTTTCGGAAAACTTTCGACAGTTAGACATTTCGATCGCGAATTGGTTCGGAATTTCGATCGAACGGCGTTCGGTATATCGACCGTCTGCTCCTCCGGATGTCGGCCACCCCGCACCGCCCTACCAGGAACAGAAAAAGAGGTGCACCGTGTTCTTGAGACTCCTCCGCACTCGGCCGCGCCGGCTGAGAAACGCGGCCCTGGCCGCGCTGTCGGCGCTCGTGACCGTCCTCGCACTGGCCGTCGGTGTTCCGCAGGCGTCGGCCGCCACTTCGCTGCCGTGCGACATCTACGCCACCGCCGGGACACCCTGCGTCGCCGCGCACAGCCTCGTCCGGGCGCTCTACTCGTCGTACAACGGCTCGCTGTACCAGGTGCAGCGTGCCTCCGACAGCGCCACCGCGAACATAGGCCTGCTGGCGGCCGGGGGATACGCCAACGCGGCGGCCCAGGACTCGTTCTGTTCCGGTACGACGTGCATCATCACCAAGATCTACGACCAGTCCTCGCGCCACAACGACCTCACGATCGAGGGCGCGGGCGGGGCAGGCGTGGCCGATGTCGGGGCGCCCGCGGACGCCCTGCCGGTGACCGTCGGCGGGCATCAGGTCTACGGCCTGGAGATCTCGGCCGGGATGGGCTACCGCGACAACTCCACCTCGGGCGTGGCCACCAACGGCGCCGCCGAGGGGATGTACATGGTGACCTCGGGCACCCACGTCAACGGCAGCTGCTGCTTCGACTACGGCAACGCCGAGACCAACAACCAGGACACCGGCAACGGCCACATGGACGCGATCAACTTCGGCACGGAGTGCTGGTTCGCGCCCTGCTACGGCAGCGGCCCCTGGGTGCAGGCCGACCTGGAGAACGGGCTGTTCCAGTCGGACTCCGGGTACAGCAAGAACACCGCGAACACCGGCACCGGGGCGATGCCCTTCGTCACCGCTTTGCTGAAAAACAACGGTCAGGACCATTTCGCGCTGAAATACGGGAACGCGCAGTCGGGGAGTCTCACGACCACCTATTCCGGGGGTGAACCCACCACGAGCGGTTACTCGCCCATGCACCAGGAGGGCGCGATCGTCCTGGGTACCGGCGGCGACAACAGCAACGGCTCCATCGGCTCGTTCTTCGAGGGTGTCATGACGGCCGGCATCCCGACGGACGCCGCCGACAACTCCGTACAGGCCAACATCGTGTCCGTCGGCTACGGCGGCTCGACCGGCACCACCGGCACGCTCGCGGCCGGTTCGGAGATCTCGCTGCGGGCGACCACCTCGTGCTGCACGGCCGACTACATCCGCCACCAGAACAACGCGGCGGTCCTCTCGGCCATCACGTCGAGCAGTGCGGCGCTCGACAAGGGCGACGCCACCTGGATCGTCCGCCGGGGCCTGGCCGACAGCTCCTGCTACTCCTTCGAGTCACGGAACTACCCCGGCGACTTCCTGCGCCACTACAACTACCAGCTGTACCGCCAACCCATGGTCGGGACAGCGCAGTTCAGACAGGACGCCACGTTCTGCGCCTCGACCGGCAAGAGCGGCACGGGCACCTCGTTCGCGTCGTACAACTACCCGACCAGATACCTCCGGCACTACAACTACAACGTCTACATCGCGAGCGACGGCGGCTCGAACGCCTTCGACAGCGCCACCTCGTGGACGGACGACGTGAGTTGGGTCGTCACGGCTCCCTGGGCGCCGTAGCCACGACCGAGGACGTCAAGTCCGCCTGCTCCACAGGGAGTTCGGCGGTCACTGTGAAACCGCCGCGTGGCGACGGGCCGGCCCGCAGGGAGCCGCCCGCCGCCGCGAGGCGTTCGGTCAGCCCCTTCAGGCCGGTTCCGCCGACGCCCTCGGCGGGAGCGGCCGGGGAGGAACCGGTGGTGCCGTCGTCCGCGACGGTCAGACGGGCGCGGTCCAGGACGCCGTCGAGGGTGATCTCGCAGCGGGTCGCGCCGCTGTGCCGTACGACATTGGTGACCGCCTCGCGGACCACCCAGCCGAGCAGGGCCTCGGTCTGCGGGGTCAGTGGCGGCCCCGACTGGCGGACGACCGGGTCGATGTCGGCGGCGGACAACGCGGAGCGGGCGCGGTCCAGTTCGGTGGCGAGGCTGCCCTCGCGGTAGCCGGTGACCGCCTCGCGGATCTCGGTGAGCGCCTGCCGGCCCACGGCCTCGATGTCGGTGATCTGGCCGAGCGCGGCCTCCATGTCGCGGGGTGCGAGGCGACGGGCCGCCTCCGACTTCACCACGATCACCGAGAGGGTGTGCCCGAGCAGGTCGTGCAGGTCGCGGGAGAACCGCATCCGTTCCTTCTCGACCGCGCGGCGCGCCAACTCCTCCCGGGCGGCGCGCAGTTCGCGTACGGCCTCGGAGAGGGAGAGGATCGCCGCGGTCACCATCGTCGACAGGAACGTGCCGTAGGCGACGTTGATGGCGTCCCAGCCCGCCCGGAACACGGAGACCGCCGCCGCGAGCGCGGTGAGCGCGAGGCCGACCTGGCCGAGGCGGGGGCCGCGCACGCAGGCTCCCGTGGCGAGACCGAGCAGCGGGAAGAAGTACAGCCAGGTGCCGCCGTAGCCGAGGGCGAGGCCACAGGTGACCAGGCCCATCACGACGAGTGCCACCCGGGTGGAGACCGCCTCGCGCTTCTCCTTCACGAAGGAGCGGAAGACGACGTAGATGTAGAGGGAGTTGAAGGCGAGCAGGCCCAGGCCGCCGATCCATGGGTTGGAGGTCTTGCCCTGGAGGAGGTTGGAGAAGGAGCCCAAGCCCATCAGCAGCCACGGCAGCAGGGAGAAGCCGGTCGGCGGCGGACCCGGGTTCTCGGGCCACTCGCCCTTGCGGCGCGCCTCCTTCTGCGCGGCCTTGAACTCCGCCATGTCGGCCCGCCACCGGGCCCGTGCCGCCCGCCAGGCGCGTACCTGGCACCTGATCCCTCGCATCCAGGACATCTTTCCCGCTCCCCCGGTCACACGGTCCGCCCGGTCCGGCGGTACGCCAGCACAGCGTACGAACCGAAGGCGAGCAGCCAGGCCGTCAGCACCACGATCGCGCCGAGCGCGGGAGCGTGCCCGTCGGCGACGGAGGTGCCGAGCTGGGCGAAGCGGTTGGTGGGGGTGTACTTCGAGATCGCACGCAGCCAGCCGGGGAACAGGCTGATGGGGAACCACAGGCCGCCGACCACCGCGAGCCCCAGGTTGCAGGCCATGTTGGCGACGCCGGTGGTCTGGGAGGTGAGGCCGTAGCCGTTGGCGAGACCGAGGAGGGTGAAGGGGACCGAGCCCAGCCACAGCAGCAGGGCGATCAGCGCCCACTGCCAGGCGTCGAGTCGTACGCCGTTGACCAGGCCGCCCGCCGCGAGCACCGCGACGATCGCCGGCAGCACGGTCACCGAACCGGTCAGCGCCCGGCCCAGGACGACCTGGCGCGGGGTCATCGGCGTCACCCGCAGCTGCCGCAGCCAGCCGATCGCCCGGTCCTCGGCGACCCCGCCGCCGGTGTTGAGCGCGGAGCCGACCGCGCCGTAGGCGGCCATGCCGACCATCGCCGTCGCCTTGTAGCCGCTGTCGTCGCCGCCGAGGTTGGTGAACAGCAGATACATCATCACGGGCATCGCGATCCCGCCGATCACGAAGCCGAGGTCGCGCAGGGTCCGGCGGACTTCGAGGCGCAGGTAGTCGATCATCGGACGGTCTCCGTGTCCTTCAGGTGGGCAAAGGCTGCTCCCAGCGGCGGACGGTCGGTCACCACAGCGTCTTCGGTTCGCGGGCCCTCTGCCTGGCGTGCTGTCAATGCCAGGAACGCGTCGTCCAGCGACGCCGGTGCGACCTCCAAGCCGTGGATCGCGTCCAGGTCCGCCAGCGCGCGTACCGTCGCGTCCGAGTCGTCCGTGCGCAACAGGGCGCGGTCGCCGCGCACTTCGAGGGTCCGTACGCCGGGCAGCCGGTCCAGGCCCTCGGTGGAGCGGCCCGCGAGGTCGATGGAGACGAGGCTGCCGCCGGCCGCCCGCTTGAGCTGTTCGCCGGTGCCGTCGGCGACGATCCGCCCGCGGTCGATGACCACGATCCGGTCGGCGTGCGCGTCGGCCTCCTCCAGGTAGTGCGTGGAGAACAGGACGGTGTGGCCGCGCCGCGCGTACGCCCGCATCGACTGCCAGAACGCGTGCCGCGCCTCCACGTCCAGGGCGGCGGTCGGTTCGTCCAGCACGATCAGCGACGGATTCCCCGCCAGCGCCACGGCGAACCGCACCCGCTGCGTCTGCCCGCCCGACAGCCGGTCCACCCGCCGCCCGGCCAGCTCGCCGATCCCGGCCAGCTCCAGCGCCCGGGCGACGGGCATCGGCGCCGGATAGCGCCGGGCGACGAACGCGACCAGCTCGCCGACGGTGACCCGGGGCACCGCCCGCGCCTCCTGCAGCATCGCCCCGACCAGGCCATTTCGTACGGCCGACTCCGGTGCCGCGCCGAACAGTTCGACCGTGCCGGCGTCGGGCGCGTTCAGCCCGAGCAGCAGCGAGATCGTCGTCGACTTGCCCGCGCCGTTGCGGCCGAGCAGCGCGACCGTCTCGCCGCGACCGATCTCCAGGTCCACCCCGTCGACGGCACGCACCGCGCCGAAGGTCTTGACCGCCCCCGCGAAGGACACGGCACGCTCTGTCCCACCTGTCTGTGTCATGGGTACGACGCTACGAAGCCGCACCCCTCGCGCGGCAGATGCGCTTGTACGGACTCGGGCAGGACAAATGTCATCGCCCCGCAGACCTGACACAGTGTCAGGAGCCTTCACAACTCGGGGGCGCTCGGCTATACAAGGGTCGCCGGACTGGAACGCGTTCTAGGTCGGCCCGTGACGACCTCGGTGCGGCCGACGGTGCGGACGGCCGCACCGAGGTCTTCGACCACCGGCGATCAGGAGCCCCATGCCCATCGACGCAGCCCTGGCCCTCGCGGCCGAACCCCGGACCGGCGAGATCTCCTGGACCACCAAGGACGTCCAGCTCTACCACCTCGGCCTCGGCGCGGGCACCCCGGCGACCGACCCCGACGAGCTGCGCTACACCCTGGAGTCCCGGCTGCACGTCCTGCCGAGCTTCGCCACCGTCGCGGGCAACGGCTCACCCGGCGTGATCAGCGGCCTGTCCATGCCCGGCATCGAGGTCGACCTCGCCCGCGTCCTGCACGGCGGGCAGTCCCTGCGCCTGCACCGGCCCATCCCCGTCCAGGGCACCGCGACCAGCACCGGCCGCATCGCCGCCGTGTACGACAAGGGCAAGGCGGCCGTCCTCGTCATGCGCACCGAAGTCGCCGACGCCGGCGGCCCGTTGTGGACCAACGACGCGCAGATCTTCGTACGGGGAGAAGGTGGCTGGGGCGGCGACCGCGGCCCCTCCACCCGCCTCGAACCGCCGACGGGCGCCCCCGACAAGGTGGTCGAGCGGCACATCCGCGAGGACCAGGCCCTCCTGTACCGCCTCTCCGGCGACTGGAACCCACTGCACGCCGACCCGGAGTTCGCCAAGGTAGCCGGATTCGACCGGCCCATCCTGCACGGGCTGTGCACCTACGGCATGACGCTCAAGGCCGTCGTCGACACCCTGCTCGACGGCGATGTGACCCGGGTGCGCGCCTACGACACCCGGTTCGCCGGAGTCGTCTTCCCCGGCGAGACGCTGCGCATCCGCATGTGGCGACAGGGCGACACCGGGGTGCGGGTCGCGGTGAGCGCCGTGGAGCGGGACGACGCGCCCGTCCTGGCCGACACGACCGTCGAACACTCCTGAACCAGGCCCGAGTTGAGCAGAGTCGAGGGGAGCGCCCCATGCGCGCAGCCGTACTGCACGAGATAGGCCAGGACAAACTGGAAGTCCTCGACGACGTCGAGGCGACGGGCTTCGGGCCCGGCCGGGTCAGGATCCGGGTGCGCGCCACGGGGCTGTGCCACTCGGACCTGTCCGCGATGGCCGGCGTACTGCCGCAGCCGGCACCGTTCGTGCCCGGCCACGAGGGCGCCGGCGAGATCCTCGAAGTCGGCGAGGGCGTAAGCCACTTGAAGGCCGGCGACCGGGTCGTGGTCTGCTGGCTGCCGGCCTGCGGTGTGTGTGCCGCCTGCAAGCGCGGCCAGACCCAGCTGTGTCTGGCCGGCTTCATGAACGCGGGCACCCCCAACTTCAAGCGCCCCGGCGGCGATGTGTTCGGCTTCGCGGGCACCGGCACCTTCGCCGAGGAGGTCGTCGTCGACGCCGGCTGCGCCGTGCCGATCCCCGACGACGTGCCCTTCGACATCGCGGCCCTCATCGGCTGCGGCGTCACCACCGGACTCGGCGCCGCCCTCAACACGGCCGACGTGGAGGCAGGTTCGTCGGTCGCCGTGATCGGCTGCGGAGGCGTCGGCATCTCCGCGATCCAGGGCGCCCGGCTCAAGGGCGCCGCCGAGATCGTCGCCGTCGACCCGGTCGCCGCGCGCCGCGAGGCCGCGCTCAAGTTCGGTGCCACCAGGGCGGTTTCACCGGACGAGCTGCCCGCCGCCAAGCAGGAGGTCACCGCCGGCGAGGGCTTCGACTACGTCTTCGAGGTCGTCGGCCGCTCCACCACCGCCCGCACCGCCTACGAGAACACCCGGCGCGGCGGCACCCTCGTCATCGTCGGTGCGGGCGCGCTCGACGACTTCCTCCAACTCAACATGTTCGAGCTGTTCTTCGACGAGAAGCGCATCCTGCCCTCGATGTACGGCGGGGGAGACGTGCTGCGTTCCTACGAGCGCACGATCGCCCTGTGGCGGGCGGGCCGCGTCGACCTGGAGGGCCTGATCACCCACCGGGTGCCGCTGGCCGACATCAACGAGGCCCTGGACCAGATGCGTTCGGGGACGGCCCTGCGCACCTGTATCGAGATCTGAGGGCCGGTATGACGCTGCCACTTGAGGGCCTGGTCGCGATCGTCACCGGCGCCGGACGCGGGCTCGGCCGGGCCGAGGCGCTCGAACTCGCCCGGCTCGGCGCGGCCGTGGTCGTCAACGACTACGGCCAGCCCGGCCGGGACGGCTCGGGCGAGGCCTCCGCGGGCCCCGCCGAACGGGTCGCCGCCGAGATCCGCGAGGCGGGCGGCCGGGCCGTCGCCCACACCGGGGACGTGGCCGACACCCAACAGGCGAGCGAGCTGGTCGAGTTGGCGATCGCCGAACTCGGCGGCCTCGACATCCTCGTCAACAACGCGGGCATCCTGCGCGACCGCATGGTCTTCTCCATGACGGAGGGCGAGTGGGACTCGGTGATCCGGGTCCACCTCAAGGGCCACTTCAACACGACCCACTTCGCGTCCGCCCACTGGCGCCGGCGGTCCAAGGAGGCGGGCGCGCCGGTGTACGGGCGGATCGTGAACACCTCGTCCGAGGCGTTTCTCGCCGGCTCCGCCGGACAGCCCAACTACGCGGCGGCGAAAGGCGGAATCGTCGGCCTGACCACCTCCACGGCCCTCGCGCTGGCCAAGTACGGCGTCACCGCGAACGCCATCTGCCCGCGCGCCCGCACCCGGATGACCGAGGACGTCTTCGCCGGTTTCCAGGAGCCCGACGACGGCCTCGACCCGCTCGCACCCGAGCATGTCGCCCCGCTCGTCGGCTACTTGGCCTCACCCGCTGCCGCGCGGATCAACGGACAGCTCCTCGTCGTCCACGGCGGCATGGTCGCGATCGTCGAACGCCCGCACGTGCAGGCCAAGTTCGACAGCAAGCAGGACACCTTCACCTACGACGAGCTGGACGCCGTACTCACTCCGCACTACGCCAGGCGACCGGCGGAGGAGACGTTCGCGGCGGCCGAGGTGCTCGGGCTCAAGCGGGAGCCGGGCGGAGCGTAGGGAACGCGACGGCCCCGCCCGTCCGAGGACGAGCGGGGCCGTGTGGTGCAAGGTGCCTGACGTACCGTCAGGCGTTCGCGTACTCGGACTGCTCGGACGGCTTGCGGTGACGGCCGTGGGCGGCAGCGTCGCCGTCCTGCGCCGAGACCGGGCCCCGGTGCTTGCCGTGGCCCGAGGTGTCCTGGGCGTCTGCGGACATCGTCTGTGCCGTGCTCGTGTCGTTCATCGGAAACTTCACCCCGTAGTAACAAGATCCTTCATACAGCTCGGCGATCTTATCCAGCCGTTCCCGGGACGACGCGCGACGGCCTGTCGTCCGGAACGACTTCGTTACCGAGCCGCACCACTTTGTTACCCGACGGCCACCCGGCCTTTGAGCGGTGCCTCCCGCAACGGCACCGGACGCGGTGCGACCGGCACCGGAGGATCCGGTTCGGACGGCCCCGACGGCTCCGGCGCGGCCTCCCCAGGCGCACCCACCGTCCCGTCCCGAACCGGATCCCCCGGGCGCGTATCCCCCGTACCCCCCGTTTCCCCCGCCACCCCCGTCGCCCCGGGGTTCCCCCCGGCTCCGGGGCCCCCGTTGTCCCCCGCCCCCCTGGGCGCCGCGAACCGCGCCACACCGCACGGCACTTCCCGTGTGGCGTACGGCAGTTGCAGCACCCCGCCCTCGCTCCACAGCCCGGCGCCCGCCAACCACCCCTCGGGCACCGGGAGTTGGAGCAGCTGCCGGTCCGAGGGCCGCCATACGCCGAGCCAGCTGCCGCCCGGCCCGTCGATGCGCAGCGCCACCCCGCAGTTCTCCGGCATCAGCACCTGCCCCGGCTGGATCGCGAACGGCGTCACCGTGCAGTCCGGCACCCGCAGACATTCCGGGAACCGCACCGGCAGCGTGGAGCCGATCACCCCCCAGCCCAGCCGCTCCTCCCGCCCGGGCGACGGCGCGTCCGAGCGGATGAGCAGCAGCCCGCTGTCGGGATCGGCCGCGAGCAGCCGGTCGTCGCTGTCCGCGGCGATCTGCAGCAGCGGCGACACCTCCCCGTCCCGCTCCAGGTCCACCACGATCGCCTTGGTCCGCCCGCCGACCTCCCGGTCCAGCGCCAGCATCCGCCCCGCCCGGTCGAGCCACACCCCGCCCGAACAGCGCCCCGGGACCATCGCGAGATGCTCAGGACCGAAGGCACCCCCCGCCACCAGCCACACGGCCGTCGAACGCCGGCCCACGGCGAGGGCGTACGCCTTCTCGCCCCCCGGTGCCGGCGGCAGCAGCCGCAGCCGGGTGTCCGGGTCCGGGCACTCGACCGCGCCGAGCGGCAGCTCACCGGTGCCCGGGCCGGTCGGGTAGAGCAGCGAGAACGTGTGCCGCCCGTCCACCAGCCGCCGGATGAGCACCCGCCCGTCGCCCATCGGCTGCACCTCGCTGCCGGGCTCCTCGGGCTGGTTGCCGGGCAGCGGCACCGCGTACGGCTCGGGGCCGTCCAGGGTCCACCGCTCCGGGAACAGACAGTCGCCGGCCGGCGCGAGGCGGGCCGCGTACGCCCCGTCAGCGGTGATCACACACGCGGTGTCATCGGTCCGCGTGCCCCCGCACTCGTCCCCGTCCTCGTCCGCCGCCGTGGGCTCGATCGCACAGGCCGTCATGGTTCGGTCACCTCCAGCCACGAAACTAGTTTTCGTACGTACAGACGTGGGACCGATGAGCAGCCTCATCACACATAAGGGTGGCCAAGTAACGATTCGCCTGAGGAAACGGGGGCGGGTGTGCTGAACGGGGCCGTAGGCCGGGTACGACCGCTTCAGCGGTTCAGCCGATCGGTCCAGCCAGGTAGCCTTTCCCCGTGCCCCGTCAGTCCGTACCCCGCCTGTCCGAAGTCGTCGCCGCGCTGGAGAACCTGTGGCCCGCCGAGCGGGCCGAGTCCTGGGACGCGGTCGGCACCGTCACGGGCGACCCGGAACAGGACGTCACGCGCGTGCTGTTCGCCGTGGACCCGGTCCAGGAGATCGTCGACGAGGCGGTGAAGCTGGGCGCCGACCTGATGGTCACCCACCACCCCCTCTACCTCCGCGGTACGACCACGGTCGCGGCCTCCACCTTCAAGGGCCGCGTGGTGCACACCCTGATCAAGCACGACATCGCGCTGCACGTCGCCCACACCAACGCCGACCGCGCCGACCCGGGTGTCTCCGACGCCCTCGCGGGCGCGCTCGACCTCCGTGTCGTACGACCTCTCGTGCCGGACCCCACCGATCCGGAAGGCCGCCGGGGCCTCGGCCGCGTCTGCGAGCTGGACCACCCGCTCACCGTCCGAGAACTCGCCGCCCGCGCCGCCGAGCGCCTCCCCGCCACCGCGCAGGGCATCCGCGTCGCCGGCGACCCCGACGCCCTGGTCCGCACGGTCGCCGTCAGCGGCGGCTCCGGCGACAGCCTCTTCGACGACGTACGCGCGGCGGGCGTCGACGCCTTCCTCACCGCGGACCTCCGCCACCACCCGGCCTCCGAGGCCCGCGCCCACAGTCCTCTCGCGCTGCTCGACGCGGCGCACTGGGCCACCGAGTGGCCCTGGTGCGAGCTGGCCGCCGCCCAGCTCGACGAGATCTCCGACCGCGAGGGATGGGGCCTGCGGGTCCACGTCTCCAAGACGGTCACCGACCCCTGGACCGCCCACGCGGCGTCCGCCACCACACCTGACCCACTGGGAGCCCCCAACTGAACGCCGCGCCCGCCGACCAGATCCGACTTCTCGACGTCCAGGCCCTCGACGTACGCCTCCAGCAGCTCGCGCACAAGCGCAACTCGCTGCCCGAGCACGCCGAGATCGACGCGCTGACCAAGGACCTCACCCAGCTGCGCGACCTGCTCGTGGCCGTGCAGACCGAGGAGAGCGACTGCGCCCGCGAGCAGACCAAGGCCGAGCAGGACGTCGACCAGGTCCGCCAGCGCGCCACCCGCGACCAGCAGCGCCTCGACTCCGGTGCCGTCACGTCCCCCAAGGACCTGGAGAACCTCCAGCGCGAGATCGTCTCCCTCGCCAAGCGCCAGGGAGACCTGGAGGACATCGTCCTGGAGGTCATGGAGCGCCGTGAGTCCGCGCAGGAGCGCACCGCCGAACTGACCGAGCGGGTCGGTTCCGTGCAGGGCAAGATCGACGACGCGACCGCCCGCCGCGACGCCGCCGCCGAGACCCTCGACGCGGACGAGGCCAAGGCCGAGAAGGAGCGCGAGGTCATCGCGGCCACCATCCCCGCGGACCTCCTCAAGCTCTACGACAAGCTCCGCCAGCAGCAGGGCGGCATCGGCGCGGCCAAGCTCTACCAGCGCACCTGCCAGGGCTGTCGCCAGGAGCTCGCCATCACCGACATCAACGAGATCCGCGCGGCGGCCCCCGACACGGTGGTCCGCTGCGAGAACTGCCGCCGCATCCTGGTGCGCACGTCCGAGTCCGGTCTGTAAGGGGTTTACGGCGTGCGGGAGTTCATCGTCGAGGCCGACGGCGGTTCCCGGGGCAACCCGGGGCCCGCGGGCTACGGCAGCGTGGTCATCGACGCGACGACGGGGGAGACCCTGGTGGAGGAGGCCGAGTACATCGGCGTCGCCACGAACAACGTCGCCGAGTACCGCGGCCTGATCGCCGGCCTGCGCGCCGCCCACGCCCTGGACCCCTCCGCCCGAGTCCACGTCCGCATGGACTCCAAGCTGGTCGTGGAACAGATGTCAGGCCGCTGGAAGATCAAACACCCTGATATGAAGCCGCTGGCGGCGGAGGCGGGTGCGGTGTTCCCGGCGGATCAGGTGACGTACGAATGGATTCCCCGGGAGAAGAACAAGCACGCGGACAGGCTGGCGAACGAGGCCATGGATGGGGCGCAGCCCATCCAGGGGCGCGGGGCTGTCACATGTGCGGCTCCGCCGCGCGGGCGCGACCAGTCCCCACCGGCCGCCACCGTGACGACGACCGAGGCTGACGTCCGCGCCGCCCGCAACGTGGCCGCCCCCAGCCCGGGTTGGGCCCCCGCGGACATGGGCGCCCCCGCCACCTTCGTCCTGCTCCGTCACGGCGAAACCCCCCTCACCCCCCAGAAGCGCTTCTCCGGCAGCGGCGGCACCGACCCCTCCCTCTCATCCGTCGGCCAGGACCAAGCCGCCCGCGCGGCAACCGCGTTGGCGGCCCGCGGCACCATCCAGCACATCATCGCGTCCCCCCTCACCCGCACCCGCGAGACCGCCGCGGCCGTGGCGGACCGCCTCGGTCTGGACGTGACGATCGAAGAGGGCCTGCGCGAAACGGACTTCGGCGCCTGGGAGGGCCTCACCTTCGGCGAGGTCCAAGAGCGCTATCCGGACGACCTGACGACGTGGCTGGCCGACCCGACGGCCCGACCCACCGGAGGCGGCGAGAGCTTCGCGGCCACGGCGACCCGTATCGCCGCCACCCGCGACAAGCTGATCGCGGCCTACGCGGGCCGCACGGTCCTGCTCGTCACCCATGTCACGCCGATCAAGACGTTCGTCCAACTCGCCCTGGGCGCCCCGCCGGAGTCCCTGTTCCGCATGGAACTCTCGGCGGCCTCGCTCTCCGCGGTGGCGTACTACGCGGACGGCAACGCGAGTGTCCGGCTTTTCAACGACACGTCCCACCTGCGCTGAGCGTCGCCGCCTCGCGGGCCAGCGCCTCGATCCGCGCCCAGTCCCGCGCGGCCACCGCGTCCGCCGGGATCATCCAACTCCCGCCCACACAGCCGACGTTGGGCAACGCCAGGTATTCCGGCGCGGAGTCGATCCCTATCCCACCCGTGGGACAGAACCGCGCCTGCGGCAGCGGCCCCGCCAGCGACCTGAGATAGGCCGTACCGCCCGCCGCCTCGGCCGGGAAGAACTTCATCTCCCGCACCCCGCGCTCCAGCAGCGCCACGACCTCGGACGTGGTCGACACCCCCGGCAGGAACGGCACTCCGGACCCCTGCATCGCCTCCAGCAGCAGATCCGTCCACCCCGGGCTCACCAGAAATCCCGCTCCCGCCGCCACCGACTCCTTCACCTGCCCAGGAGTCAGCACGGTCCCCACCCCGACCACCGCCCCCGACACCTCGTCCGCGATGGCCCGCAGCGCCTCCAGTGCGACCGGTGTCCGCAGCGTCACCTCGATCGCCCGCAGCCCCCCGGCGACCAGCGCCCGCGCGAGCGGTACGGCGTCGGCCGCGTCCTCGATGACGACGACGGGCAGCACGGGAGCGAGATCGAGCAGCGAGGAGGAAGCCATGGCCTCATCCTGCCGAGGGGATGCAGTATGCGCAAAGCCCATTGCGCATACTGCAACGCTGGCTCGGGGGTACTCAGTGAATCTCGTCCACCAGCACATCCAGCGACCAGGGTCGCCCCGACTGCCCGGGCGCCTCCGCCTCCACCTCGTAGCCCAGCCCCCGCAACGCGTCCACCAGTTCCGCCGGCGTCCCGGGCGCGGCCGACGCGCTCAGCAGACTCCGTACGATCCGCCCCTTCGTCGCCTTGTTGAAGTGGCTGACGACCTTCCGGGTCGGCGCGTGCAGCACCCGTACCGTCGCCGTCCGCCCCGCGACCCCGCCCTTCGGCTTCCACGCCGCCGCGTACGCCGAGGACCGCAGGTCGAGCACGAGCCCGTTCCCGGCGGCCTCGGGCAGCACGGCCGCCATGGGCGCCCGCCAGTGCGCGCCCAGCGCCCCGAGCCCGGGCAGCCGTACCCCCATCGAGCAGCGGTACGACGGAATCCGGTCCGTCACCCGCACCGCGCCCCACAGCCCGGAGAAGACGAGCAGCGAGCGCGCGGCCCGCTTCTTCGCGGCCGTGTCCAGCGAAGCCAGGTCGAGGGCGTCGTAGAGGACACCCGTGTAGATCTCCCCGGCGGGCCGCGCGCCGGCGCTCCGCAGGTCGACGTTCTTCGCGATCTCGCCCCGCAGGCCCTCGCTCAGCCCGAGCACCTCGCGCGCCTTGTCCTCGTCGGCCGCGCACAGCTCGACGAGTTCGTCGAGTACGGCCGCGCGGGCGTCGGCGAGTCCCGGCAGCGACAGCGATTCCGGCTTGAGCGGGGCACCGCGGCCGGAGGAGGCCTTGCCTTCGGAGGGCGGCAGCAGGACGAGCACGGTGGGTTTCTCCTTACGGTGGGTGCTGCGCCAGCGTAAAGGGTGCGGCCCGGCGGATTGTGCCTACGCTCGTGTCATGCCCCGCCGCCGCATCCGGGTGACCGGCACCCCCGAAGCCCCGCTCCGCGCCGCCCTCGCCGCTCTCCGCACCGAACTCGGCGTACCCGAGGACTTCCCGCCGGAGGTACTGGCGGAGGCGATGGGGGTCCCCCCGTTCGAGCGGAGCCGAGAATGGGGGAGGGCAGCCGCGGCGCCGCTGCCGCAGGTCCCGGACGTCACGGACATCCCCTTCTTCACCGTCGACCCGCCCACGTCCATGGACCTCGACCAGGCTATGCACCTGTCCCGCCGGGGGACCGGTTTCCGGGTCCGGTACGCCATCGCCGACGTCGCCGCCTTCGTCGTACCCGGCGGAGCGCTCGACGCGGAGGCCCACCGCCGCGTGACCACCCTCTACTTCCCCGACGAGAAGACCCCGCTGCACCCGCCCCTGCTCAGCGAGGGTGCCGCGAGTCTGCTGCCGGACGTGACCCGGCCGGCGGTGCTGTGGACGATCGACCTGGACGCGGACGGCCGTACCATCGCCGTCGACGTCCACCGGGCCCTCGTCCGCAGCCGGGCGAAGCTCGACTACGCGACCGTGCAGCAACGGATCGACACGGGCACCGCCGAGGAACCGCTCGCGCTGCTCAAGGACATCGGCGAGGCGCGTGAACGTCTGGAGGTCGAGCGCGGCGGCATCTCCCTCAACGTGCCCGAGCAGGAGATCGTCGAGCGCGACCACACCTACGAACTCTCCTACCGCGCCCCGCTCCCCGCCGACGGCTGGAACGCCCAGCTCTCCCTGCTCACCGGCATGGCCGCCGCCGACCTGATGCTCGCGCACGGCACGGGCGTCCTGCGCACCCTGCCCGCCGCCCCGGACGGCGCCGTCGGCCGCCTGCACCACACCGCGCGCGCCCTGCACATCGACTGGCCGCACCACGTGTCGTACGCCGCACTCATCCGCTCCCTCGACCCGCGCCTCCCGCACCACGCGGCCTTCCTCCAGGAGTGCACGACCCTGCTGCGCGGCGCGGGATACACGGTCTTCCGCGACGGCGACCTCCCAGCCATCACCACCCATGCCGCGGTGGCCGCCCCCTACACCCACTGCACGGCCCCGCTACGACGCCTGGTCGACCGCTACGCCGCCGAGATCTGCCTCTCTCCCGCGTCCCCGCCCACCTGGGTCCTGGCCGGCCTCGACGCCCTCCCCAAACAGATGGCCGACGGCACCCGCATCGCGGGCACGGTCGAGCGCGAGTGCGTCGACATCGTCGAGGCCGCGCTGCTGAAGGACCGCGTCGGCGACCTCTTCGACGGCTACGTGGTGGACGTCGAGGAACACCAACCCACCGTGGGAAAGGTCCAGTTGGACACTCCGGCCGTCGTCGCGCGCCTCGAAGGCGGCACGACTCCACTGCCTCTGGGCGAGCGACTGCGGGTCCGGCTCACGCAGGCCGACCCGGGGACGTCGAAGGTACGGTTCGCGCTTGCGTGATCGCCTCCACAAGAGTTTCTACGGCGTTCTCGGCGTCGTCGGCGTGGAAGCGGACGGTGTCGACCTCCCGCCGTCGGCCGAGGAGCGTCAAGTGGGTGACGGGCTCGGCGAGTCGGAGGGTGACGGAGGTGCGGAAGCCGACGGGGAGATCGAGTTCATCGTCGGCGCGGCGGCGGGCGGCACGCAACTCGCCCTCGGCAGAGGCGATATGGCCCAGCGGGACGATCACGTCTGCGCGGGCGGCCCGCCGGAGACGCAGCGCATCCGTGTCCAGCAGGTGGGGGCGGGCTACGGAGGACGCGTGCAGGGCGGCGACGGACGCGACCGCGCAGAGGCCCAGGACCGGCACCAGTTGGTGGAGCACCGGCCAGTTCCGCAACAGCACCGACATGGTGAGCGTCTCCAGCACACATGCGAGTACCGCCCCGGCCACCAGGGCCCGTCGCGCCCGCTCATACCCGAACACCCGCCCGCCGCCTGCCCAGTCGGTCCTCATGGGGATCAGTACAGATGCTGACGCTACGGCAGGGTCAAGCGCCAACGGGCGCGCCGAACCACAACTCCAGTGCGTCCCCCGGATCCTGGGCGCCACCCGTGTCCACCGCCCATGCCGTGATCCCGTCCGGCCGCACCAACAGCCCGGCGAGTTCCGGCCGCCCGGGGCAGGAGGCGGTGAGGACGTCCACCACACCCTCGTAGCCGTCCGCGCGGGCCCGGAGTTTCGGGTCGTCGGCGAGGTCGAGGAGGAGGGCGCGGCCGTTGTGGAGGTGGTCGGCGAGGCGGGTGCCGTCGGCGAGTTCGAGGTCGGGGGCGCTGCGACCGGTCAGCGGGTGGTCGCCGGGGAGGTCGTAGTGCTGCCAGACACCGGAGATCCGCTTGACGAGGTACGTCGTGCCGTCGACCGTCCCCGCGAGGTCGGTGACCACCTGGCGCAGGGCCCGGGAGTGCGGCTCGGGGCGCATCACCGCGATCTGGGCGCGCGTCCAGTCGAGCACCCAGGCGCCGATCGGATGCCGCTCGGCCGTGTAGGTGTCGAGGAGTTCGACCGGCGCCCGGCCGTTCACCACCAGGGCGAGCTTCCAACCGAGGTTCATCGCGTCCCCGACACCGAGGTTGAGCCCCTGCCCGCCGAACGGCGAATGGACGTGCGCCGCGTCGCCCGCGAGCAGCACCCGGCCCGCCCGATAGGTCTCCGCCTGACGGCAGTTGTCGGTGAACCGGGTCGAGGAGTGGACTCTGCGCACGGTGACGTCGACGCCGGTCACCCGGCGCACACTCGCCTGCAACTCCTCGGCGGTGACGGGGGATTGGCGGTCGGCGGGCGGTCCGTCGAACTCGACGGTGAGTATCCGTCCAGGCAGCGGGCCGAAGGCGTACGTCCCCACGTCGGTGGTGTTCCAGCCGCCGCGCAACGGCTCGGTGCCGGTCATGTCGGCGATGGCCTGGTAGCCGGTGATCTCCGGTGCGGTGCCCGGGAATTCGATCCCGGCGAGCTTGCGCACGAGGCTGCGGCCACCGTCGCAGCCGACCAGCCAGCCGGCCCGGACGGCGTACGGCGCGGAGCCGTCCGTCGGGGCGAGGCTGACCGTCACGCCCTCCTGGTCGGCGTCGAAGCCGGTCAACTCGACCTGCCTGCGCACCTCGACGCCGAGTCCCTCGGCATGCCGGCCGAGCAGCCGCTCCAGCGGGGCCTGCGGGACGAGTCCGACGCGGTCGACCGGGCCGAGGCCGGCGAAGGCCGGGTCCGACTCGTCGAGCAGATCGGCCCGCAGCATGATCCCGGAGAAGTGCCCGGCGAACTTCGGCGGCGGAACGGGGCTGTTGTCGCCATCGCCATCGCCATTGCCGCCGCCGTGCGCCCGCGTGAAGTCCTTGAAGCGGCTCATCGCCTCCTCGTGCAGTCCGGTCAGCTCGGGCAGCAGCCCCCGCCGGTAAAGGGCCACGGTGGTCGTGGAGTTGAGGCCGCCGGCCTTGATCGTCTCGTCCACGTCGGCCAGCCGCTCCACGACCAGCACACGCGCGCCGCCGAGGGTCAGCTCGGCGGCCAGGAGCAGCCCCACGGGGCCGGCTCCGGAGACGACGACGTCGTAGTTCGTTTCGGTGTTCTCAGTGTCCACGGCTAAGAGTGTAGTCACTAAAAAATTATGTTCGCTACACTGTTCTCATGGGTGATGGTGAGGGCGAGCTCTCCCTGAGAGAGCGCAAGAAGCGGGCGACCCGGCAGCGGATCTCGAACGTGGCCACGGAGCTGTTCAAGGCGCGCGGCTTCGAGGGAGTGTCGGTGGCGGAGGTCGCGCGCGCCGCCGAGGTGTCGACGATGACCGTCTTCAACTACTTCCCGCGCAAGGAGGACCTGTTCCTCGACCGCATCCCGGAGGCGGTCGAGGTGCTCAGCGGGTCGGTGCGCCACCGTGCCCCGGGCGAGACCCCGCTCGCCGCGCTGCGCCGCCTCTCGCTCGAACTCCGCGACCAGCGCCACCCGTTGGCCGGCCCCAACGACAGATTCCCGGACTTCTGGCAGGTCGTGATCGACTCACCGGCCCTGCGTGCCCGGGCCCGCGAAGGCCTGGAGGAGATCGAGAACGCCCTGTCCGACGCCCTCGCCGAGACCGCCCCGGACATCCCCGACCCCGCCCTGACCGCGGCCCTGATCGTCGCCGCGTACCGATCGGTGTACGTCACCACCGCGCGCCGCCTGCTCGCCGGCGAACGCGAGGAAGCGACGGCCGAGGACCACCAGACCCGGATGAACGCGGCCTTCGACATCCTGGAGCGGGCGCTCACTCCGGCATGACAGCGGGCGCTGAATCCGGCATGACACGGAGCCCCGGAGCGTTGCACCCTGTGGAGGAAAGGGGGTGCGTCCGGTGAGCGCACGTGAACAGGCTCTGTGGACGAGGGCGAGACTGGGCCACTGCGGCCCGCCGCTCGACCTCCTGACCGCCCGCTTCGACCGGCACGTCTACGCCCCGCACGCCCACGAGGAGTTCACGATCGGCGTCTGTGTCGACGGCTCCGAACTCATCGACTACCGCGGCGGCCACATCCGTACGACCCCCGGCTCCATCGTCGTACTCGCCCCCGGCGAGATGCACACCGGCGGCCCCGGCAGCACCACCGCCGGCTACGCCTACCGCGCCCTCTACGCCGACCCGGCACTCCTGACCGACGGCACCCTCGGCGGCGTCCCGCACTTCCGCGAACCGCTCCTCGACGACGCCGAACTCGCCCGGGCGTTCCGCCTCGCGCACACCGAACTGAGCGTCTGCCCCGACCCGTTGGAGGCCGAGTCCCGCCTCCCGTGGCTGCTCACGGCCCTGACCCGCCGCCACTCCACGTCCCGCCCGGCACCGGACGAGATCCCGGGCGCGGCCTGGGTGGCCCACGCGGTGAGGGACCGCTTGGCGGACGAACTGCTGACCCCACCGTCGCTCGCGTCCCTGGCGGCCGACTTCGGCCTCTCCCGCTACCAGCTCCTCCGCGCCTTCCGCACGACGATGGGCATACCGCCGTACGCCTGGCTCGCCCAGTACCGGGTCACCCGGGCACGCGGGCTGCTGGAGGCGGGCGGACGTCCCGCCGAGGTCGCGGTGCAGGTGGGCTTCGCGGACCAGGCGCATCTGACCCGCTGGTTCCGGCGAGTGCTCGGGGTGACCCCGGCGGCGTACCGCAACAGCGTTCAAGACGCCCGGTGAGGGGGCGGCGCATCCTCACCGTATGACTGCACGCGGCTGGTTCCTGTTCTCCCTGATGGGAGTGGTGTGGGGCATCCCCTACCTGATGATCAAGGTGGCGGTGGACGCTCCGCTCTCCCCGTCCATGGTCGTCTTCACACGCTGCGCCCTGGGCGCGGCACTCCTGCTCCCCTTCGCGCTACGACAGGGCGGCCTGACTCGTGTGGTCCGGTCGCACTGGCGCCCGATGCTGGCCTTCGCGTGCATAGAGATCATCGGCCCGTGGTTCACACTGACGGACGCGGAACGGCACCTGTCGAGCTCCACGGCGGGTCTGCTGATCGCGGGCGTACCGATAGTCGGCGTGCTGATGGCGAGGTTCTTCGGCGAGACGGAGCGGCTGGGGGCGCGGCGGGTGGCGGGCCTGACGCTGGGCCTGGCCGGGGTCACGGTCCTCACGGTCCCGCACCTGACGGGCGGCGACGCGCGCTCCCTGCTGGAGGTACTGCTGACGGTACTGGGCTACGCGACGGCCCCGCTGATCGCCGCCCGCTACCTGAAGGACGTCCCGACCCTGCAACTGACCGCACCGTGCCTCGCGTTGGCGGCGGTGGTGTACGCCCCGGCGGCGGCGGTCACCTGGCCGTCTTCGGTCCCCTCTCCTCAGGTCCTGGCGTCCCTGGCTGGCCTGGGAGTGATCTGCACAGCGGTGGCGTTCGTGGCCTTCCTGGAGCTGATCAAGGAGGTCGGCCCGACCCGCTCGACGGTGATCACGTACGTCAACCCGGCGGTCGCGGTGGCGGCGGGGGCGCTGTTCCTGGGGGAGAGCCTGACGGTGGGGATAGGCGTCGCCTTCACCCTGATCCTGGCGGGCTCGATTCTGGCGACGGCGGGGTCGGGGGGATCGGGTGGGCCGGTTGATCCGGCGGGGTCGGAGGGACCGGGCGTCGGTCGGAAGGGCGGTGGGGGCCCGGTAACATGGTCGACACGGCAGACGAGCCGGGCGGACGGCCGCGTGGAGTGCCCCTAGCGGGAACTCCCCGAGGAACGTCCGGGCTCCACAGGGCAGGGTGATGGCTAACGGCCACCCGGGGTGACCCGCGGGACAGTGCCACAGAAAACAGACCGCCGGGGATTTCGGTCCTCGGTAAGGGTGAAACGGTGGTGTAAGAGACCACCAGTGCCCAGGGTGACCTGGGCAGCTAGGTAAACCCCACCCGGAGCAAGGTCAAAAGGAGTGCGGTAACACGCGCTCTGCGCGGACGTTCGAGGGCTGCCCGCCCGAGTCCGCGGGTAGACCGCACGAGGCCGGTGGCAACACCGGTCCTAGATGGATGGCCGTCGCCGGGGGGATCGTGAGGTCCTTCCGGACACAGAACCCGGCGTACAGCCCGACTCGTCTGCCGCTCCGCATTTCCGCAGGTCAGAGGCTATGTTTACCAGCTGAACAAACCCTCGGGGTCGAATCCGGGTCGAATCTGCGGTACAGGTATCGTCGTTTCTGTCTGCCGCCCACGCTGCATATTCGGGCATTCCGGGTGTCAAACGCGGTCCAGTGCCGCTCAGCGACAGACATCTCGGACTCCGAAGCACTCTGAAGTACATGTACGAGCTGTCCCCTTGTTGACGCCGCTCGGTAAGGGTGCGACACGCAGATGACCGCCCCGCAGTGCGGCGTGTCGAGATGGCCCTCGACCGCAGCGGAACGATCTGTTCCGTGTCGCCGACGGCAAGATCGTCGAGCATTGGGACATCGTCCCCGCCATCCCGGACACCCTGCCGCACGACAACGGCCTGTTCTGATCGTCGGACCCAAAGGGCGATGACGCGACGGGCGCGCCCTCGTTTGCCGGAAAGCCGATCGAGGTCATCGCCGACAACGGCGTAGCTTCGCAACAGCTGGTATGTGGCGGCTTCCTACCCCGAGGGATCGAGGATGTGCTGGCCGGTGACCTGTCGGTCCTTGAGACCGCTGTGATCGGCGTCCCCGACGAGAAATGGGGAGAAGCCGTCGTCGCCCATGTCCGGCCACGGCCGGGTCTGACGGTCGATCCGAAAGCGCTGGAAGCACTCTCGCCGCTCGTTTCCTCGACTGCGGGTGGTGTGAGTACCCGCTCCTGCCGTCCCGCGGTTGATCGGGAATGGGAGCCGATCCGCGACTGAAGCAACGTCCGCTGGGTGGGCTGGTGCGACGTCAAGGGGATCCACCGCATCCCCCGGACGACAAGCCGACCCAGGCTGTGGTTCCGCCGTGAATGGGGCAGCGTCTGTCCCGATCCCCGGTCTTGGTCGCGCCGCGGGGCAGGCGTCCGCTCAGGCGGTGTGGAGGACCTGTTCGGCCCAGATGGTCTTGCCCGCAGGCGTATGGCGAGTGCCCCACCTTTCGGTGAGCTGGGCGACCAGCAGCAGGCCGCGGCCGCCCTCGTCGGTCAGCCGGGCCCTGCGCAGGTGAGGGCTGGTGCTGCTGCCGTCGGACACCTCGCAGGTGAGTGTCCGGTCCTTGATCAGCCGCAGTCGGATCGGGCCGGTGCCGTAGCGGATGGCGTTGGTGACCAGCTCGCTGACGACGAGTTCCGTGACGAACGACGCCTCGTCGAGCCCCCATTCGGTGAGACGGTCGCAGGTGCGTTTGCGGGCCTTAGCGACGATCGCGGGATCACTGGGCAGGTCCCAGGTGGCCAGGCTTTCCGGGCCGAGGGCCCGGGCGCGGATCAGCAGCAGGGCGACGTCGTCGCCGTCGACCGCAAGGTGTTGGGTGTCCAGGACGGTGTCGCAGAGGGCTTCGAGTGAGGGTTGTGGCCGGGCGAGTGCCCGGCACAGGATGCGGTTTCCTTCGTCGAGGTCGTAATGGCGGCTCTCGATGAGACCGTCCGTGAACAGTGCCAGCACGCTGTTTTCGGGCATCATGAACTCCGCCGCCTCGAAGGGCAGGCTGCCCAGGCCGAGGGGAGGGCCGGCTGGCAGCTCCACGACGCGGGCCGTCGCGTCCGGCCCGACCAGGATTGGAGGCGGGTGGCCGGCGCGGGCCAGCGAGCAGATGCGGGAGACGGGATCGTAGACGGCGTACAGGCACGTGGCGCCGATGTCTCCCGGGATCTGTTGCGCCGAGACGTCGTCGGCGTCGTCGGCGTCCTGGGGGAGCCCGGAGTGGGTCACGATGTCGTCGAGGTGGGTGAGGAGCTCGTCGGGTGCCAGGTCGATGTCGGCGAGGGTGCGCACCGCTGTGCGCAGGCGGCCCATGGTGGCCGAGGCACTGATGCCGTGCCCGACGACGTCGCCTACGACGAGGCCGACGCGCGCCCCCGGGAGCGGGATCACGTCGAACCAGTCGCCGCCCACCCCGGCACTGCCGCCCGCAGGCACATAGCGGGACGCCGTCTCCACCGCAGGGTGGAGGGTCGGCCTCCCCGGCAGGAGGGACCGCTGGAGCGCCAGTGCGATGCCGCGTTCGTGGGTGAAGCGGCGGGCGTTGTCCAGGCAGACGGCGGCCTTGGCCACCAGGTCCTCGATGACGGTCACGTCGTCGGAGGTGAAAGGGTCGGGCGAGGCGGCGTGCCTGAGGAAGAGAGCAGTGCCGAGGATCACGCCGCGGGCCCGGACGGGCACCGCGAGCAGGGAGTGCGTTCCGAGGGCGTGGGCGTACGCCGCGTGGACGGGGTTCTTGGCGAGCCAGCGCTCGATGTCGGGGTCCTGTATATAGGCCAGCACGGTACGGCCGGTGACCTGGCAGCGGACGATGGGGGACGACTGCGGATGGGCATGGATCGCCCCGACAGCAGGGGCGGCGTCGGGCGGGAGAGGGCGGACGCCGCCCTGCGCCGCCCGTCGCAGCGAGAGGGGTCCTGTGCGGGGACCGGGGCCGGGCAGCGCGCCACGGAAGACGTCCTCCAGCAGATCCACGCTGACGAAGTCGGCGAAGTGGGAGACCGTCACGGTCACGTCGACGAGTTCCTGGGCGGTGCCCGCCACGTCCAGGCTCGCGCCGATGCGGGTCCTGGCCTCGCTGAGCAGGGCCATGCGCTCACGGCTCTGGTGCTGTTCGGAGTAGTCGTTGCCCACCAGGCCCACCGCGTGCACCCGGCCGCCCGCGTCCTTGAGCGGGAAGACGTCCGCGGTCCAGGCATGCGCCCTGGGTTCCCGCGGGAGTGCCACGACGAGTTCGGTGTATTCCGGCTCGCCGGTCTCGCCGACCCTGAGGATCCTGCGCTCCAACTCCTCGAACGCGGGCCCCTGGAGGACTTCGGTCGGACGTCGGCCGCGGACTTCGCCCTGGGCGAGGCCCACCGCCTGCCGTGCGGCCTCGTTGGACCAGAGCAGCCTGCCCTCACGGTCGTAGATCGACAGAGCCGGGGACTGCTGCTCCAGCAGCCACCACATGAGGTCCTGCAGCTTCCCCGTGCCCGGTGACGCAATGGTCGTCACGAGGAAGTTCTGCTGCTGCGTGGCGCCGAGCAACGGGCTCAGGTGGACCTGTGTGTCCAGCAGGCTGCCGTCGCGATGCCGCAGCGTCGTACCGTCCGCGGAGAGCAGGTCGTCCAGGGGCCGGCCGATGATCTCCGCGGAGGTGTATCCGAGAATCTCCTGGGCCTCGCGACTCCAGTAGGCCACGCGTGTGTCCCCGTCCGTCACCGCGATGGTTACGGACTCGACGGGGTGGGTCCTGTCCAGCCGCCGTGCGCGTCGGCCGGACTGCCCGTCGGTGCGAGGCATGGCGCACCTGGCCCTTCTGCCTTGTGCCTGGGCACTGTCCACGATCGTACGGTTGGTGGCGGAGGGCAAGGCGGGACGGGACCTGCCGGCCGGGCGGTTCAGCTGTGGGGTCCCGTCCCGCGCAGAAACGTGTCGACGACGAGTGTTGCCAGTGCGTCCGCGTTCTGCCGGACCTGGTCCGGGTCGAGATCCGCGCCGCCTCCGTGCTGGGCCTCGTCGACGAGGGCGTAGTAGACCCGCCGCGCCCACATGAGATCCGTGTCCGGGGCGAGGAGCCCTTCGCGCTGGGCCCGGGCGAAGAACTCGAGGGCACCGGCGTTGACCTCGGACCAGATCACCGCCGTGAGGGGGGAGTCGGCGAGGGGGTGGCCGAGGGTGAACGGCCAGGCGCTCTTGATCCGCAGTACGTTCGCCGTGACGCGGTGGAGTGCCACGAGGGGTGGGGCGGTGTCCATGTGGGCGTCTTCTACGCCCTCCAGGAGCTGTCGCTTCGCCGAGGCGGCGAGTGCTTCGATGAGGGCCTGGCGGTTGGCGAACCGCCGGTGCACGGTCGTTCTGGCCACTCCTGCCTCCTCCGCGATCTGCTCCATGGAGGCCGCGGGGTCCTTGGCGAGGACCTGCTCGGCCGCCCCCAGGATCGCGCGCACGGTGCGCGCGGCATCGGCCCGCAGGGGTCGGCCCATGACGTATCCACTCCCGTTGTTGATTCGTGATGCACGGAAGACCCTACGCCTGACCTGCGGATTTGTACTGATTTGCATCAGTGCTGATGCGTGGGAAAGTAAAGTTGCGACAATAGTGATGCGAGTAGGAGGTCGAACTGCTACGTTCCTGTTTTAGATCATGGACCTCCTCTCATGATTCGGCTCCCCGGTCGGCGGTTTCCGAAGTCCGCGGAGCGGAGTCCCTCTGGTCCTGGCCCTATGTGGCTGATGGCCCCCCATGAAAACGAGCCCGCGGGTGAACCGGAGGACTGACACGGTGGAGATCGAACTGCGGATCAACGGGTCCGCCCAGAGGCTGGACGTCGCGCCACAGGTGAGCCTGCTCGACGCCCTGCGCGAGTACCTGGGCCTGACCGGCACCAAGAAGGGCTGCGACCAAGGCGCGTGCGGTGCCTGCACGGTGCTGGCCGACGGCCGGCGGATCAACGCGTGCCTCGCGCTTGCGGTGCAGTACCAGGGCCGTGAGATCACGACCATCGAAGGGGTCGACCACCCGCTGCAGGAGGCGTTCGTCCGCACGGACGGATTCCAGTGCGGCTACTGCACGCCCGGCCAGATCTGCTCGGCGATCGGCATGCTCGCCGAACACAAGGAAGGCGCGCCCAGCGCGGCTACCGAACACCTCGCCGACAACGGCGGAGAGCTGGACGACACGGAGATCCGGGAACGGATGAGCGGCAACCTGTGCCGCTGCGGCGCCTACAACGGCATCGTCTCGGCGATCAAGGAGGTCGCGAAGTGAAGTCGTTCTCCTACCTCAGCGCACCGGACGTGGGCACGGCGCTGCGCACCGTCGCGGACAGCGAGGACGTGAAGTTCCTCGCGGGCGGCACGAACCTCGTCGACCTCATGCGTGAGGGCATCGAAGAGCCGGCAACGGTCGTGGACATCACCCGCCTGCCGCTGACCGGGATCGAGGAACTCCCCGACGGCACCCTCCGCGTCGGGGCGCTGGTGAGCAACAGCCGGCTCGCGGCGGACCCACTGATCCGCACTCGCTATCCGGTGCTGGCAAAGGCGATCCTGCTGGGGGCCTCCGCGCAGTTGCGGAACATGGCGACGGTGGGCGGGAACCTGCTGCAGCGCACCCGCTGCATGTACTTCTACGACGAGGCCTCCGCGTGCAACAAGCGTGTGCCCGGCAGTGGTTGTGACGCGATCGGCGGGTTCTCGCGCGGCAGCGCGGTCCTGGGAACGAGCGAGTACTGCATCGCGACGCACCCCTCGGACATGGCGGTGGCGCTGGTGCTGCTCGACGCGGTCGTCGAGGTGGAGAGCGTGCACGGCATCCGGCGTATCCCGGTCGCCGACTTCCACACGCTGCCCGGCGACACCCCCCACATCGAGACGGTGCTGGCCCCCGACGAGCTGATCACGGCCATCGAGCTGCCACCGGTTCCGGTCGCGGCCCACTCGCGCTACCGCAAGGTCCGCGACCGCGCGTCCTACGCCTTCGCCCTCGTCTCCGTCGCCGCCGCGCTCGCCGTCGAGGACGGCGTGGTCACCGACGTCCGCCTCGCACTCGGCGGCGTCGCGACGAAGCCGTGGCGGGCACGCGTCGCGGAAGAGCTGCTGCTCGGCGCCGAAGCCACCGAAGAGAACTTCGCCAGGGCCGCCGCCGCCGAACTCGCCCCCGCCCTGCCCCAGTCCGACAACGCCTTCAAGATCGACCTGGCCCAGCGGACGGTCGTGGCCGTGCTGCGGACACTCAACGCCGAGCGGAGCGCATCGTGACCACACGCACCTGGACAGGCTCCGAGCCCGGCGCGGACGCTTCCGTACCTGTCGGGGGCGCGGTCGGACAGCCGGTGGACCGCCGGGACGGCCACGCGAAGGTGACCGGGGCGGTGCGGTTCTCCGCCGAGCACCACTACCCGAACCTCACGTACGCGAAGCTGGTCCATGCCACCGTCGCCCGTGGCACGATCACCGGCATCGACACGGCCGCGGCGGCAGCGGTGCCCGGCGTCCTGGCGGTCCTCACCCACCTCAACGCGCCAAGGATCAAACCACCCCGCAAACTCAACATCGTGCTGAACCTCGGACCCGACGTCTCGGGAACCGACGTCGACTATCTCAACACCGATCAGGTCTTCTGGGACGGCCAGCCGATCGCCGTCGTGATCGCGGAGACCTCCGCAGCGGCGAACGAGGCGGCCCCCCTTGTCGAAGCGACCTACGACCTGCTGCCCGCGCGCGTGGACTTCGCCATCGAGCAGACCAACGCCACCCCGGCGAAGGGCGACCTCACCTTCGCGGGCATGAAGAAGAAGGGCGACGCCGAGGCGGCGCTGGCCGCTGCGGAGGTGTCGCTCGACCTGCGCTACACCACGCCCGGCCTCCAGCACAACGCGATCGAGCCGCACGCGACGGTCGCCGTCTGGGACGGTGACCACCTCACGGTGCACGACACCACCCAGTCCATCCACCAGACCAGCCACTACCTGGCCTGGCGGTTCGGTGTGCCGGCGTCCCACGTCCGTGTCCGTGCCGAGTTCCTGGGGGGCGGCTTCGGCGGAAAGTTCGCCGTCTGGCCGGGCACGGTTATCACGGCGATGGCGGCGAAGGCTGTCGGGCGGCCCGTGCGCCTGGCGCTGAGCCGCACGGCCGTCAACCGTGCCACCGGTGGGCGTACCGCCTCGACCAACAGGATCGCGCTCGGTGCGACCCGCGACGGCCGGCTCACCTCGCTGATCCAGGACAGCATCACCCGCACCGGCTCGGCAGGGGGCCTGCTTGAGGCGACCAGCTCGCCCGCCCGGCACCTCTACGGCGCCGAGAACATGCTGACCCGGCAGAACCTCGTCGCCATGGATCTGATGCCCAACACCTGGCTGCGCGCCCCCGGTGAGGCGATCGGCAGCTTTGTGCTGGAATCGGCGATGGACGAACTCGCCTACGAACTGTCCATGGACCCGATCGCCCTGCGGCTGCGAAACGAGCCAACAAAGGATCCGACGGGCGGCAAGAAGTTCTCCCAGCGGATGCAGCGTGAAGTCTTCGAGAGGGGCGCCGAACGCTTCGGCTGGGCGGACCGCGATCCCGAACCCCGCTCCATGCGTGACGGCGAGTGGCTCGTCGGGATGGGCACGGCCACCGCCTACCACCCGACCCTTCGCCTGGTCGCCGACGTCAAGGTACGACTGAGCGACGACGGCAGTGTGCTCGTGCAGTGCGGTTTCCACGAGATGGGCATGGGGGCCGCGACCGTACAGGCACAGATCGCCGCGGACGCGCTCGGCATCGCGTTCGAGAAGGTCCACGTCGAGTACGGCGATTCGGCCCTGCCGACCGGCCCGATGGCCGGCAACTCCAACCAGACGGCGACGGTCGCCACCAGCCTCCTCGCCGCGTGCACCGAGCTGACCCGCAAGGTGAGTGCCCTGGCCCGGCGTACGGGCACGAGCGGTCAGGAACCGGCAGCCGCCCTGCGGGCAGCGGGCACCCCGTTCCTGGAGGCCTCGGTCGGGTCGGACACCCGGCTGGGTGCGCTGGGCAGTCAGGGCCGCTTCCTGACCAACTTCCTGAAGGACCAGCGCTGGTCCAAGGCCGCCCGCGGCGCGCAGTTCTGTGAGGTGCGGGTGAACGCCGACACCGGCGAACTGCGGATCTCACGCTGGCTGGGCATGTTCGACGTCGGCCACATCATCAACCCCAAGACCGCGGCCAGCCAGCTCCGCGGGGCGGTGGTCACGGGCATCGGCATGGCGCTGTCGGAGCAGAGCCTCATCGATCCCCGCAACGGACGCACCATGAGCGCCGGCCTCGACTCCTACTACCTGCCCGTCCACGCCGACATCCCCCCGATCGACGTCGCCTGGCTCGACGAACCGGACAAGACGATGCCCCTGGGAATCATCGGGCTGGGCGAGGTCGGCACGACCGGCGTGGCGGCCGCGATCGCGAACGCCGTGTATCACGCGACCGGCAAGCGGATCCGGGATCTGCCGATCACGCTGGACAAGCTGCTCTGACGCCGGCCCGGTCCGCGCAACACGACACGACGAGAAAGCAACTCCCATGCTGGACATCGCGGACGAGCTGAACCGGTGGCTTGAGGAAGGACGGGACTTCGCCGTGGCCACCGTGGTGGCCGTGGGCGGCAGCGCACCGCGCGGCCCGGGCGCCGCGCTCGCCGTCGACGCCGACGGCACGGCCATCGGCTCGGTGTCGGGCGGCTGTGTGGAAGGCGCAGTCTACGAGCTGTGCATGCAGGCGCTCGCCGACGGCGAGACGGTGCGCGAGCGGTTCGGCTACAGCGACGAGGACGCCTTCGCCGTCGGGCTGACCTGCGGCGGTGTCCTCGACATCCTGGTCACCCCGGTGCCCGCCGACGGACCCGGCAGGAAGACACTCCAGACGGCGCTGTCGGCTGCTGCCCGGGGCGAGGCGGTGGCACTGGCCCGCGTGATCCGTGGCCCGGCAGAGCTCCTCGGACGGGCGCTGGCGGTCCGTCACGACGGCTCCAACGAAGGCGGACTCGGCGGACGCCCGGACCTGGACCGCGCCGCCGTCGACGAAACCCGCTCCCTGCTTGACGTCGGCCGCACCGGCACCTTCGAGATCGCTCAGGACGGATCGCACTGCGAGACCGGCCTGACCGTGCTCGTCGAGTCGAGCGTGCCGCCGCCCCGCATGCTCGTCTTCGGCGCCATCGACTTCGCCGCAGCCCTGGTACGTGTGGGCAAGTTCCTCGGCTATCACGTCACCGTGTGCGACGCCCGCCCCGTGTTCGCCACCCGGACGCGTTTTCCCGAGGCCGACGACATCGTCGTCGACTGGCCGCACCGCTACCTGCACGGCACCCGGACCGACGAGCGCACGGTGGTGTGTGTCCTCACCCACGACGCCAAGTTCGACGTACCCCTCCTGGAAGCGGCCCTGCGGCTGCCGGCCGCCTACATCGGCGCGATGGGCTCCCGCCGCACCCACGAGGACCGCGACCGCAGGCTCCGCGAAATCGGCCTGACCGACGCTGAACTGACCCGCCTGCACTCACCGATCGGCCTCGACCTCGGCGCCCGTACGCCCGAGGAGACCGCCCTGTCCATCGCCGCCGAGATCGTCGCCGCCCGCCACGGCGGTACAGGCCTGCCCCTGAGCGAGTCACACACGCCGATCCATCACGACGACATCGAAGCCCGCCGGCTGGGGGTGATCAGCGCGAGTGACCGTGTGACGCGGCCGCGAGCCGACCGTCAGGAGCAGCGGAACACCGGGAGCCCGGTCCGGGTCGGCGTGGCCACCTCGATGCCGACAGCTCGTGATCAAGACGGGGCCTTCCCGGGACGCGGTGGTCGATTTGAATAACGAAAACGATCGGTTTAGTATTGACGGGAAACCGGTCGGTTTCCTCATGGGGAGCGGCCGAGACCGTGATCCACGGTTGCCTTCGTGTGCTGAAGGGTTTTGAAGTCTGCGGGTTCCCGGTCCGGCGATGGTGCCGTCCGGTCATCTCCCGATGTAACTGTGTTGAACAGGCCGGAGTAAGTCATGAATGGAATTCACCCCTTCCGCGTGCTGCGCGCCAGACCTCTGTGGATCGCCAGTGGCGTGATCACGGGTGTTCTCGCGCTGCTGTTCGCCGTGCTGTACGTCGGCGCCAACATCGATCCGGCCGGCCACATGAAGAACCTGCCCGTCGGCCTGGTCAACGCCGACAAGGGAGCCGCCGTCGGCGGAAAGCAGGTCAACCTGGGCGCCCAGATCACCGACTCGATCAGCAAGTCCACCGCGGGAGGGGACAAGATCGACTGGAAGGTGATGGACGAGAGCGAGGTGAAGGAGGAACTCGGCAAGGGCAAGCTGTACGGTGCGCTCGTCGTGCCCGCCGACTTCACGTCCTCGGTCACCGCCCTGACCGGTCCCGCAGCCGCCGAGACGCCGGTGCGCCCGGCGCTGACCGTGCTGACGAACCAGTCCGCCGGCAGCCTGGGCTCCAGTCTCGCGCGGGCCGCGACGACGCAGGCGGCCGAGAGCGCTTCGCTCCACATCGGCAAGGAACTGACCGCACAGACCGCCGCCCTACAGGCGAAGCTGCCCACCGCGGCCCGTGTCCTGCTCGCCGACCCGGCCGCCGTCACGGTGAAGGACGGGCATCCGCTCGACTCGCACAGCGGCCTGGGTCTGACGGCGTTCTACTACGCGCTCGCACTCGTGGTCTGCGGCATGCTCGCCGCCAACGTCATCAGCGGCCAGGTCGACCACTCCCTCGGATACACCCACAACGACATGGGCCCGCTGCGCATCCACCGCCCGCTGATCCGTGCGACCCGGGTGCAGACCCTCGCCATCAGCGCCACCCTCATGACGGCCCTGTCCCTGGTGATGGGCTCGCTGGTCATGGTCGGCGCGGTCGGCATCATGGGCATGGACGCCTCCCACCTGCCGCTGCTGTGGCTGTTCTCGGTGTGCGCCGTCGCGGTCTCCGGGATCGGCGCGCTCACCCTCCTGGCGGTCTTCGGCACACCCGGCATGCTGGTGGCCACGCTGGTCTTCATCGGGATGGCGGTGCCGACGGCCAACGCGACCACGCCGATCCAGGCGCTGCCCGGCTTCTACCGCTTCCTCGCGGAGTTCGAGCCCCTGCGGCAGATCGCAGGCGGCATCCGCGCCATCGTCTACTACGACGCGCAGGGCGACGCGGGCCTGACCCGCGGCTGGGTCATGATGGCCGCCGGCCTCCTGGTGGCCCTGCTGTTCGGCTTCGGCGTCCTGGGGTGGTACGACCGCAAGGGACTGCACCGCATCCCGGTCGAGACGGAGCCCGCCAAGAACGCCACCCCGGTGTAGCGGAACCCTCCCTGCATCTCCCAGGCCGGGGCCGTTGTGCGGAGTGGCCCCGTGTGTGCCGCCCCCGTGGGGACGAGGGGCGTGCACACCATCAGGGCTCGGCGACGGTCTCGGGGGAGAAGGACCGTCGCCGAGCCTCTGAGCGGACTTCATCGGCCGGACGGCGCCGCCGGCTCCCGCCCCCCTGAAGACCGATCGGTTTCCAATGTGTCCGATTCGAGTCAACCTCACGACAGGACCACCGAAGTGAAGCCAACTTCCAGAGAGCGCCTGCTGGAGGCGGCGGCCACGCTCACCTACCAGGACGGCGTCAATGTCGGCGTCGACGCGCTGTGCAAGGCGGCGGGAGTGTCGAAGCGCTCCATGTACCAGCTGTTCGAGAGCAAGGAAGACCTGCTGGCGGCAAGCCTGAAGGAGCGCACTGCCCCCTTCGTGGCCACTCTCCTGCCCCCGGCGGCCGATGGCCGCTCCCCCCGCAAGCGGATCCTGCACGTCTTCGAGCAACTGGAGTCGCAGGCGGGTGCACCCGCCTTCCGAGGCTGCCGGTACCTGGCTGTGCAGATCGAACTGAAGGACCAGAATCACCCTGCGAGCCATGTGGCACACCAGATCAAGGCGAAACTGACCTCCTTCTTCCGTGCCGAGGCCGAGCGTGGCGGCGCGAGCGACCCCGGCCTGCTGGCCAGGCAACTCGGCCTCGTCTTCGACGGCGCCGTAGCCCGCGCGGGCGTCGAGGCCGACAACCTGGCTGTGCTCATCGCGCCCACCGTGGGCGTCCTGCTGGACAGTGCAGGCGTGCGTTGACGTACCTCGCACTTGAAACCGGGCTCTTGACGGCGCTTCCGTGGGCACACCTGCACGGGATGGTTTCGTAGCTGCCGCAGCGGCCGGCCCACGACAAGCGGCTGCGAACCCGCTGTGCGCCCGCTCCCGCAGGACCGTCGAACGCTCCGACCTGGCCGACTGGGCCAACTACGGCTACTGCCGCCCCCATCGCCGCGCGCGGAATCGGCCCGTTTCGGTCAACGACACTCTGAGGGTCGGCTCGACCTCGAACAGCGCGCGGACGTCCCCGTCGAAGGCGGCGGTGTCCGTGGGGCCTTCGACGGGGACTGGTTGTCTGGCGTGGTTACTGCTTCGGCGGCAGGGCCGGCATCCCCAGGAACGGCAACCTCAGGGCGCCGAAAGCGTCGGACGGGACTGCCGGGCGGCGGGGCTCCACAGGTCTCAGGCGCTGGTAGGCCGCTCCCTGCGCTGGACGAGGGTCCTCCTCGCCCTTGTTGGGCCAGGCCGACATCGCGCGCTCGGCCTGGGCCGTGATCGTGAGGGACGGGTTGACTCCCAGATTGGCGGAGATCGCCGCTCCGTCGACGACGGAGATGCCAGGGTGTCCGTACAGGCGGTGGTACGGGTCGATCACGCCGGTCTCAGGAGTGCTGCCGATGGGGCAGCCGCCCAGGAAGTGCGCGGTGAGCGGCATGCCCATCAGCTCGCCCACGTTGCTGCCCGCGAAGCCCTCGACCTCGGCAGCGATGACCGAGGCGGCCTGCGAAGCCGCCTTGATCTGCTTGGGGTTGGGCGACCCATGGCCCTGACGGGCCAGCAGCAGTCCCTTCCCCACGCCCTTCGGTTTCGGATAGGTCGTGAGGGAGTTGTCCAGCGATTGCATGACCAGACCGATGATCGTCCGCTCGGACCAACGGCGGTTGGAGAGCGAGCGGGCCATGAGCACCGGATGCCTCGCCACGTTGACCAGCCAGCCCAGGAACCTCGACGAGCCCTCGGCGTACGGGACTTGCAGGACGAACCCGGCGCCCATCGCGTTCGATCCCTTGCCGTAGCGGACGGGCTCGATGTGGGTGTTCTCGTCGGGATGGATCGAGGACGTGATCGCCACACCGCGCGTGAAGTCGACGCTCTGTCCCCCGGTGGCCTTGCGGTGCCGCCGGACGTTTGCGTGCACACTCACCAGGGCTTCCGAGTTGGTGCGGGTCAGGTCACCCAGGCGCTCGGATATGTAAGGAAGTTGGCCTCCCGTCCTCATCCGGTGCAGCAATGTCTGCGTACCGTACGTACCGGCCGCGATGACGACCTTCCGCGCCCTGAACGTGCGGCCCTCGCCCCTGCGTTTCCGGTCCGTCGGCCGAGTCCTGACCGTGTACCCGCCTGGCGGGTCGTCCGTGATCGAGACAACGGTCGTCATGGGGTGGACGACGGCGCCCGCCTGCTCGGCGAGATAGAGGTAGTTCTCGTTGAGGCTGTTCTTCCCGCCGCGGCGACAGCCCGTCATGCACTCACCGCACTCGGCACACGCTTTGCGGGCCGGGCCGACGCCACCGAAGTACGGGTCGGCCACCTCCTGCCCCGGCTTGGCCTTGGTCGTCCCGTCGGCGTCCTGGCCGTCGCCGAAGAAGACCCCTACGGGGGCCATGTGGAAGGTCTCGCCCACACCCATCTGTTCGGCGACCGCCCGCAGGTGTACGTCGGCCGGGGTCGTCGTCGGGTTGAGCCGCACCCCGAGCATGCGCCGGGCCTGGTCGTAGTACGGCTTCAGCTCCGCTTCCCAGTCGGTGATGTCCTTCCACTGCGGGTCGTCGAAGAACTGCTTCGGCGGCTCGTACAGGGTGTTGGCGTAGTTGAGGGAACCACCCCCGACCCCGGCCCCCGCCAGCACCACCACGTTGCCCAGCGGATGGATGCGCTGGATGCCGTACAGGCCGAGCTTGGGTGCCCAGAGATAGTTCCTGACGTCCCAGGAGTTCTTGGGCAGCGAGTCGGGCGTGAACCTCCGACCCGCTTCCAACACGCCTACGCGGTAGCCCTTTTCGGTGAGCCGAAGGGCAGTGACGGATCCGCCGAAACCGGAACCGACGACGATCACGTCGTAGTCGTACGCGGAGTCGTCTCTGTGCTCGTTCGGCTTCGTGGAAGAGTTCTTCCGTGACACGTGCTCTCCTCGTCGAGAACGGGTGAGGTCCGTGCGAGGTGACACACCCGCACCCCTGGGGGGCGTCACCACGTCACGTCCCGAGGGTCAGTCGAGTGAGGTCGTGGAGCCCGACGGCGACCAGGCGTCCGTGTCGATCGGCGAGTAGTGCGTGTCCTTGCGATCCAGGCGCACCATACGGCGGCCGGCGCGCTCCTCGACCACCTCGGCGTCGATCGGGGTCTCGAAAGCGTTGTCCACCAGGGTGTACTCGGCGGCGAGTCGTCCCACCGGAGCGATGGCACCGAAGTCGATCCGGCCGCCCACATAGAGGTCGTCCCGGATGTAGAAGCGCTCCACGTTGCCCCAGACGACGTTGTTGAGTCCGTCGGGTGACGAGAAGATGTGCTCGACGGTGCACTCGAACGCGATGGGCGCCCCCTTGATGCGCGGCGGGCGGACGGCTTCCGACGGCACCTTCTCGAGACCGACCGCGTCGAACTCGTCGACGTCGGGCTCGAACTCGAAGGCGCTGCGGTTGAGCCCGTTGATCTGCGGCAGGGTGGCCATGTTGGCGACGAACTCGCGGGTGTCCCGGATGTTGACGAAGCTGTCCTTGAGCGTGACCCCGTCCGAGCGCGGCTGGATCGACAGCGAGATCCGGGGCGGCTTGCGCCCGACGACCGTGAAGAAGGAGATGGGGGCCAGGTTGCCCACGCCCTCGGTGGACAGGGTGCTCACCCAGGCGATGGGGCGAGGGATGACGCTGCCGATGAGCAGCTTGTAGGCGGACTTCGCGTCCAGGTCGGCGGAGTCGATGATCATGTGATGTCCCTTGGTGAGTGTGGGGGGAGTTGCGGCTCAGCGGCCCTTGAAGGGCAGTACGGGGCGGGGGCGCCCCTCCTTGAGGGCCTTGGCGGCGGAGGCCAGGCCGTCCTTGACGTCCTCGGTCTCGTAGAGCGGGACGGCGAGGTCGAACAGGTGCTGGTCGGCGGCGGGGATGCCGCCTGTGGCCCAGGAGCGCAGCAGCGCCTTGTGTACGACGTGTGCCCGGGTGGGGCCCGCGGCGATCTTTTGGGCGAAGGCCTCGGCTTCGGCGCGGAGTTCGTCGTCGGGGACGACGCGGTTGATGACGCCGGCCTGAGCCATGACCGTGGCGGGTACCTGCTCGGAGGTCAGTGCCCATTCGTAGGCGCGGGCCCGGCCGGCCCGTTCGGCCACGCGGTGGATCCCGCCGAGGAGGGTGACGATGCCGAGCGACTGCTCGGGATGGCCGAAGCGGGCGCTCTCACCGGCGAGGATGATGTCGGCGCGCAGCGCGAGTTCGAAGCCGCCGCCGAAGCACAGCCCCTGGACCGCGGCCACGACCGGGATCGGGAGCTGTTCGAACCGGTTGACCACGCTCATGACCTGGTCGAAGTCGGCTCGCAGGCTGGTGCGGTCGGCGTCGAGCCATGGCCGGAAGTCGCCGCCGTAACTGAAGTCGGGTCCCTCGGCGCGCAGCACGACGGCGCGGGCCGGGCTGCGCGTGATGGCGTCGACGATGTCGCTGAGCTCCTGGGTGAACTCGGGTGCGAACCGGTTCTGCGGGGGATTGTCGAGGACGATCGTGGCGACGTCGCCGTCGAGGGAGTGGGTGAGAACGGACATGGGACTTCCTTGGCTCGGGACGGTGCGGGCGGGCTCGCCGTCGGTCGGGTGAGGTGCTCGCGGAACCAGTCCGGGGCGGACTGTGGGGGATGGGAGGCGTGCTGTTGCTCGTTCGTAGGCCGTCAGCGCGGGGGTGGTGGGAGGACCCGGGGCGCCCCCATGCCCGGGTCGTACCTGCGTCACCTGGGCGACGGCGTGTGGTCGGCGATCGGCGCCGCCGAGCCCGCCTCGGGCGGGGGCGCTGGTGGCCGGACGAGCTCATGAGGGGCCCCTTCGTGTGGCTGCGTCACCAATCGAGATGAAAGGACCTTAAGCCTTTAGCTCCTTTCCCTTCAAGGGGGCGAAGGTGTCGTACCCTGAGTCAGCGGCCAAACGGTCACGGTCATGTCGGTAGAGCCGGACGATCAGCGAAAGGGAGGCAGGGCCATGGTGTGGTCCGCGTCCACGCGGTACGAGGTCGAACCGGCACCGGTCGGGCTGGCGCTCGTGCATGACCTGCTCAACACCATTTCCGCCGGCCGACCCCGGGCGGCCGATCTCCTGGACGGCCTCTCTGACGCGCAGGCCTGGGTCGATCAGGCGCTGGACTGCTGGGCGCAGGAGAGGGGGCAGGTCGCCGCACAGGTTCCTCTCGCCGAGAGTGATCTCGAGGAACTGCGCGGCTTGCGTGCCGAGTTGCGGCGGCTTCTCGCCTCACGACACGACGACGTCACGGACGCCGGCGACCAGACCGCCTCGCCCGCCGTGCATGTCGCGGCGGCGGCCGTGCGGATGGACCGCAACGGACGGGCTGTTCTGGAGCCTCGCGGCCAGGGCTGGCGGTATGTGGCCGCCCTGGTGCTGCTCGAGGTGTTCCAGGCTCAGCAGGCGGACACCTGGCGCCGACTCAAGGTCTGCCGCAATACGCGCTGCACAACGGCGTTCTTCGACCGCTCCCGCAACAACAGCGGTGTATGGCACTCCACCAAGACCTGCGGCAACCCCGAGAACCTGCGTGCCCACCGGGCCCGTCAGCGTGTCCGTACCACCGGGTTGTAGCGGCCGTCCGAGTCGGTCGCCTGGCGGGGGAGCTCCAGCGACATCAGCACAGCGAGTCTGCTCCTTTCAGCAGTGAACATCGCTTTCGCTTGAGTTGAAATAAGTGAAAGTCTTACGGTTGTTGCCCTCTGAGGGATCTCGATGCGCCCGAGGTCAACCTGCGTGACGTCGCCGTGGCCGCGCTCGACGACATCAGGGCTCACTACTCGGTCCGGGCCTGCCGGCCCGCGACGCCGCGAAAGCGGCCTGGAGGTTGAACGCATGGCACCCGAGACACAGCGACCGCCGACGCATCCGTCCGGCAAGGACTCGACGACAGGTGGGTCCTCGGCCGGTAACGGCATCCGTGGTCGGACGATCCGGACAGGCGGACTGGAAGTTCCGATCCTGGAGGCCGGCAGCGGGCCGCTCGTCCTGTGCCTTCACGGATTTCCCGACCATGCCGGCTCCTGGGCAGGGATGCTCGACCGCCTCGCAAGGGACGGCTACTGGGCGGTCGCTCCCGCACAGCGCGGATACTGGCCCGATGGCGCGGCGCCCGACGGCTCCTATCGCGCGTCAGCGACCGGGCAGGACGTCCTGGACCTGATCGAAGCGCTCGGGCGCGATCGGGCGGATCTCGTCGGTCACGACCTCGGTGCTCGGGCGGCGTACGCCGCGGCGAGCCTCGACGCGACACGTGTCCGCAAGCTTGTCGGCATGGCGGTTCCCTACGGGCCGCAAGTGCGAACCGCCTGGCTCACCAATGGCGACCAGCAGCGGCGCAGCTGGTACATGTTCTTCTTCCAGACGGCCCTGGCGGAGCCGGCCGTCGAGCTCGACGACTTCGCCTTCATCGACCGGCTCTGGCGGGAATGGTCGCCCGGCTACGAGCTGCCCGAGACAGAGCGGGCCGCGCTCAAGGAAACCCTCCGCGCTCCAGGAGTCGTGACCGAGATCCTGGGCTACTACCGGCAGCTGTTCACGCCCCCCGCTGATGAGGCGGCGCGAGCCCTGGAGGCCCGGGCGAGCGGCGCCATCACCGTCCCCTCGCTGTACCTCCACGGGGCCGACGACAACTGCTTTTCCGTGGAGGTGAGCGACGGCATGGACGCCGTGTTCAAGAACGGCCTCGAACGCGTCGTCGTACCCGGTGCCGGACACTTCCTCCACCTTGAGCAGCCCAGGACGGTCGCCGATCACGTCCTGGGCTTTCTGAACAACTGACCCGTCATTCCTGTCCTCGGTTCGGCGTGGGTGAGCGCTCCGCCGGACAGGGGAGTGGCCGTGGTCGGCGACCTGGGCGATGAAGACCGCCGATGTCACAGGCGTCCGCGCCCGCCGGAATCAGCCGCCTTCGTGGGCCGCTGACCCAGCGGGTGCGCGCGTCACTCGTCCAACGTGTCCGCCTGTCGGCCCCTTGGTGGTGCTCCTCTTCGAAGGGCTGCCGTCCAGGCAGTCACGTGTCGCTCGTGACCGTGCCGTGCGTCTCGTGTCCCAAGGCGCGCAGGAGGAAGGACAGCATGCGGTCGGCGGTCTCTGACGCAGTGGCGGGGTCGACTTGGTTCGGCGGCAGGGGGGTGAGGAAGAACTTGCTCATCATGGGGCCGATCACCATGTCGCCGAGTAGGTCGGGGTGCTCCACCGGCGGGATCTCGCCCCGGTCAACGGCGCGTTGCGTTATTTCCTCCATGCGTTGGCGCACGGGCACCATGAAGGCGTTCGTGAGGGCCTCGGCCAGGGAGGGGCTGTACGCGGCCTCGCCGATCAGAGTGCGCAGTACCCCTCCCTCGTTGCCGGTCAGGGAAGCCGCTTTGTCCCGGAGCAGGGCACGCAGGTCCCCTTCGAGTGTGCCGGTGTCCGGCTGCGCCGTCAGTTCCTTGGCGTACGCGGCGGCGGCGTCGACGACCATCACCTCCTTGGACGGCCAGCGCCGGTAGAGAGTGGCGGTGGACACTCCGGCGCGGGCCGCGACGGCGGCGGTGGTGAGCGCGCCGTAACCGCTCTCGGTCAGGACGGCCAGAGTCGCGTCCAGCAGCGCACGGTCGCGAGAGGCGTCGCGGGGGCGCCCCCGACGTGCCTGCGTCCCGGTCATCGGGCTGCTCCCGAAGAGATCCGGCGGGATGTATGGACGGCCGAGCGGACTGGATGGTGGGGCTGCCGTACGGAACGTTGAGTAAGGGTGGGGTAGGTCACACGACCAATGATACAAGAAAACGAAACGAAAGGCTTTCGTTTCGTATATGCTCGTCGGTATGAACACCAACGCACCCACCGGCGGTCAGCCGGACATCGCCGTTACGGCGGCCTCTGCGGCGGGGACCGTCGCGCGACTGCGGGCCACGTTCAACACCGGCCGCACCAAGCCCGTCGCCTGGCGGAAGCAGCAGCTGCAGGCGTTGAGGCGTCTGCTGACGGAGCATGAGGACGTGTTCGTCCAGGCGCTGCAGACCGACCTCGGCAAGAGCGCGACCGAGTCGCGCATGACGGAGATTGGCTTCCTGGTCAGGGAGATCGACCACACCCTGAGTCATCTCGACCGGTGGCTGCGTCCGAAGAGAGCCTCCGTGCCCCTGTCGCTCATGCCGTCCCGGGCCTGGACCGTGCGTGAGCCGCTGGGTGTCGTGCTGGTCATCGCGCCCTGGAACTACCCGCTCAATCTGGCGCTCGCGCCGGTCATCGGTGCCCTGGCCGCCGGCAACGCCGTCGTCCTCAAGCCCAGCGAGGTCGCCCCCTCGACCTCGGCCGTGCTCGCCCACTGGCTGCCCCGGGTCCTGGACCCGCAGGCCGTGGCTGTCGTCGAGGGCGGCGTGCCGGAGACGACCGCCCTGCTGGAACAGCGCTTCGACCACATCTTCTACACCGGCAACGGCGCGGTCGGGCGCATCGTGATGACCGCCGCGGCCCGTCATCTCACCCCGGTCACCCTGGAGCTGGGCGGCAAGAGCCCCGCCGTCGTCGAACCCGGTGCCGACCTCGCGACGGCCGCCCGCCGCATCGCCCTGGGCAAGTTCATGAACGCGGGCCAGACCTGCGTCGCACCCGACTACGTGCTGGCGATAGGTGAGGCGGGCGCCGAGATAGAGGCGCACCTGACGCAGGCGGTCCGCGAGATGTACGGCACCGATCCGGCCCGCAGCAACGACTACGGCCGTATCGTCAACGAGCGCCACTTCGACCGGCTGGCCGGCCTGCTGAACGACGGCCGGACCGTCGTGGGCGGCGACCACGACCGCGACACCCGCTACATCGCCCCGACCGTGCTGGCCGACGTCGACCCCGACTCCCCGGTGATGCGCGACGAGATCTTCGGTCCCGTCCTGCCCATCGTCCGGGTTCCCGACCTGGACGCGGCGATCGCCTTCATCACCGAACGGGACAAGCCGCTGGCCCTGTACGCCTTCACCGCGTCCAAGCGCTCCAAGCGGCGCCTGACCGCGGAGACGTCCTCCGGTGGCCTGGCCTTCGGCCTCTCGCTCCTCCAGCTCGGCGCGCTCGACCTGCCCTTCGGCGGCGTCGGTGAGAGCGGCATGGGCCGCTACCACGGCTCGTACTCCCTGGACACCTTCAGCCACCTCAAGTCCGTCCTCGACAAGCCACTCAAGCCCGACACGCTGGGCGTGGCCACCCCGCCCTACACCCCCTTCAAGGACCGCATCCTGCGCCGCATCACGTGACGACCCCAAACGTCCCCAAACGTCCCCGAACGTCACGATCATCGCCGAGACGGGCCCCCGGCCCGTCCTGGCACCAGATGACGGTTGCCGACCGTCGCAAGCATTGAAAGGAGAAGGGGAGGAGGTACCCGCGAGGGCGCCGTGTCCCCGACCGCCATGAAGAAGATCGACTACCGTACCCAGACCACATTGATCACCGGGGCGAGTGCCGGACTCGGCGCGGAGTTCGCCCGCCAGTTCGCCGAGCGAGGCTCGGACCTCGTGCTGGTCGCCCGCCGCGCGGACCGGCTGGAGGCCCTGGCCGACGAGCTGTCCGCGAAGTACCGGATCACCGCCACGGTGGTGCCGTTCGACCTCACCGTGCCGGCCGCGGGCGAAGCGCTGGCCAAGGAGGTGGCCCGGCGCGGGATCACCGTCACCAGCCTCGTCAACAACGCCGGTTTCGGCACCCACGCCCCGTTCCGCCAGGAGGACCCGGAGCGTGTCCAGCAGGAGATCGGCTTGAACGTGGCCAGCCTGGTCGACGTCACCCGGGCCTTCATCGGCCAGCTGACCGGTGTCCTGGTCAACGTCGCCAGCTCCCTCGGGTACCAGCCGTGGCCCAACGCCGCCGTCTACGGGGCGACCAAGGCCTTCGTGCTGAGCTTCACCGAGGCGCTGTGGCAGGAATCGCGAGGAACCGGCCTGCGCGTGCTCGCCCTCTCCCCGGGCCCCACCCGCACCGAGTTCTTCGACGCGGCCGGCTCCGACGACATGGCCCGCGGCGTCCGGCTGCAGACGCCGCGCCAGGTGGTCACCACCGCACTGCGCACGCTGGACCGGCGCAACCCGCCGCCCAGCGTCGTCTCCGGCACGTTCAACTGGGTGATGACCCTGACCTCGCGCTTCACCACCCGCCGAGCCAACGTTCTGGCCTTCGGTGCGATGACGCAGTGGCAGATGCGCTCGAGCCGATCCGGCCACTGACACGCCCGAGCTTCGCGACGGCACCGGCCCGTGCGAACACGGTGCCCACCACCCTCCCTGCCCATGGCTCGCCGTGCCCGTCACCCCTTGCCCAGCGGAAACCGGGCGGTTTACAGTGACACGGCCCGGAAATTGTTGAACGATCCTCCTGTCACCCGACACGTAGTGCGCCTGGACCATGAAGGGACCGATGTGAGCAGGAACGAGATGAGCGTGCCCAGCTCTGTCCAGGAGGCGGTTCATGCCTGCGCGGTCCGGGCGACACAGGGCTCGGCGGCCTTGGCCCGGGCGTCGGACGTGGAGATCGACACCGCCCTGCGGGCCATGGCGGAGCGGCTGCACACGGCGCGCGACGTGCTGACAGCGGCGAATCAGGCCGACCTGCGAGCGGCCGCATCGAGCGGGATGTCGGCGGCACTGCAGGATCGCCTCCGGCTGACCGGCCCGCGGCTTGAGGACATGGCCGCGGCGTTGCGTGCGCTGGCGGACGTGCCGCACGAGCCGCGGGACAGCGTCCTCGAGGAGCGTCCCGACGGCCTGGTCCTGCTGGAGCGCCGCCGTCCTGTAGGGGTCATCGGCGCGAACTTCGAGGCGCGTCCGAATGTGACGCTCGATGTCGCGTCCCAGTTCCTCAAGTCCCGCAACGGCGGCGTACTGCGCACCGGTTCGGCGGCCCTGCGCTCCTCCCAGGCCCTGGTCACCCACGTGATCACGCCCGCTCTCACCGGCGCGGGACTGAACCCGGACGCCATCCAGCTGGTGCCGAGCGAGGATCGGGCCGCTGCGTACGCGCTGGTATCGCTGCCCGAGACCATCCCGCTGGTCATCCTGCGCGGCAGCGGCGACAGCACCCGGGAACTCGGCCGAGAGGCCGCCCGCCACGGTGTGCGCACGCTGGCCCACGCGGACGGCGGCGGAGTGCTCTACGTGGCCCCGGACGCCGACGAGAAGCTGGTGCACGAGCTGGTCACCAGCAGCCTGGACCGGCTGGGCGTCTGCAACCGGCTCAATCTGCTCCTCATCGACCGGGCTGTCCACGACAAGCTGCTGCCGGGCATTCTGAAGACGCTCGAAGACCTGGGCATCGCAGCGTCGCTGCCGCCGCACCCCCACGCGCGCGGTTACGAGTGGTCCCTGGACTCCGAGCGTGCGGCAACGGTGACGATTGACGAGGCGGACGGCCCGGCCCAAGCCGCACGGATCGCGAACGAGGAGACCTCCGGGCTGGCCGCCGCCATCGCCACCCACGACCCGGACACCGCAGACCGGTTCATGGACGCCTACGGTGGCTCAGGCGTCTTCTGGAACTCCACCACACGCCTCCTCGACGGCTTCAAGCTCCTGCGCCTGCCGGAAACCGGCATCAACATCGACCGCGTCCCCGGTCCCCGCGGCCCCGTCACCTACCGTGACTTGTACCTGCGCCAGTACATGGTTCGACCCGCGGCGTCCCCGCACAGGTGAGCCGATGCCGCATCGAGACGCGGTCACCCTTCATCGCCCAGGTCGCCGAACCTTGATCCCGGATCACCGACATGGACGATTCCGTCCCAGACACGACCCTGGTGAAACGTGCTCCGCACGCGATCCGGTGTCATGGTCCAGCAGGTCCAGCAGGTCCAGCAGGTCCAGCAGGTCCAGCAGGTCCAGCAGGTCCAGCAGGTCCAGCAGGTCCAGCAGGTCCAGCATCCGAGGCCCCAGTGCGCCGAGCCAAATGCCCGCCTCATCGACGGCGGTTACGCGAGGTGCGGGCCGCACCAAAACGGCCAGGATGCGTGCGGTCGTAGCTCCGACGAAGTACAGAATCACGCCCACCGCCGCTGCCGCACCGACCGGACACCAGAAGGCGGCGTCTCGGGCGGGCGCGCGCCACCCCCCGCGGCCACTCCGCGCGCACCCGTCCGCCGCGCCGGTTCAGTGGCTCTGCCCGCGGAAGCGTTCGGGCCAGATGCCGGACTTGCCGGGGGCGATGACGCCGCGCGGGTCGAGGGCGTCCTTGACGCGCTCGTGGAACTTCAGCAGGGCGCCGTCGCCCCAGTTGTAGGTGGCCATGACGTCGTCCATCAGGGCGTTGTGCGTGCGGTACTCGCCGTAGCCCTCGGCGGCGGCCTCACGGATCAGGAGCCTGGTCAGGTCGAGGGTCTCCTGACGGGATTTCGGGTCGTGGGTGTCGTAGAGGAAGAGGCCGATGTGGTGCATCTCCCGCAGGCCGATGATGAACTGCGCCGCGTAGTCGGTGCCCCACTCGTCGGCGCGTCGGCGGACCATCCTGAACTGCTTGAGCGCGTCCTCGCCGTCGGGAGCGGAGACCGGGGAGAAGGCGAGGTGGCCGCCGTTGGGGATCCAGTCCAGCAGTTTGAGCTCGTCAAGGCTTGGGATGCCGTTGTTGATCTTGTGGCGGTCATGGAGGGCGTGTGCGCCGCGGTCGCCGGCTTCGGAGCGCTCCTCGTGAGTGTGGAACCTGGCGCCCGGGATCTGCCCGAAGGCGTCCTTGATCATCCCGTAGTACGTGTCGATCACCGGCGGTGGGCCGTAGAGGGTGCCGTAGAAGTTCCAGTAGCCGAGGTTCAGCTCGCGCTTCATCCGCTCGATGGCCTCGGCGGGCAGCGGACCGTCGCCGTCGTACCACTCGGTGCGCTGTGAGACGACGCCCGCGTCCAGGACGATGTTCCGCAGCACGGGGACGTTCTGGAGGGGGGCCATGTTGATGCGCAGCGGCAGCATGATGTCGACGATCCGTGCGAGGTCGTCCTCGTGCTCGAAGGTGATCAGGTACGACATCGAAGCCGGCGGGCGCTGCATCAGCGCGATGCCCATCTTGGTGACGATGCCCAGGTTGGACTGGGTGAACATGCCGTCCGGGTAGGGCCCGAACCCGTACGGGAACAACTGCCAGGAGTTGCTGCCGGGCACCGCGCCCATCCCGGTGCGCAGGACGTCGCCCTCCGGGAGAACGACCTCCAGGCCGGTCTGCCACATGAAGTGGTCACCGTACGGGGTGTAGCCGACCCCCCGGTCCAGGGTGTTGCCGACGACGCTGCCCCAGCCGAGGTCGGGGCAGTCCAGCATCAGCCCGCTGCCGGTGGTCTGGAGGTGCTCGTACAGCTGGAAGTAGGTGACGCCGGGCTCCAGCAGGGCGTAGCCGAACCGCTCGTTGACCTCCAGGATGCGCCGCATACGGGCGCCGGTGTCGACCACGACGGAGCCGGTCAGGCGGGGGGCGGCGCCGCCGTAACCGTTGTTCTTGCCGGTGGAGATCGGGGAGAGCGGGATGCCGTACTCGTTGGCGATCCGGACGACGGCCTGGACCTGTGCGGTGTCGGCGGGACAGACCACCGCCGAGGCCCCGCCGGCCGGCTCCGCGCCGACCGGGTAGGGGTCATGGAACGCGGCGAGGCCGGCGGGTTCGCTGATCACATGCTCCCCGCCCACCACCTCCCGGAAGCGGACGATCGCCTCGGCGAACTGCTTCTCGTCCAGGCCGGGCGGAAGAATTCGGGATGCGGGTGCGGGTGTGGCTGTGCTGGTCATGGCTGGGGCTCCTCACTGAACCGTGCGCCGTTCGTCCACTCGGTGCCGATCGTGCGCGCGGCGGGCAGAACCCGGCAATCCGGAAAGCGCGGCGGAAAACGCGGAGCGGCGCACGGCGGGAACCCGGAGCCGGATCTCGCCCAGGTCCTTTCCGGTCAGCCCCGCAACGTCTGGGACGGAGTCTCCCCGTAGAGCTCCGCGTACCGTGCCGCGAACCGCCCCAAGTGGGTGAAGCCCCAGCGGAAGGCGACCTCGGCTACGCCCTCCGCCGCGGCGCCGGCCTCCAGCAACTCGTGCCGCACGCGGGCCAGCCTGACATCGCGCAGATAGCTCATGGGCGTGGTGCCGAGGGAAGCCCGGAAGCCTTCCTGCAGGACGCGGACGCCGACCCCGGCAGCGTCGGCGATGTCGCTCACCGTCAGCGGCAGTTCAGGCCGGCTCTCGATGTAGTCGACCGCCTTGCGCACCGCAACGGGCCGGGCGGGCGTCACCGGCGCTTCCAGCTCCGCCCGGTAGTTGTGACCGGCCGTGAGCAGCAGACCTCTGGCGATGCTGTGCTCCAGTGACGCCGCCAGTGTGGGGTGCGGTGGCGGGCAGTCCGGGTCGTGCACCTGCCCGGCGAGCGCCTGCACGAGCGCCCACCAGTGATAGCCCCGGCCCCCACTGAGGTCGAGCGGTAGGTCGAAGGCGATGGGCGACCGCACCCGGTGCCCCAGCAGAACTTCCAACTGCCGGTCCAGGAAATCGCGTTCGATCCTGAGCCCGAAGGTCCGGCACGGCCGGTCCCATCCCTGCAACGTGTGCGCCCGGTCCACGCGGTACACCGCCGCCCGCAGCGGCGAGGTCACCATCCGGTCCTCGCCCGACCGGGTCAGCACGCTGCCGGTGCAGGCCACGTTGACCTGGTAGGCGGACTCCGGCGCGGCCGCATCGACCCGGACCTCGGTGTCGTACGACAGCCACCCCACGGTGAGCGCCCCGACACGGACCGCCGCGAGTCGCAGAGCGAAGCGGGTCCGGTCGCCGAGGACATCGAGATCATGCGCGTGATACAGATCCGTGCCCAGGGACCGCGCCTCATCGATGTCGGTGACACACTGCTCGACCGCCGCCGTGGCGTACGGCTTTTGATCATGAAGAGCCCCAGTGCTCATATGTCGCATGGTAAGCACTCAAGCGAAAAACAGACAGGAATCCTGACGATCGTCATTCCGTTCCACGGCCGTTCGACCTGCCCGGCGTCAGGCCGAGGTCACGCCCGCGGGTCGGCATCCGGTAGCGACGGCTGCTCACGCTCCTTGTCCATGCGGAGGAGCAGGTCCAGGCCCTCCAAGACCTCCTGCTCGCGCTCGCTGTAACCGCTCATGGGGGTGCCCTTCTCGTAGCGGCATGGTAGGCGCGGTCCGCCTGGGCAGCCAGGGCTTCCCACGACGGCTCTGCGGCCACCATCGCGAGGCGTACGTCACAGCGCCACCTCCAGACGGAGAGGACGCCTGCTCCCGACAACCGTTCAGACCTCCCAGCCAGGCGTGTCAACGGACGCGATTGCCCTTCGACGTGTGATGCGTTCTGCGGTAGGTGGCGGGGTTGGTCCCGAAGCGGGACTTGAACGCCCGTGAGAAGTGGGAAGCATCCTTGAACCCGACGCGCAGCGCGATGCTGCTGATGCTCTGAGCGTCGTATCCGGCCCCCGACAGCATGGCGCGGGCGCGGTCGAGCCTCAGGGCATAGAGCCATGCGCGCGGTGTGGTGTCGGCCTCGCGGAACAGCTCATGCAGATAGCGCAGTGAAAAGCCCAGGTCGTGGCTGGCTGCCAGCAGCGTGAGGCCGGGGTCGTGGAGCCGGTCGGCGAGGTGGGCTTTGGCCCGGCGAAGATCACGTCGGTGAACGGCCGCACTCGCTTTCCCGGAGACGTCCGAGCCGAGAGCGTCACACGCGGTGGCCAGGAGATCGAGAAGGTTCCTCGTGAAGGATGCGGTGGTCGCCTCGCCGAGGTCATGACCTTGTTCGGCCAGGGCGCGCAGGACGGGGCTGACGAAGGCGCCCGTGCCGCGAGTGGTCCGGAACGGTACGGCTGTGACGTGCTCGGCGACGGCGGAGCGGGAGGTGAGCATCGCGCGGGGTATCTGAAGGACCACCGAGCGGAACGGGCGGTCGAAGCGGAACACGTAGGGGTGGGCACTGTCCACGAGAGCGAAGTCGCCGGGACCCATCTCGGCGGCGTGGTCGCCTTGCCGGAGCCTGGCCGATCCCTCGGTGAGCAGCGTCAGGAAGAAGTCCTCTCCTGCCGCCCTCCTGACCAGGTCAGGCGTACGAGCGGCCTCATGCGGATCCGCCCGCATGGTGCTGACCAGCAGCCCGCCCGTCACCCGGGCGACAGCGGACGCAGCGAAGCCGTGCTTACCTGGGACGGGAGCCGAGCCGGGCAGTGCGGCCGCACGCATGGCGACGAACGCCGTGCGGGTCACCTCGCTCCAGTAGTCCCACGGGTCATGGTCCAGGCCGAGCGTGGTGAAACGCCTTTCGGCTTCGTAGCTGCGCTGTGGTGCCGAAAACGGCGCGCTCCCAGTCATGTCATGGATTCCCAGGTTTCCTTAGCGTTACCGCACGGCTCAGAGGATGCCACGCATCGAGTGGCGCGAAAAGGGTCGGTCAGAGAGGAGTGACCCATGATCACCACTATCTTCTCGGAGCAGCGGAACGGGCTTCGTTTCGATGTGTTCGCGGGTTCCGAAGCGGCTCTGTCGCCGAACTGCGTCCTCATCAGCGGCGAGCACGACGCGATTCTGATCGACGTGCAGTTCGTCATCGGCGAGGCACGCGAACTCGCCGAGCGCGTCCGTGACAGCGGTAAGCAGCTCAAGGCGGTCTTCATCACGCACGCGCACCCGGACCACTACGGCGGCATGGGTGAGATCGCCTCCGCCTTCCCGGGCGCCCCGATCCTGGCCCGGCAGGGCGTCATCGACGGGATCCTGGAGTGGCCGGCCAAGCGCCTGCACTGGCAGGAAGCCTACGGCGACCAGATCCCGGACGAGATGCCGGTGCCCGAGCCGCTGACAGGGGACAGCTATTCCCTGGAGGGGCACCCGGTGGTCTTCTTGGACCTCCCGGTGGCCGAGACGGTCCACGCGACCGCTTTCCACGTGCCCGACGCGCAAGCCGTGATCGCCGGGGACCTGCTCAACCACCACTCGCACTGCTACATGGCGGACACCAACAACCCCGCGTCATGGCTCACCGCCCTGGATCAGGTCCAGGCGCTGGGAGAACACCGGATCGTGGTCCCGGGCCATGGCCCGGTGGGCGGGGAAGAGGTGATCGACGACACCCGCGCCTGGCTGGAGGACTACCAGGAGGTGGCCAAGCCACGGGTACCCGTCGCCGACATCGCCCGCGAAATGAGCCGCCGACACCCCGACCGTGCCCTGCCCATGCTGCTCTGGCTCACCCGAGGCCCCTCGTTCGGGCTTGTCGGACCCAAGGAACTGGGCGTGCCGCCGGAGGTGTTCGGAGGCTGAGCCAGTCAGGCTTTTGGCCCACGGGAATGGAATTTGTTGCTCGTGACTCCAACGGGCCGGCGCCCGAAGGAGCCCGCGCCGAACTCGTTCACGCAGTCAGCTGGCGTGGGCGGCTACGCAGGCGGCGACGCACGTTGGGAGGCGCGGAAGGCCAGGGGGGTCTGGCCGGTGTGGCGTTGGAAGAACTTGCCGAAGTGGGTGGCGCTGGTGAAGCCGAGGTGGGCTGCGATGGTGGAGGCGGGTTCGGTGCCGTGGGCGAGGAGCCGCTTGGCTTCCAGGGTGAGGCGCTGGTCGAGGTAGTCCTTGGCGCTGAGGCCCGCCGCGGTCTGGGTGGCGCGGGTGAGCGTGCGGGTGGAGTAGCCGAGTTCGCGGGCGTAGTCGTCGATGCGATGAGTGCGGGAGAGACCTCGTTCGACAGCGTCGCGAAAGCGCAGGAAGGGCTCGGGGGCGGATTCCTCAGCCTGGCCGTGCTGCTGCAGGTGGGCCAGGCGCAGGAGTACGACGTCGAGCAGGCGGTGCAGCAGGGCGGTGTGCACCGGCAGCGGATGGCGGTCCCACTGGGAGAACTCCGCGGCCAGTTGCTCGGCCGCAGTTGCCAGTACGGGGGCCTCCGAAGGATCGGGGCTGTACAAGGGCATCGGGGCGGTGCCGGTGCCGAGCCCGGCCAGTTCCGCGGTTTCGGGGGCGACGAAGTCCTCCTGGAAGAAGATCAGGACGGCCTCGGCCTGGTCGGGGTTCTGCCACTGGTGTACCTGGCCGGGCCGGATCCACAGCCAGGAACCGGGCGGCAGTACGTACCCGGTGAAGTCGACGCGGTGGCGCAGGGTGCCGGCGGTGACCAGCATCAGGGCGTGGAAGTCCTGCCGGTGCGGGGTGGCGATGTGCCAGGGCCAGTCACGGGTGCGGTCGCGGAAGTCGGCCAGGGTCATGACCTCCATGCCCGCAGGGGTTCCGGCCGGAGGTTGGAAAACCACCTTCGGCAGGCCCGTCTCCCGCCGACCATGCTTCTGCCGCGCTTGTCGCCTGTGGACCATCACGAGACCGCAGCGTACCTCGCTGGACCTTCGGTTCCGGCCCAGTATGGAGTTGTTCCAGGGGCGCGGGCCCGTGGAGTGGAAAGCCAGCGGGAAGCCAGCTGTGTCCGTTGCGGCCGATAGCCGGTCGCGAGCCGGCCGTCAGCGATCCGACCCTCCCCGCGTCCCCTCATCACCGCTCATCCACATTCCGACAGGAGCACAGTCATGCACGGCACCCTCACGGTCATCGACAAGGGCCAGGTCCGCATCCACAGCTACGTCTCGCCCGAGGACGGCCTGGGCGTCACCACCCAGCTGATCGAGACGCCGTCGCGGATCATCGCCGTCGACGCGCAGTTCGTCCTGGCCTACGCCGACGAGGTCGTCGCCTACGCCAAGAGCCTGGGCAAGCCCCTTGACCGCCTCGTCATCAGCCACGCGCATCCGGACCACTACCAGGGCGCGGCCCGCTTCGGCGTCCCGGTGCACGCCCTGCCGGAGACCACCGCGGAGATCGTCGCCATGGGCGCCAAGACGGATCTGCCCACCGGCACCGCGATCCCGCTCGCCGACATGACTCCGACCGTGGAGATCACCCCGGGCACCGAGGTCATCGACGGCATCCCGTTCGTGTTCGAGAAGGTCACCGGCGGCGAGATCCACACCACCCTCGTGATCAAGCTGCCCGAGGAGGGTGTCCTGGTCGCTCAGGACGTCGTCTACAACCACACCCACCTGTGGTTCCTGGACAAGGACTTCGACGGCTGGCAGGCCAACATCGACCGCTTCGCGGCCGAGACCGAGTACGACACCATCCTGCCCGGCCACGGCGAGCCGACCACCCCAGCCGTCTGGGCCGAGCTCACCGACTACGTCAACGCCGGCCGGGAGCTGCTCGGTGACGACGGCGACGCCTACAAGAAGGCCATCACCGAGCGCTACCCCGCCTACCAGGGCGCAGCCCTCATCGACGTCGCCAACGCCTACATGTTCGGCCCCAGGAATTGAGTCAGTCCGACCTTCCAGGAAAGCGCCCAAGTCCCAAGAGAGGGAACATCGTGACTTCCCACATGCCCAGCCGGGGCATGACCACCCGTCGCGTCCTCGTCGCCACGGTCGCCACGTCCGCCCTGCTGGGCGCCGCGACCGTACCCGCCTTCGCCTCGCCGCCCGTCAGCGCGGGTCACGCCATCGGGCACGTCGACGGCGGCGCCCGGCTCGACTACCAGAAGACCGTTGCCGTACGCGTCCTCAAGGAAGCGTTCGAGCGGGGTGACACCGAGATCGTGGACAGGTTTGTGCGGGCCGACTACATCCAGCACAACCCCCTCGCGTCCGATGGCGCCGAGGCGTTGAAGAACTTCGTTGCCGGGTTGCATCAGCAGTTCCCCGACACCGAGTACGACGTCAAGCGGGTCATCTCCGAGAACGACCTCGTCGTGGTGCACTCCAACCTCGTACTGACGCCGGGAAGTCGAGGCTCGGCCGTCATGGACATTTTCCGGTTCCTGGACGGCAAGATCGCCGAGCATTGGGACACCCTGCAGGACGTCCCCGACGGCAGCGTCAACGGAAACGACATGTTCTCCACCGTCAGTCGGCCGCAGACCGGGCAACCTGGTCCGCGCTCGCTCACAGCCGCCAACAAGGCGCTCGTCACCAAGGCATTCGACCGGCTCATCGTCGACAAGGATCTCTCCGCGCTCGACCTGTACTGGAGCGCCGGGTACCACCAGCACAATCCCGGCATCGCGGATGGTGTGGCCGGTGCACGGGAGGGGCTCGGGGCGTTCTTCCGGGCGTTCCCGGAGCTGACCGTCTCCCGCAAGCGCGTTGTCGCCGAGGGCGATCTGGTCGCCGTCCACAGTCACTACGTGAACGCGCCCGGCGAGCGCGGGCAGTCGGTCGTGGATCTGTTCAGGGTACAGGGCCGGAAGATCGTCGAGCACTGGGACGTGCTTCAGGACGTGCCGGCCACTTCCGCCAACGACAACACGATGTTCTGAATCTGAGGGGCGTTCAACGAGAACAGAACGCCCCTTTGCGTTCCAGTAGGTTCCTCGGCTGGTGGGTGGGATCTCGCTTTCACCACGCCGGATCACGGCCGCTGCGGCACACGGGTCGGAACGGCCCTCGGCGAGCCGCCCATCGGTCCGTCCGTGTGCCCCGGCGACCTCGCCCGGACACGCGGACGGAGCTCACCGCAGGGGCCGACGACTGAAAGCAGTCCGCCAGGTCGGTGATGCACGTCCCACTGGGTGGACCCCGGAGTCGACTCGTTTCGCCACGCCCTTGCCGGAAGAGGGAGCCGAATCCGCAGGAGGCACGTCCGTAGCGTCAGGGCTCACCTTTGCGGACGTGAGACCTGTCGGGACGCGTTCCTGAACTGGATCGGGCTCTGTCCGGCTCGGGATTGGAAGTATTTGCTGAAGTTGGTGGCACTGCTGAAGCCGAGGTGTGCGGCAATACGGACGGCGGGCTCGTCGCTGTGGGCCAGGCGGCGCTTGGCCTCCAGCATGACTCGTTCGTCGATGAACCCCTTGGCGCTGGTACCGACCGCGGATGCGGTTGCCCTCGTGAGCGTGCGCGGGGAGTAGCTCAGGTTTCTGGCGTAGTCAGCGACCTCACGGGTCTTGGCGAAGTCGCGCTCGACCGCCTCGCGGAATCGGCGGAAGGTGGCGCTGTCTTCCGTAGTGCCGGGAAGCCCACTCGGCTGGTCGGCCAGCCGGAGCACCAGCACGGACAGCAGGTGTCGCAGGACGGCGATGTGCACGTCGAGCGGACTGTCGCCGACGGCACCGAACTCGTGACAGAGGTGCTCGATCGCCAGATCGACGCCGTGGACGTCGACGGCGTCGTACTGCACCGGGCTGCCCGGCGTCTCCAAGCGCGCCGCGACCACCGTGGCCGGATCGAGGAAGTCGCTTTCGAAGAGCACGAGATGCCCCTCGACCTCGCTCAGGTCCCCCCACCTCTGGGCTTGCCCCGGACGGACCCACAACCAGCTATCGGGGATCGCGTCGTACGTGGTGAAGTCGACCTCCTGCTTCAGCGTCCCGCTGACGGTGGTGATGAGGTGGTGGAAATCGGGGCGCTGTGGCGTGACCCCGTGTCGGCGATGCGGTCGGAGCCTGGAGAAACAGGCCGCCTCCGAGGCACTCTCCGCTCGCCAACCGGCTGTCCTGCGGACGCTCGCGGACCGCGATCGCCGCGGGCGCGCCTCAGATGCTGGCGCGAGCACTGCAACCTGCACCGCCCCAAGCGCTACAGCCGCCGCCCGCGACGGGTCTTCTGCACGTCCGCGCTGGCTACACACACGGCGGCGGTGAACGGGTTGGTACGGCACTCGACGAGGCCCATCTCGTGGCCGACCGTGCCAGGTGGCGCGTGACCGTGGCAGCCACGTTCCGGAAGCGCTCCGCCGGGGAGAGAGGCGGCGGCGGTCACCCGCCTGGGGAGGCGGTTCCAGCAGTGGCCGGAACCGCCTCTGTCTCACGAGCCGGTTGAGGCCGGGACCGGGGCGAGGTGAGTTTGGAACCACGACAGCGCGGTGCCGCTGGATTCCTCGAAGTGCACCTTGTAGGCGTCGAAGTGCCCGCCGGGCAGCAGCACCAGCTCCTTCGGGGCCAGCGCCCGCTCGAAGGCGGCGAGCTGGATGTCGGCCGGGATCACCGTCTCGCCGGTCCCGACGATCATCATGAGCGGCTTGGGCGAGACCCGGGTGATCCATACGCCCGGCTCGTACAGCCGCGCAGCCCGGCTGGAGCGCGCCGTCACCGTGTTGTTCTCGCGGCCCGGCGGAACCAGGTCACGGTAGAACCGCAGGGCGTCCGGGCTGGGGTACAGGGCCGGGTCGGCCGGATCGTCGCCGATGGAGGTCTGGTACCGCAGTTCACCGCCGGCGGCCAGGGCGCGTTCGTCCTCGGCCTGGGCGAGTTCGAAGGCGGCGATGCGCTCCGGCGGGACCTTGCGCTGCCACTGCTCGAATCCGCTGATGGTGGGCACCTGCGACACCACGCACTTGATCCGCACGTCGGTCGCGCCGAGCACGATCGCATGACCGCCCGCGAAGCTCGTACCCCACACCCCGATGCGGTCCGCGTCGACCTCCGGCCGAGCCTCCAGGAAGCTGATCGCGCGGCGCCAGTCCGCGATCTGACGCCACGGGTCGACGTCGTTGCGGGGCTCGCCGTCGCTGGCGCCGAACGTGCGGTGGTCGTGGACGAGCACCACGAACCCGGCGTCGGCGAATTTGCGCGCGTACGGGTCGAGGCCCATCTCCCGGTTGCCGCCGAATCCGTGCGCCATCGTGATCGCGGGGCGCGGGCCCTCGGCGTCCGGCAGGTAGAGCCAGCCGCGCAGCGTCACGCCCCCGTCCGCCGTGAACTCCACATTGATGCGTTCGGTCATGGTCATTCGCCTTCCGTGAAGTTGAAGTACTCGGCGGGGATGAGGCCGGCCTCGATGAGGGGTCCCCCGACCTTCGCGTTGATCTGGAGCACGGCGCCGATGGGCCGGTGGTGGATGGCGATCTCCGTGATGAGCCCCTCGTCATCACGCGTGAGGATCGTGATCCCCTTCATCTCGAAGCCGCCGAAGGCGGCGGCCTCCCACTCCAGATACGTCCGCGGGCCGTCCTGTGCCTTCCGGACGAACTCGAGCCGCTCGTACACGGAGCTCACCGCGGACATGAGGGCCTCGACGTGCTCCTTGCGCTCGACCGGCTTGGCGAGCGCGCTCGCCTCCATCCGCACGTTCGGCGAGAGCGCCGCCGCGAAGGACTCCTGGGTGCGCTGCTCGAACGCGCTCGTCCAGGCCTTGGCAGGGCGGCCGTCGGCGAAGTTCGACGCGCTGTCCTCGACGACCTCGGTGATGACGGCGGCGACCGCGGCCGGGTTCTCGGCGTGCGCCCAGTGACCCGCGCCTGCGATCGTCTGGGAGGCGGCGCCGGGGAAGCGGGGCGCGACATACGCGGAGACGACCTCTTCCGTGACGAAGGGGTCGTTCTCGCCGCGCAGGACGGTGACGCGCCCGGGGAACTTGCTGGGCTGCTGTCCGTCCGGGTGGCCGTTGTTCCATGCTGTCGCCGTGTCGGAGATCGTCGACGGGTCGACGTGCAGCGTCACTTGGGCGAGCCGGTCGTTCTCCTTTTCCGGGAACGCGGTGGCGAGTGCGCCGCGGAAGGCGCGCTGCGCGTCGAGTCCGAGGTCCGGGGCCTGGAAGGGGGCGATCTGCTCCGGGGGGAGGTGAGTGCCGGCCAGCGGGATCGGGTTGACCAGGACGAGCGAACGCACCTGATCGGCCAGGCGGGCGGCGACGAGCTCGGCGATCTGGCCTCCCATGCTGTGGCCGACGAGCACGACGGGGCCCTCCGTCGCGCGCAGCATGCTCTCGAGGTCGTCGGCCCAGCGGGCGAGCGTGAACGGCCCGTGGTCCGAGGCGCGCGCACCCATGCCGGCGAGCTCGAACGCGATCGAGGGGATCGACCGCTCGTCGAGGACGGTGCGGACGCTGTTCCAGATGGCGCCGTCGTCCAGGTATCCGTGGACGAGCACCGCGGTCGGCGTCTGCGTCGCTGGGCTGTTCATCTCGTGTCTCCTTTGACGATCGCTCTCTTGCGGCGACGAACCGGAGCCGGTGGCTCTCGAGATCCTTGGCCGACGCGAGCTCTATGACGTAAGCATAGGGTCTATGCTTGCGTCAATGTCATCGCTCTGTGATCGACCGAACGAGGACCGGGCCTTCCGGCTTCCTCTGCGTTCCGGCCGGAGTGGGAGCGACCATCAGAGAATCCGAGGAGTCCACCGATGACGTCGAACGCCTTGACCTACGCCGTGCATGTCGCGGACGGCATGCCGACCACCAACTCCGACGTGCCGCCCGATCAGAGCGAGCGTTCCTGGTCGCCGACGTCGAGCATCCTCATCTCGAACGGGGGAGAGGCGCTGCTGGTGGATCCGCTCTTCACGATCGCGCAGTCGGAGGGCCTGCTGCGGTGGCTCAGTGAGCGGGCGGCTCCGGTGACGAGCGTGTACGTCACACACGGCCACGGGGACCACTGGTTCGGCCTCGGAGCAGTACTGGAGCAGTACCCCGCTGCGCGCGCCTTCGCGCTTCCCGAGGTCGTCGAGGACATGGCCTATCAGTCCTCGCCGGAGGTTCTCAAGGCGGTCTGGCGCGCCTGGTTCCCCGAGCAGATCCCCGAGCGGCTCGTACTCGCCGAACCGCTGGAGGACGACGTCCTGACCGTGGGCGGGGCGGAGGTCCGCCCCGTCCGCCTCGGGCACACCGACAGCGACAACACCACCTGCCTGCACGTTCCCGACCTGGGGCTGATCGTCGCCGGCGACGTGATCTACAACAACGTGCACCTCATGCTCGCGGCATCGGACGCGGACGGGCGGGACGAATGGCTGAGGGCTCTCGACACGGTCGAGGCGCTGGCGCCGACCGCGATCGTCGCGGGACACAAGGATCAGACCGCCGATGACGATCCCCGTCACATCGAGGAGACCCGCCGCTACATCCTCGATTTCAACACCGGGGTGCGGCGCACCGGCAGCACCCTCGAACTCTACGAGTACATGCTGGAGCGTCACCCCTCGCGCATCAATCCCGGTGCGCTGTGGGGCTCCTGCCGGGCGGCGAAGGGCTGAGCAGGCGGCCCGTCGGTCGGGTGGCCTGCGGCGCGCTACGCGCGCGCGGCCGCCCGACGCTGCCGCGAGGCCCGAAGGTTCACGGCGTTGCCGCAGATGCGCACGTCATGCCAGACGCCGTTGTTCGGGTTCGTGCCGTCATAGAAGGCAACCGAGCAGACCCGGTTGCGGCACATCTTCAAGCGGCGCCACGTACCTGTCAGTTGGGCGTTCGTGATCTCGTTGAGCACGGCCGCGACGACCCACGCGACGTCCTTGCCGCGCGGCGCCACCGAGAAGACGCCATCGGCGTCGATCCGCACCTCCAGCGCGCCGCTCACCCCCTTCGGTGCGGATCGGACCGGAGCGTCGCGCACCGCGCCCGACACCGTCATCTGCAGCGACGCGCGTAGCTGCTGAAGCCGCACCAGCCCCGGTTCATCGACCTCGATCGTCGGCGCCTCCGCCCCGGTACGTCGGCTCCATTCGTCCAGCGCGCCGGACAGCCACGACGTCGCGGAATCCGGCGTGGAGAGCAGGTCCTCGAGTGCGGGCTTGCCGGCGGCGCGGGTGTTCAGGACCTCCTGGACGAGGATGAGCGGTCCGGTGGCGATGCGGTCGGTATAGCGTTCGCTCGCGAGTTCAGACATAGGCATAGCTTATTAGCTCCAGTCTTCATTCGCGAGGAGAGCGAGATCGCCCCCGAGGAGACCCTAACGGCGGCGCCGTGCGTTCGACGCACCGGCGAGCCCCCGGCATCGCGCGGTGAGTGTAGGGCCGGGGGCGTTGCACCTCACGCTCATCGAGCCTGCCCAAGGCGCTCACGGCGTGATATGACATAGGCATAGATGCTATGCCTGCATCGAAAGGTGTCGATTTTCATGCACCTTCCCCACGCGGGCTGGCTATGTGAAATCGCTTGAGAGGTCGCGCGATGCCCGAACGCGTGGAGGAACAATGATCGACAAGACCGTCGAGGACACCGCGGCCGCCGTCTCGGGAATCCGTGACGGCGCCACCGTGATGATTGGTGGATTCGGCCGCGCGGGCCAGCCGGTGGAGCTGATCGACGCACTCATCGCCCATGGAGCACGCGACCTGACCGTCGTCAACAACAACGCGGGCAACGGCGACACGGGTCTTGCCGCACTCCTTGCGGCGCGAAGAGTACGCAAGATCATCTGCTCGTTCCCGAGGCAGAGCGACTCGTGGGTGTTCGACGGTCTCTACCGTGCTGGAGACATCGAGCTGGAGCTCGTGCCGCAGGGGAATCTCGCCGAACGCATCCGCGCCGCCGGCGCCGGCATCGGCGCGTTCTTCTCGCCGACAGGCGTGGGCACGCAACTCGCGGAGGGCAAGGAGGTGCGCACGATCGACGGCCGCGACTATGTGCTCGAATACCCGATCCGAGCTGACGTCGCCCTGATCAGCGCCCTGCGGGCCGACCGCTGGGGCAACCTCGTCTACCGCGAGACCGCCCGCAACTTCGGCCCGATCATGGCGGCCGCGGCGGCCACCACCATCGCCCAGGTCGACCAGATCGTGCCGCTCGGCGCTATCGACCCCGAGACCGTTGTGACGCCCGGCATCTTCATCGACCACGTCGTCGCCGTGGGAGAACGCCGCTGGCTCGACGAAGGAGCGTTCGTCGGCGGAGTCGACATCGAGGGGAGCCCGCTGGCACAGGAGGAGAGCCGATGAGCACACGCATCAGCCGCACCGACCTCGCTCGTCGCATCGCGGCCGACATCCCCGAGGGATCGGTCGTGAACCTCGGTATCGGCGCCCCCACCCTTGTGGCCAACTACCTGCCGGGCGACACGGAGTTCGTCCTGCACACCGAGAACGGAATGCTCGGCATGGGGCCCGCGCCCGAGCCCGGCACCGTCGACCCCGACCTGATCAACGCCGGCAAACAGCCAGTGACCGCGCTGCCGGGCTCGGCGTACTTCCACCACGCCGACTCCTTCGCGATGATGCGCGGCGGACACCTGGATGTATGCGTGCTCGGCGCCTTCCAGGTGTCAGAAACCGGCGATCTCGCGAACTGGTCGACCGGCGAGCCCGGCGCGATTCCCGCCGTCGGCGGAGCGATGGATCTCGCGATCGGCGCGAAGTCGGTCTACGTGATGACCGACCTGCTCACCAAGCAGGGCACGCCGAAACTCGTCGCCGCCTGCACCTACCCGCTGACCGGAGTGCGCTGCGTAACCCGCATCTACACCGATCACGCGGTGCTCGACGTCACGCCCGACGGGCTGCGCGTGCGCGAGACGTTCGGCGACAACACGGTGGACTCCCTGGCCGCCCTGACCGGCCTCAACCTCGCCGACGCCACCGACGCTGCGGCATTCCTGGAAGGTGTCTGACATGCCCGCGAGCTTCGTGTACGACGCCGTCCGCACCCCCTTCGGACGGTACGGCAAAGGCCTCGCCGATGTACGCCCCGACGATCTCGCCGCCATCGTCATGCGCGCGACCGTCGAGCGCACGGGCCTTGATCCCGCGCGCATCGACGACGTGATCTTCGGCGATGCGAACCAGGCCGGCGAGGACAACCGCGATGTCGCACGTTTCGGCGCGCTGCTCGCCGGATTCCCCACCTCGGTCACGGGAGTCACGGTCAACCGCCTGTGCGGGTCCTCGGTCGAGGCCGTCATCCAGGCGTCACGAGCCGTCGAGGCCGGAGACGCCGACGTCGTGCTCGCGGGCGGCGTGGAATCAATGAGCCGCGCGCCCTACGTCGTCGAGAAGAGCACCAAAGCCTTCCCCGCGGGCAACCAGACGATGTGGAACACGTCGATCGGGTGGCGCATGGTCAACTCGCGCCTGCCGAAGGAATGGACGATCTCCAACGGTGAGAGTGCCGAGAAGCTCGCCGGCATCCACGGGATCTCACGTGAGGAACAGGACGTGTTCGCGGCGCGCAGTCATCGCCTGGCTGCCCGGGCATGGGCGGACGGCGTCTTCGACCGCGAGATCGTCCAGGTCGACGGCCACCACCTCGCCCGCGACGAAAGCATCCGCGACGAGTCCACCGTCGAGGTACTCGCCGGCTTGCGCCCGGCGTTCACCGCGGGGGGCACGGTGACCGCCGGGAACTCCTCGCCCATCAACGACGGCGCCTCCGCCGTGCTCGTCGCACGCGAGGGAGTGCTCGACGGCGAACCCCTCGCCCGCATCGCCGGCCGCGCGGCGTTCGGCAACGACCCCGACGTCTTCGGAGTCGCACCCGTCGAGGCGGCCAACCGCGCGCTCGCCCGCGCCGGGCGCACCTGGGCCGACGTCGATCTGGTCGAGCTGAACGAAGCCTTCGCGGCGCAGTCGCTCGCCTGTCTGCGACTGTGGAGCGACCTCGACCCTCAGAAGGTGAACGCGCACGGTGGCGCCATCGCGATGGGACACCCGCTCGGAGCGTCCGGAGGACGCATCATCGGTCGCGCGGCCCACGAACTCGCCCGCAGAGGCGGCGGCATCGCGGTCGTGGCCATCTGCATCGGCGTCGGCCAAGGTCTCGCTGTCGTGCTCGAGAGGTGAAGGGCGTTCAAGCCGCGGGCCGAAGCCCGCGGCTTAGACGCGCGTCCTGGGTGGGCATGCCCCGTCTTCTTGCGTGCAGGGGGTCACTTGGCCAGCTGGGGATACAGTGCCGCGGGGTCGGCGGCCAGGCCTGCCTTGACCTGGCGGGAGATGTCGTCGGCGAGGACTTCGTGGGCGCCGGTCTCGATGCCGTCGAGGGCGAGTGCGGCAACGTCGCGGGGGTCGGACTTGGGGGCGTCGACGCCTGTCGTCAGATCGGTGTCGACGTAGCCGACATGCAGGCCGGTCACGGCGATGCCGCGCGGCTGGAGCTCCAGGCGCAGGGAGTTGGTCTGCGACCACAGGGCGGCCTTGGAGGCGCTGTAGGAGCCGCCGAGGGCTATCCAGGACAGGACGGAGTGCACGTTGAGGAGGTGGCCGCCGCCGTTCCGCTCGATGACGGGCACGAAGGCCCTGGCCACCAGGAGCGGGCCGTAGAAGTTGGTCTCGAACTCCCGGCGTACGTCGTCGACGGGGGAGTCGAGGAAGGACGCGCCGACCGAGGCACCGGCGTTGTTGATCAGCACGGTCACATCCTGCGCCTGCGCGGCGGCCGCTGCGACCGAGGCCGGGTCGGTGACCTCCAGGGCCACCGGGACCGCGTCGGGGTGGGTGACGGTGTGCGGGTCGCGGGCCGTGGCGTAGATCTTGGGCGCACCGCGTACGTACAGCTCTTCCACCAGCGCCTTGCCGATGCCCCGGCTGCCGCCTTAGAGAGCGCGTGGTTGGCTCTGTGCGGAGCAGCAACAGTCCCACCGCTGGGCGGGCGTGTGGCAAGCATGGTGGGGAGCGGGCCGGATGTCGTGCGCAGACCGGGGGAGCAAGGCGTGGGCGGATCCCATCCGAGGGCAACAGACTTGTGGCGTCCCCGATCCCCGCTAGGGTTCACATCTCGTCCACAATCGCTCTCGGCGGGGGTCTTGTCGGTGTCGCGGATTGCTGCTCGTCGTGCTTCCAACCCGGCTCGGATCGGGCGCTTCCGGGTGGTCGGGGTGCTGGGCGCGGGTGGGATGGGCACCGTGTACGCCGCGGTCGGGGAGCGGGGCGAGCGGCTAGCGGTGAAGGCCGTGCACACCGGGCAGGCCGCGGATGATCAATTCCGGGCCCGGTTCCGGCGCGAGGTGCAGGTTCTGCGGCGGGTGTCGGGTCCGTGTCTGGTGCCGCTGCTGGAGGCCGATCCCGACGCGGACATCCCGTGGCTGGCAACGGCCTACGTACCCGGCTTGACGCTCGCAGAGCACACGGCGGTGCACGGGCCGCTGGCCGGGATCCAGCTGCACCTGTTCGCCGCTGGGACGGCCGGAGCGCTCACGGCCGTGCACGCCACCGGGGTGGTCCACCGCGACTTGAAACCCGCGAATGTGATCCTGGCCCCGGACGGGCCGCGGGTGCTGGACTTCGGTATTGCTCACGTCGCCGACGGCACCGCTGTCACCCGTACCGGCATGCTCACCGGGACCCCGGGCTGGCTGAGCCCCGAATACTACCGAGACGGCACCGCCGGGCCGCCAGGTGATGTCTTTGCTTGGGGTGCGCTGCTCGCCTTCGCCGCCACCGGCCGCCACCCCTTCGGCACCGGCAACGCCGAGGCCGTCGCCTTCCGCGTCCTCAGCGCCGAGCCGGACCTCGACGGTGTCCCCGACGACATGCTCAGCCTGGTGACGGCGTGCCTCGCCAAAGACCCGGGCCATCGGCCGTCGTCCGCCGTCGTGGCGCAGAAGACCGCCGAGCTGCTTGGCGAGCAGGCGACTCAGGTCCTCGGGAATGTCCATGACCGGCCGACCGAGGTCCCGAACCTGATCGCCGAGCAGTGGCATCCCCCGACCGTCGAAGACCCCGCATGGCCGGCTTCCACGATACGCCCTCCCTACAGCCGCGCCTGGCTCATCGTCGTCGCGGCCACCGTGTTCGCCGCGGCCGCCACAGGGACCTGGTTCGCGCTGGACCCGGGCCACGCCTCAGCGCGCGCCACCCACTCCCCGCAGCCGGCCGCGGCTCGCTCCACCCTTGGCGCCACACCGGCTGGGACCACGTCGCCTCCCGCCCGTTCCGCCGTCACCGAGTCGCAGACCCCGACCGCCGCGGCGTCGTCCGCGCCGACGCAGACCCAGGTGATCACCCTCAGCCCCTGGTCCCCAGGCGGCACCCCGGCAACCGGCATCACCATCACCGACCGTGCCAGCGGCTCTTGCTTCGGGACCGCCGAATCCACGATGCGCACGGACGCCTGGCGCTGCACCGCCGGCGACCGGATCCTCGACCCCTGTTTCTCCCCGGACTCCAATCCCTCGGACACCAGCGCACTGTGCCTGGACGGAGCCTCCGACCGCATGGTCGAACTGTCGGTCCCCGAGGGTTTTCCCGGCAACAACAACCACATGCCGGGCGGACCCGACATCGAACCGATCACCCTCGTCTTGACCAACGGTGCCCGCTGCTCGTTCGCCGGTGGTGGCACCGCAACGCTGGCGGGGCAGCGCCTGAACTACGGGTGCGACAACGGCGGCTACCTGTACGGCTATCCGAACAAGACAGCCGCCGTGTGGACCATCTCGTACGCCGCTCCCGGCAGCGGAGCCAGCGTCTCGGAACCGATCACCACCGTCTACCAGTAGCGCCCGGACGGCCACGCCGCTGAAGCCGCGGATGGTCGGATCGGCCACCGCTACGACCGCTGGCGGCCACCACCCCATATTTCCTCAGTTTAGATGGCATGTTTATCTGCTGAACAAACCCTTGGGGGGCGAATCCGAGCTGCAGGTATCGTCGATTCCTGAGTAGCGCGCCCTTGCCAGCCGCACTCGGCAGGGCACGTGCCACTGTCCTGGAAGAGCGACGGCGGCTTCGGGTTGTAGTGGTCGAGTGGGCGCGATACCTTTCTCGGCTGGCTTGATCGGGAGAGGGGGGACGGTGTCGGACAGGAACGTGGGGGCGGCTGACGTACGGTCCGTGCTTCGAGCTGCGGGCTACACGCTTCTGCAGGTGCAGCCGCGTCTTGAGAAGCTGTCGAGCTTGCGGCCTGATGTGCTGGCCTGGGCCGCCAACGCCGATGGGGACTTGGTGCCGTGGGCAGTTGTCGAGGTAAAGAGCGGACTGAGGTTCCCCCGAGATGCGGAGTGTGTTGACAGAGGGTCAGATGGTTCTCATGAGAGGAACATCGACCATGGCTGCTCCCAGAAAGTACTCGCTGGAGTTGCGTGAGCGTGCGGTGCGGATGTACCGGACCTCCGACCCGAAGCCGCAGATCAAGAAGCTGGCCGTCGACCTCGGTGTGCATCCCGAGGCCCTGCGCGGCTGGATCCGGCAGGCTGAGGCCGATGCCGGCGAGCGCGACGACCGGCTCACCACCGACGAGCGGGCCGAGCTGGTGGCGCTGCGTAAGGAGAACGCCCAGCTCAAGCGGGCGAACGACGTGCTGCGGACGGCGTCTGCGTTTTTCGCGGCGCAACTCGACCCGACCCGGCCCAGGTGACGGCGCTCCTCGACGAGCATCCCCGCCTGGGAGTCGAGTGCGTCTTGCGGGAACTGCACATCGCCTCCTCCACCTACTACCGCTGGCGCCGCGCGGAGAAGGAGCCGTGCGAACGGCGGCGCCGCGACGTCGAGCTGACCGAGCGGATCAAGGAGATCCACGCCGAGTCCGGCGGCAATTACGGCTCGCCGCGCGTGCACGCCGTCCTCAAACGCGAGGGCACGCGCGTGGGCCGCAAGCGAGTCGAGCGGCTGATGCGCGAGGCCGACATCGCGGGCGTCAGCCCGCGGCGGAAGGGCTTCACGCGCCGCGATCCCAAGGCCACGCTCGCCCCGGACCTGGTCAGCCGGGACTTCACCGCACCGGCGCCGAACCGGCTGTGGGTCACCGACCTGACGATGATCTCCACCGGCGAGGGGCCGTTGTGGCTCTCGGCGATCCGGGACGCCTTCTCCCGCCGGGTGGTCGCGTGGGAGACCTCTGCCCGCGCGGACGCCGACCTGGTCCTGACCACCCTGGAGTACGCGCTCGCGTTCCGTGAGGTCGAGCCCGGCAAGCTCATCCATCACGCCGACCACGGCTGTCAGTACACATCCATCAAGCTCACAACCCGGCTGCTGCGAGCGGGAGTTGAAGCATCCATGGGGTCCGTCGGGGACTCGTACGACAACGCCCTCGCGGAGAACCTCTGGATGCTCATCAAAACCGAATGCATCCGCGGCCGCACCTTCACCACGAGGGCCGAGGCCAACCTCACGCTCTTCGAATACATCGACGGCTTCTACAACTCCCGCCGCATCCAGGAACGGCTCGGCTGGCTCAGCCCGATCGAGTTCGAGGAGAAGCACTACGCCGAGCAGGCGACGGCCGAACCAACGAATCTGAACACCGATCAACCCCTGCTGACCAGCTGATCAGCACCTCCCGCATGACGGGGGAACCTCAGACGGCTGAAGCGGCCCGAGCTGGCTCTGCCCGGCCTTGCCCGTAGCCGGGACGTCATGGGTACGGTCGACCATTACGCAGTTGTCAACGGCGAATGGTTCAAGGCCGACCGCGGTGTCCGGTCCCTGGAGCCTGTCGATGGTCCGACGCCTCCTGAGTACGGTGCGCGGGGTCTGCTCACCGACGAGGAGCTCGCGACGTCCCTGCTGGTGCAGCGCCTTTGGTTCGAGGCCGATCGTCTTCGCAGTTCCGGGGCGCGTGCCGGCGACGCTTTTCCCGCCCGGACGGTCCTGGCAGAGACGGAGCAGTCCGGTATCGAGTTGCCGGACGGCGGGCTTCTTCCTGTGCGACCGGATGTGCTGTGGCGTGCCAAACGTTCGGCACTGATCGAGTTTGCCTCCCGCGGCAGTTCTGAATCCAGTTCCCACCCCGTGATCGCTTCCGCGGTTGCCGCGCTGGCCGAACAGCGTGTGACGGGGACCGTCCTGGACCCGTTCTGCGGGACCGGCTCGTTCCTGTGGGCCGTTCTCGACCGTGCCGCCCGAGTGGATGTCCCGGCCCGGTTCGTCGGCTACGAGATCAATCCACGACTCGCCGGCCTAGCCGCCAGTATCGGCAACGGCGCCCCGCTACCCGTGACAATCGACGAGGCCGATGCTTTCGGCACGGAATTCGTGGGGGCTGATGTTATCGTCACGGCGCCGCCTCTTCGTGTCCGCTCATCTGACCACCAGACGCTGTTGGACGGATCGAGGACCACCGACGGTGACGTCGCAGCAGTCGACAAGAGCCTGCGGGCGCTGAACGCGGGCGGGCGCGCCGTGTTCCATGTGGCGAGCTGGTTCACCTGGTCGGAGCGCTATGCGTCGTATCGGACGTTTCTGGCCAATGAGTTTCACGTGGCGGCCTTGATTGGTCTGCCCAGGGGAGCCATGGCCGGCACGGCAGCCACTTCCGTACTCATGACGATTGACAAGAAGGAGCCGGCGGAGACATTCGTCGCGCAGCTCGGCGACGACTGGGAAAACCAATTGGAGCCGGAGGGCGCGGCTCTGAGCGCAGCACTCGCCTTCATTAATCCTGCAGCCACTCCGCGCGGCCTGGGGCAGTCATGAGTACGTCCCTGGTCGTTGACCTGCGCAGGGTCGGACCTGGATGGGACCCGGTCAGGCTGGCTTCTTCCGCATTCCAGTGGCCGACGCAGGCACCGCTGGCTTCCCTGCGCGAGCTTGCTTCGAGTCTGCCGCCGGACACGGTGACAAAGGCTGGGTCGCCCGTCATCACGCCCGCCAATGTGGCGGCGTCAACAGGCGCCATCCGTCGGCGCAGCACCAAGTACCAGGGGAGCGTCTTCGCCGTCGGCCTGCACGGGCTGCGAAGAGGTGACGTCCTGGTGCCCCCGTCGGCATCCGGCCCGGCACTCCTCATCGACGACCGGCTGAACGGGGCACTGTTCTCTTCCCGGTTCACGGCCTTGCGCCCCCTCGCCCCGGTCGACTCCCTGTGGATCTGGGCCGTACTCAACAGCCAGAGCGGGTGTGCCCGGCGGGCGCTCCTGGCGGCAGGGTCGACCACGGGAGCTGTCAAGACAACGGATCTGCTCGACATGACGCTGCCGGTGCCGCCTCTGGCGCACACGCAGCAACTACGCCAGGCACTCGCCCGGATCGAGGAGCGAACCCATCAGGCGGAGGCGCCCGCGGAGTCGACCTGGTGGGCCACGGCGGATCTTCGTGTCCGGAACGACTGGGCGATCACGCTTGCGACGCCCCGCCCTGACCTCCTGAGCGACGGCGAGCCTCTCAGCTCCTTCATCCGGGAACTCGCACGGTCCCGATCGACCCGGAATGCCGAAGCGCCTGAGGAAGTGCCGGGAACCCTGCCGGTGGTGGACGTCAGTTCCCTCGCCGGAAAGCCACCCCGCCGATGGGTTGAACCGGAGACCTCCGGGGCAACCGTCATCGCTCCCGGAGATCTCCTCATCGCGGGCCTGGGCGACTATTCCTATGCCACCGTTGCCCAGCGCCCGGGCGTGGCAGATCCGCATGTCTTCGTCCTGCGCCTGCTTGACCAAGCGCAGGGGCCGGCCCTGGCGCACTACCTCAACGGGCGCGAAGGGCAGGCCACCAGGCGGATCCTCCTGCGCGGGTCGACCGTGCCCTCCGTGAGGCGCGCGGACATCGAAAGCTTCCCCATCCCCCGAGAAGCTTTCGACTACGACGGCGACGCCGAGCCGGACGTACCGCTGGCCGAACAGCTGGAACAGGTCCTATGGACGAGCTGAGGTGCGAGCTTTCACCGCTTGTGTACGCCGAGCTGTACCGGCTGCTCGCCGCCGACGAGGCACGCCGCGACGTTCTGGAGGACCGCCTCGCCGTGATCGGCTACGACCATGCGTGGCTCAGCACTGCGGCTGACGCGTACAACGAGTACTGGGAAGTATTGCTGCCGTCGACCGACGCCGACAACGTCAGCAGCCTCGCGCTGCCCAGGATCGAGCATGCTCAGCTGGCCACCTGGATCCTGGCCGGACTGCGCACCACAGGAGAAGACCGAGAACTGGGCGCCGCGCTGGCAGCGAACGTACTGCGGCGTGCGCTCGCCGAAGTGCCCGGTCTCACCACACCGCTGCCCCCGGACCTGAGCCCAGTCATCATCGGATGGACGCTTGCCAGCATCATCGGCTCGCCCGGCTACGAGTGGCCCGTCGCTCCGGCAGCGCTACCGGACGACGCGAACATCAGATCGGCCTTCATCGGGCTTGCGCATCATGTCCTCGTACTGGAGGCCATGGCAGAGCCGTGGCCCGAGATGATGCAGACATCCACATACTGGCGCGGCTACGGGATAGCCGAGGCACTCAAGCCGGCCATGGGGCAAGGCAGCCCGGCCATAAACGAGCTGCTCAAGGAGTCACGCCCTCTGCTCCCGCAGTACCTCAGCACCCAACTCAACAGCCATTTCAGCCGGTTCGGCCCACGACGCAACGCGCTGTCGCACGTCACGGACGACCCGAGTAGGGAACGGTTCGTGGACGTGGTGACCCTCGCCCGCGGCTGGGATCATCTACGCCTGACGGTCCTGGGGCTAACCCAGTTCGTCTGCCAGGAGGTCTCGATGGCGTCCCTTGACGTGGTGTAGCCGATCAAGGTTAGGGAGTGCGCCGGGGGCGTATGCCGATGGGTTCTCGCTCCCTGCCCGCAAGGCGGGCCATCGTGCAACTCTCCGTAGTGAACGGGCAGTTCAACGCGGGAGGTGCAGGATGGCCCTGTCTCAGCATGACTTACTCCGGCTGCTTGAGTCACTACGTTCGGCGGATGGGCTCGAACTCGTCCGCCATGTGGCCGAGCGGATGCTCCAGGAGCTGATCGAGGCCGAGGCCACGGTCCGGATCGGCGCGGAGTGGAACGAGCACACCGACATGCGCACCGCGCTTCGTAACGGCCACTGCGACAAGACGCTCAGCACCCAGGCCGGCGACCTGGACCTCGCGATCCCCAAGCTGCGGTCGGGCAGCTTCTTCCCCGCTCTGCTGGAGCGGCGCCGCCGCATCGACCAGGCCCTGTATGCGGTCATCATGGAGGCTTACGTCCACGGCGTGTCCACGCGGTCGGTCGACGACCTGGTCAAGGCCCTCGGCGCGGACACCGGGATCTCCAAGAGCGAGGTCTCGCGGATCTGCCAGGACCTGGACGGCCAGCTGACCGTGTTCCGTGCCCGGCCCCTGGACCATGTCCGCTTCCCGTACGTCTATCTGGACGCGACCTACTGCAAGGCGCGGGTCGAGCACCAGATCGTGTCCCGCGCCGTGGTGATCGCCACCGGGATCACCGAGGACGGCGGCCGGGAGGTGCTGGGCGTGATGGTCGGCGACAGCGAGACCGAGGTGTTCTGGACCGAGTTCCTGCGTCACCTGCGCGAACGCGGTCTGACCGGGGTCCGGCTCGTCATCGGCGACCACCACCTGGGCTGGTCAAAGCCATCCGCAAGGTCATGCTCGGGGCCGCCTACCAGCGCTGCAGGGTTCACTTCCTGCGCAACGTGTTCAGCGTGATCAACAAGGAAGCCGCCGAGATGGCCGCCGCCACGATCCGCACGATCTTCGCCCAGCCCACCGCGGATGCGGTCCGCACCCAGCTCGACACTGTCGCCGACATGCTCGGAAAACAGTTCCCCAAGGTCAAAGACATGCTGCTGGAGGCGAAGGACGACCTGACCGCCTTCGCCGCCTTCCCCGAGCGACATTGGAAGAAGATCCAGTCCACGAACCCGCTGGAGCGGATCAACCGCGAGGTCAAGCGCCGCACCGACGTCGTCCAGGTCTTCCCCAACGACGATGCTCTCCTGCGGCTGGTCACCGCCGTGCTCTTCGAACTGCACGACGAGTGGATCGCCTTCCCCCGGCGCTACCTGCCCGAGGGAAGCATGGACCAGCTCTACCCCGCCGAGCGACCCGAAAGCGCCCCCGCGCTACCCAACACCACCAACACGACCGCCGGATGATCGGCTACACCACGACAAGGGACACGACCGAGGTCTCCCGATCCCTCTACGACGAGGAGCAATTGCCGGCAGCCCTGCGCAACGATCCGTGGAGGTATCTCGAACGGGAAATCTCGACGGAGTGGCTGACGTAGACCCCCGCATACACCTTCATCCTGGGGCCCTTGCCAGCGTTTCGAGCGGCGACGAGGTGGTGTTTCGATCCAGCACAGCCCCGGTCCACCGGCAAGCTGCCCGCCCCGGTTCCCTCTTTTGGGGACCCAACATGGGCGGGCTGGCGTCTCGTCGCCCAATTGCGACTACCGCTGAGCGGCCCGGCGTCAGAGACCGCCGTCGGGCCCGCTGAGCAGTGCGAGACCGGCCCTTGCCCGGGGCGCTGCTTAGACGTTTTTGACGGCGCAGATGCGATCGAAGGTTGTCCTGAGCGCTACATGTAGTAGGCGTAGCGGGTGGCGATTCGGGCCGCGGCGGGGACGTGCTTGAGGATGGAGCCGACCCTGTAGGCGGTGCGTAGTGTGAGCGGGTCGCGTTCGTCGAGTTGGGCGTTGTTCCAGTTCATCTTGGTCAGAGCGAGGATGTCGGTGCTGGCGGTCAGCAGATCTGTGCCGAGCGTTGCGGGCCGGATCAGCAGGGGCTGGGGGACGTACAGGCCGGGGTAGGTCCGGAAGTACGGCACGGAGCCGCGGGTGTACAGGAGCAGGGATCGGGCGTCCAGTTGGACGCTGGTGCCGCGCAGCGGCGGGAGTTGCCCGGTGCGGTACAGGTGTGGGGCGCCGCGCCGCTGGATCCACAGAAGGTCGACATGGTCGATGTCGCGTATGTCGGCGGCCTCGTGGAAGCCGTCGATCTCCCCGGTGGTGAAGTTCGAGGTCTTGTGCACGACGATGCGCGCGGGCTGGTGGCCGTGAGCGGTGCGGTACTCGGCCAGCGCGTCCAGTAGCAGTTGCCGGGCGTCGGAGAGCGTCAGGTGGGGCTGGCGATCGGTCTTGGAGATCTGCGCGGTGCCGCCGCGGACGACGACGCCGTCGCCGCGTTCGTTGAACACCTGGGCGACGGCGGTGTGCAGCTCGTTTCCGTTCGCGCTGCGGTAGAAGCTGACCCCGACGTAGCAGGTGGCCAGGTCGGAGCTGTGGCGCTGCATGCGCCAGGGGGTTCCGCCGACCTTGTAGTACAGGGCCGTGTGCAGGTTCCAGGCCCTGGTGGCCTCGTCCTGCAGGGGGCGGAGTGTTTGCCCGTTGGTCCTGGCAGGGATCCCGGTCCAGGTCTCCTTGCGCATCAGCTGCAGGGGAGCGGGCAGCGTGAGCGCGGTGGCCTTGAGCAGGTCGTGGAAGTCGCCTCCGGTTCCTCGCTCGTCCTGATCCTCTTCGCGTTCGGCCCTGTTCTCCTCTGACGGCGGGTGTTCTTCGCGGTCGTGGAGTTCTTCCGGGCGGGCGCAGATCACGACGCGGCAGCGTCCGGTGTCGGCCAGGGACCGGGCGGCGTCGGCGTACATCTCGACCGCGTCGGCGGTGGCGGAGGCTGTGTCGGCGCGGGCCAGGCGGCGCAGTTGGCGTTCGGGGATCTCGCGGACGAGGGTGTCATCGAAGACGAGCTCGGCGCCGAACGGGGAGTCGGTGCTGAAGCTGGGGAACGGCTGGTGCAGGTTCTCCTGGCCGGGTTTGGTGTCCTTGGCCTCGATGTGGTTCTTGCAGCGCTGGAGCCAGCTTCGGATGCCGTCGACCGCATGGGCGGGGCCGACCAGGGCGATGGGGATCTGACGGGGTCCGGTAGGTGAGTCGGCGTCGGCGGGGCCGAACACGCTGATGCCGTAGCGGGGATCGATGTGGCGGTTTCCGGCGCGGAACTCCAGTTCCGGCTCGTGCAGCACTGGTGCTTTCATTGCGGCAGCTCCCACAGTCCCTCGGCCAGCCCGTTCACGCTCGGTTTCGGCGCTGGTTCTTGCGGACTCCAGACGCTTTCGTCGATGGCGGCATCGCAGTCGAGCTGCAGGAGCTGGCCGAATCGGATGCGCTCATCGCGGCTTCTGAACAGGGTGTCATCGCCTTGCAGGTAGTCGGCCCAGGCGCGTACGAGCTGATAGACGGCGTTGTTGCGTTCCAGCCGTTTGATTTTCTGGACGTACTCGGCGTCGTACAGCGAGTCGCGTCGGCCGTCGATGGTGAAGTGGTAGGTGGGGTTGATCTCCAGGAACCACTGTTCGCTCCAGCGGCGGAAGTACAGGCCGGCAGCGTAGTGACGACAGAAGGTGATCTTGGTTGTGTCGTCCTTGCCGAAGTACGGGGTGAAGAAGGCGCGTCCGCGGCTGCCGCGGTAGCGGCCTTTGATCTTCCGGCTGGATCGGTCCGGCGGGGCCTGCACGTAGACGACCTTCTTCGTGGGATGCCACACCAGCTCGGAATGGTGGGCGGAGCGCAGGGTGAAGTTCAGCAGGGAAACGAAGCGCCGCTGCAGGTCGGGGTCCTCGGCGGTCGCCCAGTTCTGCGTCGGGATGGAGGTGACCGGCCCGTCGCACAGCACGGCGAGCGGGCCCTCGTCCAGTCGGCACAGTGAGTAGATTCGTCCGGCGGCCAGGACGAAGCCGCTCTCGAACTGGTTGCCGTTCGAGCGCATCCGCTCCCAGGCATCGCCGCGGTCACGACACGGCGTGGACGCCTCGTAGATGAGCGGTGCGAAGCCCTCAATCGTGAGGAGGTTCGAGACCAGCTGTTCGCTTCCTTCAAGGCGTGGCAGCGGCTCTCCGGCGGGCACGCCCAGGGCCGAAAGCTGACTGAAGGCATCGAGGTCGAAGCGGTCAGCGGCCGTGTCGAACTGGACGACGCGACGTGCCTTGCGTTCAGGGTCGGCGAACCAGGTGTCGACGCGTTTCCACCACGCCTGCTGGACACGCAGGTCCACGCAGATGAGCACGACCGGACGGCCCAGCCGGAGCCAGTAGGCGATGTGGTCGGCCTTGCACGTGAACTTGAATTCGGTCGCGGTCGCGCCCCGAAACCCGACTTCTGTGCCCTTCACCTGGGCCAGGACGGCGACACCGGTGACTTCCCGATCGGCGTCCACGAACTCGATCTGACCGTCGATGGCGAAGTCACGTTTGGTGTCGTTCCACACATGGCCGGCGTCGGAGACGGCCTTGTCGACGAATGCCTCGCCCCGGAACCCAGCCCGCTGCTGGACGCTGCGCTGCGGCATCCGATCAGTGCTCCGAGAAGGACACCGGAGTGCCCGCCGCAGCCCGGCCGGATCTGGGAGGCCGAGGTCGCGCGTTGTTGTCCCACCCCATGGAGTGATCCTCCGTCCTTCACGCCTGGTCCAGGTCAACTCAGGATAGGAGGGACCACCGACAACGACCCGTGCACGCATGCGGGAGGAGACTCGGAGGACGGGCGCCGGGACATTTCGAGGACTTCACTGACCTCGCCCGGGGGTGTGATCACTGTTGTTCGGCCTTGGGCGGGGTGAGATCGGGAGGGTAGCCCTTGGCGCGAAGGAATGCGTCGAGCGCTATGGCGACGATGTCACCGTGCTGGACGCCGTGGTCCGCGTGGTACCGGCGGATGCGCCGCTGCAGTTGGAGAGCGTCGGGAACGGCGTAGTTGATCTGCCCACGACTGGTATGGCGGCCACTGATGACCTCCAATGTGTCCGGATGAGGCGCCAACGGGTCGTCGGTCAGGTCGGATTGCGCGTCGAGAGCGTCAGCCAGTTCACGCAGCTGACGGGCGTGGCGCGAGAGATCGGGCACGTGCTGCTCCAGTCCGGCCCACTAGTCGACTAGCTAGCCGCCTAGTCGACTAGTGGAATAGTCGATGGGACGGGTGTCCGCGAACGCGAGAAGCGTTCGCGGACACCCTGGGAGATGAACGCCGCGTCAGAAGCCGCGGGCGGTGAGCCACTCGTCCAGCGCGACGGAGACGATGTCGCCGATGGGCAGGTGGTCGAGTTCGTTGTCCAGCGCGAAGCGCTTGATCCGCTTCTTGAGCTTCAACGCGGCGGGGACCGACGAGTCGAGGCTCTCGCGCGTGATGATGCGCTGGTTGAGGATCACGGCCGTCTCAGGGATGTCCTTGGGGCGGCCAGGGCCGTGAGCCCACGGTGTTCCCTCGCTGGGTGTTGCCTCCGGTCGCACGTACTGCTCCCGGTGAGACCCCGGCCCCTCGGTCCTTACCGGGAACGCGGTATCGGCGGCGACCGGAGAAGCTGCCGGACGGACCGCCACCTCGGCGGCCGGGGTCCCGTCAGGAGCCGCGGACGGGACGGGGGAGAGGCCGTGTCGCGCAGCGGGTTCGGTCGGCTGCGCGGGCCGCAACGCTGGAGCTGCAGGTGCGGCAGCCGGAGGCTCATGCTGCACGATGGTCGGCTGGGTGGACGTCTGTGTCCCTTCGGGCGCTGCTGCAATCCGGCCCTGCTCCGAGGCATCGTCGGGGACGGTGGAAGGAGCGGGCTCACCTTTCGGCGGTTCGGTGGTGGGACGGCCTTCGTCGCGGGTGACGGTCTGTTCGGCGGCGTACTGCTCGTGCGTGAGCTCGGCGGCCGGGGGAGGCGGAGGGGGACTCTTCTTCGCCCCGCCCAGGGCACGCCCGCCGGTGCGGCGGGCCGGCGGCTTCGGCCGCTCGCTGTTCACGCTCATGCCTCGGTCAGCTCCTTCATCAGGTTGGCGTACTCGCTCAGTTCGGTCGGGATCTCGCCGAATGCCTCCATGTAGTGGACCCAGGAGTGGATGGTGGTCTCGGCGAGCGGGAACGGCTCGTCGCGATCCGGGCCGATGCCCTCGCCCTCGGCGGGCTCCAGGAGCTGGTCCTTCGCCCGGCTCGGAAGGCTGGTGCGGTCGTCGGCCTTGACCATCACGACGTGGGCGGTGACGCCGTGCTCGTTGCGGGCGGCGGCGCGCTCGGCCTCGTCGAAGGTGGCCACGAGCTTGCGGCGCTCGATCTTGGTGGGGGCGACCGGCACGAGCAGCAGGTTCGCCTCGGTAACAGCCTCGTGGAAGATCCGAGCGCTGCCGCCGCCGGCGTCGACCACGATCGCGCCGAACTCGGCGCGCTTGACCCGGATGTACTCGGCGATGTCGTCGAACGGGTACCGCTCGACAACCAGGTTCTCGGGAATCTCGAAGCCGGCGGCCTGGGCGACCTTGAACCAGTCGTAGGCGGACTGGCTCGTCGCGTCGGCGTCCAGCAGCAACGTGGGCAGGCCGAGGACGACCGCGTAGTAGAGGGCGATGAACCAGGCCGAGGTGGTCTTGCCGGTGCCGCCCTTGAGCATGCCAACGACGATCACGAACGCGTCCCAGACGTGTTCCGTGGCTGCGGCCAGGGTCTTGTGACGGGTGTTCTCACTCACGTGTGCTTGATCTCCTGAAGGGAAGGGGTGTTGTTTGATGCGCGGGTTGTCGAGCGGGCCGACGACGGGGGTGCCCGTGCTGCCCGGCGGCAGCCGGAATGGCGCACGACCGCCTTCTTGATCTGCCAGGTGCCGCGGGGGACACCTGCGAGAACGCGGGGGCTCATGGCCGCTCCTTCGTGTCGTGGGCCGGTCCGTGGTGGTGCTGGGGCCGCATGCGGGTGCCTGCTTGGTGCAGGAGCCGGTAGACGGTGGCGATGGAGTAGCTGTGTTCCCTGGCGAGGTCGGGGACCGTGGCGCCGTCCTCGTACCGGGCCCGCAGGGACAGCGCGACCTTGTACCGTTCGGCGGCCCGCGCTGCCGTGCGCATCCGCTGGGTCTGCTGGGTGGTGCGCACGGTGCCGCCGGCCTCGATCAGCAGGCGCCGGGCGCCGCGCCTCGTCTCTCCCGCCGTTGTGGCGAGTTCGGTGAGGGTTGCGCCGTGCTGCTCGTACAGGGTGCGCAGATGGGCCGCGAGGCGCTTGCGGGCTTGTGGGTTCTGCCGCATCCGGCGGGTCTGCCAGGAGGTGCGCATGACGGTCCCGGCGTCGTGCAGCCGGTTGAGGACGGTGCCGTAGGACAGGCCGCTGGCGGTGACGAGTTCGTCGACCGTGGCACCGGACTCGTACCGCTGGCGCAGGGCCTGGGGCGTCACAGCCTCGCTCGCGCCAGGCGTGGCCGGGGGGTGTGGGTTCATGCGACGGACTCCCATTCGCTGAGGGCTTCGGCATGGGCGGCGGCCAGCTCGTCGTAACTGCGCTGGTCGGATGGGGTGATGAGGATCAGGCGGCCGTCGGTGGCGACCCGCCAGTCGGCGGCCGGACGGCCGGTGACCGGGTCGAGAACGCGCTCGTCCGGGGCGTGCCACGTGGGCGGGATCTCGTCGGGGCGCGGCATGGGTACCAGGACCTGATGGCCGTTGCGGACGAGCACCACGGCCCTGCTGCGGTGCTCCGCAAACCGGTCCAGTGCCTCCTGGTAGGCCGCCCGTTCCGCCGCGTGCAGGGCCTTGCGCCGGGCCGCGATGCCCCAGGTGCTGTGTTGCTCGGCGACCTTGGCCCAGCCCTGTGCCGGCGTGTGGCCGTTGTCGTCGTCCGGGAGGCGGATACCGAAGCCCTCCAGCGCACGTGGTGCAAGGGTCCAGGTCTCTCCGGTGTGGTGAACGAGACCGTGGTCGGCGAGGAGATTTAGGGTCCGGTAGGTGGTGGCGCGGGAGACCGAGGAGGTGCCGACGAGCTCGGCAACGGTCTGGTGGGGGTGCTGGTGCAGGGCGCTGATGATCAGGAGGGCGGCGCTGCCGAGGGCGTGGTGGGCGAAGGCGTCGTGGCCCATGAGACGGCTGAGGACGGTGGAGTCGATGTCGGCCGTCGTGGCCGTCTCAGGGGTGGTCCACTCCTCAAGTGCCGGGTCGGGGGGGAACTGAGTGGACCGGAAACGAGACAGCAGAGCGTGGTCGCCGTGTCCGGGGACATTGACGTCGCCCAGGTACCAGGTGGAGCCCTCCCGGCCATGGCCCACACGGAGACGCCGCAGCCAGCCCTGTGGCCGGAGGACCGTCTCGTAGACGGCCCGCAGTGTCGTGCGGGAGACCCCGGCTTCCTCCGCGGTCTGCCGCTCACTGGCGTGGTGCAGGGGTCCGCCCGCGATCTCGGCGAAGTTCAGGTGCGCCCGCAGCACCCGCAACGCGGTCCGTCCACGCTCCCCGCGCCACGGCGTCGTTTCGATCCGGTCGCGCAGTGCGGCGAGAACTTCGTACGCCTCGTGCCGGGAACCCAGCGCCGTGGTGCTGCTGATCGTGTCCGAGGCGCTGGCCCACACCCGACGGATATAGTCCAGGGCGCGCGACTGCCCGGATCGCAGCGCGATTTGCCGGGTGTGCCGTCCGCCTTCGTGCTCGGGGTGCAGCAGGAGCTGCGTGAGCTGGTCGATGGTGCCGCCGGCGCGGGCCACGTGGCAGGCGATGGCCGCGGTGATCCGGTGCCCGTGCTCAGCCGCGCCCTGGTGGTCCGCGCGCAGGACCACGCTCCGGCGGTCGGAGCCGAGCCTGCTGTAGCTTCCCGCCGCGTAGCGGCCGGTGAGGTCTCCGAGCAGAACCAGGTCAGCCGCAGCCGGAGACAGCCGGTGAAGCCCCAGTCGCTCGCTCGGGTGAATTGGACGTCGGGATGAGTCCGTCTGCTGGGTGTGGTGTGGCACTGTGGGGTCGTCTCGCAAGGACGTGGACGCCACCCAGGCCCGCTAAAACCACGGGTGGGTCCGGAACCGACCTCCAATCGGTGCCAAGCGAAGCCTCCAGGATTGCCGTCCTGGAGGCCTTCGTATGCCTGGCCCCGCATCAGAGGCAGGCGTCCCCATCGCGGCTCGACCGAGAACGACTCGGAGGGCCGCCAGAGGAGTCCTCACCGGTTCGACACCGTCCTGACCTTGGCTGATTCGGGGCCAAACAGAGGGTGATTGCCTCTGGCTGGCTCCGAGCAGCTCGGGTCGAACCCGGGTCGAATCAGAGCGGTTTCCTCTGACTGCCTCCGATCGCCTCTGCAACCCGTCCTAGCAGGTCACAGCCGGTTCGAACCCATAAAGCCGCAGGTCAGAAAGGTGCTCCAGGAATACCCGGCGTACAGCCCGACTCGTCTGCCGCTCTCTATCTCAGCAGGTCAGATGCCATGTTTTCTCGCTAAACAAAGTGTCCGGGTCGAATTCGGGTCGAATTCGGGTCCGCGTATTGTCGTCCCTCTCCCACCACCCATGCGGCAGATCCGGGCATTCCGGGCGTCAAGGGTGGGCCGACGCCGGTCTGTAGTGGACATTCAGGCGGCGGACGAATTCGCAAGTACATGTACGAGGTGTCTTCTTGTCGACCCGCTCTAGCTGAACTCGATCACTGATGGTGTGCTCTGCAGCAGACCCTGGAAGTGATCACTGGCGAGAGCGTCGCGCTGACCGCTTCTGCCGAGAACCACTGGTTCCTGGCAGAAGCGGTGATGTGCGGCATGGGCGCGGCTCCCGTCGTTGGGTGATGGCGACATCGTCCGGAAGGGTGTCGCGGAGGCGCGATACCTGGGCGCGATACCAAGATCCAGGGGCCGGGCAGGGGCCGGGGCGACGCGGCGGTGTACAGGCCGACGGTGCCGTGGGCCGAGTGGATGGCTCTTCGGCACTTTCCGTGATTCACGGAAAGTGCCGAAGAGCCGCAAACAACTGGCCGTTGACAACGTTCCCCTACCTCTTCCGTGAGACGGAAGATGCCGGTGTGGTGCGAAGTGCCGGCCTGTTCGGTGCTGTCGATGGACCACGAGCCCGTCCGTAGGGCGTCGGCGGACTGTCTCCGGCTCGTTCGGGCAGGGGGCGTCGGGGCGGACCTGTGAATCCGTCGGTCAGCGGACGGGGTCGTTCAGGGGCAGGCCGGCCGTGGCGTCGGCCCGGGGGGGTGCCTGTTGAGTCGGCACGGAGCGCGGTGCCGGTGTTGCCACCGGTCCGTTTCTCCGTGCCGCTCGCCGAACCCGGCGTACCCGTCTCCGAGTACCGGGCTCTCCACGGACTCTGCCGTTCAGGCGTGGTTGGGGCGGGTCCAGGGGTTGGGGATTGTGTTGCCTCTGTAGCGGTAGCGGGTGACCGTCACCGCCTGGAGGTCGAACAGTTCGATCCCGTCTGCCGAGAGCTTGTGCCACCGTCCGTTGTGGTCGGTGAAGCGTCGGCGGACGTCCTTCCACTTCCAGCGGTGCAGCGCCATCCACCAGCTGATCACCCGGTGCCACGTGAAGCTGGCCAGGGAGCTCAGGGCGGCTTTGCAGACCGCGTGCTTGAAGTAGTTGGCCCAGCCGCGCATGATCTGGTTGAGCCTGATCAGCACGTCCCTGGGGTTCTGCTGCGATGTTCTGTTCGTCAGGGCACGGATCTTGTCCTTCAGCTGCCGGATGGGCCGGTCAGCGATGAAGGTGTAGACGGGCCACTTGTCCGTTCCTCGCTTGCGGCGCCACTGGATGCGGAACCCCAGGAAGTCGAACCCGTCCGACATGTGCACCACCTGCGTCTTCGCCTCGGAGAGCCGAAGACCGAGCGGTTGCAGCACGTCGGCGATGTCCTCGCGCAGCGCTTCGACGTCGTCGTGTGTGCCGTCGAGCAGAACCACGAGATCGTCCGCGTAGCGGACGACTCGCCAGTTCGGACGTCCGGCGGTGCGTCGTCGCCTGCGCAGGTGGCTGGTGGCCATCTCCCCGCCCGGTTCCCAGGGCCGGGTCAGGTGCTCGTCGAGCGCCGACAGGGCGATGTTCGCCAGGAGTGGGGAGAGGATGCCGCCCTGCGGGGTGCCGGTGAGGGTGTCCTCGCGGTTGTTGTCCTCGGTGAGGACGCCGGCCTTGAGGAACGCCTTGACCAGCCGCAACACGCGCTTGTCCTTGACCCGCTCGCGCACCCGGTCCATCAGGGCCGTGTGGTCGATCGAGTCGAAGCACGCCTCGATGTCCGCGTCCAGGACCCAGCGGTAGCCGTGGGTGCCGTAGAAGTGGATCTCGGCGATCGCGTCGTGTGCCCGCCGCAGGGGCCGGAAGCCGTAGGAGACCGGCTTGAACTCGGCCTCGAAGATCGGCTCCAGCACCAGCTTGAGGGCCGCCTGGACCACGCGGTCGGTGATGGTCGGAATGCCTAGGCTTCTGACCTTGCCCGAACCGCCCGGCTTGGGGATCTTCCGTTCACGCACCGGCAGCGGGCGGAACTCACCCGATTTAAGTACGTGCCGAAGATCCTCCAGGAACCCGTAGGAGCCAATCTCTTGCTCGACGTTGACGGCGGTGAGGCCGTCCACTCCGGGCGTTTTGGCACCCTTGTTTCCTGCGACCCGTTCGAACGCCACCAGGAGCGTCGCCGGGTCGCACACGAGGTTGAACAGATCATCGAACCTGCGGCCTTCGTCGGCCGCCGCCCAACGGTGAAGTTTGGCCTGCATCCCCGATACCCGCTGGTGAGGCCCCATAGGAGCCCCTGGTGCACCGCTGTTCAGCGGTGCTTCTTTCGGCATTACAGTCTCCTTCCCTTCTCGCTTCCGCTGCCGCCCTTCCCCATGTGCCGGGCTCTCCCCGGCTCGGAGTACTACGGCGGCTCCGTCCCGTCCCGGCCCGGTCGGCCGACGGTGGGCCCAGCCTGCGGCCTCGCTGGAGACGTTGCCGCAGGTCAGGACCGGAACGGTTCCCGTGTTCACATGCTGTTCGATCGACGGAGGAGGAGCCCGGCTATACCCCCGCGGCATCGCCACGACTACCCCGCAGCACTTCGCCGTGGCCTCCCCGACCGACACATAGCAACCGACCGGGAAGTTCCCCACCCCCATAGCAAGGCAGGGACGCACCGCAACCAGCCCAGATCCGCCAGGTTCGAGCTGGTGACGAGTAAGGAGGCGTCAACGCCGGTTCCTCGCGTACTCCTTTCCGTCTCGCTTGCCGGACCCGCACCATCTGGCAGTGCTGATACGTCCCGGCTTTGTCAGGGCCGCTTGCCACCCTCCCCGGCACCTCCCGGGTCGGGCTGCCCTCAGCTTCAACCGCCCTGCTGCGACAGGACGGCGGTGGCGTCCTTTCACCGCCACTCGAACAACTCGCGCTTCACGGCGCACCTATGTCCTTCGTCAAGCCTGAGCTGGTCATGCGACGGCTGCTTCGGGGAGGCGGGGTTCGTAGAAGGTGCCGTCGCGAAGCATCGCGAAGAGCACGCTGATCCGCTGTCGGGCAAGGCGGAGGAGAGCCTGGGTGTGGGTCTTCCCGCGGGCCCGGCAGCGGTCGTAGTAGGTGCGGGAGGCGGGATCGTGCAGGGCGGCGAACGCGGACAGGAACATTGCCCGCTTGAGTTGCCGGTTGCCGCCTCTGGGTGCGTGTTCGCCGTGGATCGAGGTTCCCGAGGACTTCGTGGTCGGGGCGAGGCCGGCGTAGGAGGCGAGGTGGGCGGCGGTGGGGAAGCTGGTGCCGTCGCCGACGGTGACCAGCAGTACTGCGGCGGTCCTGACCGCGACCCCCGGCATCGAGGTCAGGACCTTGGAAAGAGGGTGGTCCTCCAGCAGGGCTTTGATCTGGGTCTCCAGTGCCCGGCGCTGTTCATGGACGGCCGCGAGGGAGCGGGCCAGGGACGGGATCACGACGTCGAGGGTGCCGGTCCCGGGGACGACGACGGTCTGCTCGTCGAGCGCGTCGAAGACCTCATCGATCAACCGGGCGGCCATGCGCGGGGCCTTGGGCCGTATCACCTCAACGAGCCTGCGGCGGCCGGCCTTTCGCAGCGCGGCCGGGGAGCCGTGGCGTTCCAGCAGCCAGGTCACGGCGGGGTGGTCCAGACGGGGGCCGAGAACGCGTTCCAAGCTGGGGTGGAACTGGGTGAGCAGGCCGCGTATCCGGTTGGAGGTGCGGGTGGCCTCGGCCGCGAGGTCCTGGTCGAAGCCGGTCAGGACGGTCAGTTCGGCGGTGATCTCGTCGGTCAGTTCCAGCGAGCGCAGGGTGTGGGGCATGGTGCGGGCGGCGTCCGCGATCACCGCGGCGTCTTTCGCGTCGGTCTTCGCCTCGCCCGGATACAGGTCGGCGATCCGCCGCATCGCGAGTCCGGGCAGGTAGGCGACCTTGCAGCCCGCGTCCCGGGCGACCGTGAGGGGGAGGGCTCCGATGGAGGCGGGCTGGTCCACGATCACCAGCACGATGCCGAACTTCGCGGTCAGCTTGTCGAAGACGGCCCGCAGTTTCGGCTCGCTGTTGGGCAGGGGCTTGTCGAGGACCTTCTTCCCGGCCGGGGTGAGTCCGTGGCCGTGGTGAGCACTCTTGCCGACGTCCAGGCCGAGGAACACGCCCACGTCTTCGGTGTCGAACATCGCGCCCTTCCCAGGGTGTTGAACGTGCCGGCCTTGGTAGTGGTGTCGTACGCGCGCATCCACGTTATGCAGACCTGCCGCCCGCGAGCTGTCCGGCATTGCGCCGGACCGGGCGGTGGCCGGACCTCTGATCAGCGTCTCCGACGGCACCTCCCGGGCCCGGTGACACCACCCCCCAGGTCATCCGTTCGACAGGGGGGAACAGTCATGCCGGGCCCGGAGGCCAGCGGCCCCATTGCGGAACCGCGAAGAACATAACGGGGGGTGACGTTCTTGAGGGCGACGCGGATGTTCGCGCTCCGGACCTGGTGGGAGCCAGTGGGGCCTGTACGGCGCGCATCAAGAGGATGCGAACACGACTCCCTCACCCTGGACCGGGGTCCGTCCCGCCCCACCACGACGGCGTTCACGCTGCAGTCAGTGATCAGCGGCGCGCAGTCCGGCCAGCAGAATGACGAGCAGATGCTCGGTTCGGTGGGGTGAGGCGTCGCTCGTGCGGGTGAGGAGCTGGTAGAGGACGGAGCCGATGAGGGCGTCAGCGACCGCTTCGAGATCGGCGTCGGCGCGGAATTCGCCGCTCGCCACTCCCGCGCGCAGACAGCTCACGACGGCCTCGTATTGCGCACGGGTGTGGTGCCGATACAGGCTTTCGGCGTCGTGCGGACTCTCGGCGGCGGCAGCGGTCAAAGCCAGGATCATGGCCGCATGCCGCGGGTCGCCGACCGATGTGGCGTAGGCCCCGAACCAGGCGGTCAGCTGCTGGGCGGCGCCGTCCGTGGTCTGCCGACCGGGCAGGCGGGTGCCGGGCACGGAAGCGAGAAAGCTGTGCAGCACGGCATCGCCGACGAGGGCTGCCTTGGAGGACCAGCGGCGGTAGAGCGTGGGCTTACCGACCCCGGCCGCGGCAGCGATCTTCTCCATCGACAGACCGGCATAACCGTCACGCAGGAGGACCTCCCGCGCCGCGTCGAGGATTGCCTCGTCCCTGGCCGCGTCCCGAGGCCGCCCAGGCCGCCGCACCTTATCCATAGCCGCCCATCGTACGAGAGGTACACTTCCTAATTGCGAAACGTATCGTAATGTTATGTGGAGGTGTCCGTGGGCACGAACCTGGTCGTCGTCATCGGTGTGGGCGGAATGGGGCAGGCCATTGCCCGGCGCCAGGGCGCTGGCAACAAGCTGCTGCTCGCCGACTTCAATGAGGAGAGTCTCGCTTCCGTCGCGGATCTTCTGCGCGGGCAGGGACACGACATCGTCACGCAGGCGGTGGACGTCTCCTCACGCTCGTCGGTCGCGGCTCTCGCGGACGCGGCGGCACAGCTCGGCCCCGTCGTCCAGATCGTGCACACCGCGGGCCTCTCTCCTGTTCAGGCCCCCGCCGCTGCTGTCCTGAAGGTGGACCTGCTCGGCACGGCGTTGGTTCTGGAGGAGTTCGGGCGGGTCATCGCTCCCGGCGGAGCCGGCCTGGTGATCTCCAGCATGGCCGGTCATATGCTGCTCACCCCCCTGAGTGCAGAGCAGGAACAGGCCCTCGCCCACACGCCCGCCGACGACCTGCTGGACCTGCCCTTCGCCGATCCGGAGGTCGTGGGACAAGGCTCCTATGGGCTGGCAAAGTACGGCAACCGGCTGCGTGTTCAGGCTGCCAGCGCCTCCTGGGGCGTGCGGGGAGCCCGGATCAATTCCATCAGCCCCGGCGTGATCGCCACTCCGATGGGGCAGCAGGAACTCGACGGGGACGGCGGCCGGATGATGCGCGCCATGATCTCCGCGTCGGGAACGGGCCGTCTGGGCACTCCCGACGACATCGCCGAGGCCGCAGCCTTCCTGCTGGGGCCCGGGGCCTCCTTCATCACCGGCAGTGACCTGCTCGTGGACGGTGGCGTCGTCGCGGCCGTCCGCTCCGGTCGTCTTGCTCTGGGCGCCTGACTCGGAAGGCCGGGGCACAGCGCCCCTCCCGTGCCCCGGCCCTCGTCCGCCGCCTCCCCGAACGACTACGCAGGTCGAACTTGTAGAGATCGGGGGTTCGATCACCAGGCTGGTCTCGGCGAGGCGGCCGTCGAGCAGGTCGGGCCGGAACTGGATCTTCTTGAGCTTGCGCTTGACGATACGGACGAGACAACGCAGATCGGCGGTGACGAAGGTGGCGATGGCGCGCTTCAGCAGCGACCACACGCCTTCCACCGGGTTCGACTCAGGTGCGTACGCGGGCATCTGGACCAGGCGGAGCCACGCGGAGTGCTCCTCAGCGAAGGACGCCATCCGCCGGTCCAGGCGCACGTTCAGATTGTCCCAGCACCACACCAGCGGGGTGCCGAGCTGCTGGTGCGGGTCGAGGCGTCTTTCCCGGCGGACAGCCAGGCGCTTGAAGGGGTGTAGGAGCGCGAAGGCCTCGGTGTCTCGGAACAGCGCGGTGACGGTGTGTCCAAGGCGCCCGCCGAAGGGACAGCCGCCGTGAGGGCGCACGATATCCGGAGAAGGGCGTAAGTGTCGCCCGCTGCGAGTTCTGGAACCAATCGGCCGACCCCGGAGGAGACTGTGCAGACCGGGGCGGCATTCGGCGGTGTCGCATTAGCCGGCCAGCAACCGTGTCGGCTGCCGCACAGGCTGTGAGTGTTCATGCTGACAAAAGGGTGTCGCTGTCGGGGGCCGGACTCGGCTGGCACTATGTGAGCGTCGGGATGGCCGGTGGGGATGGGCAGGGACATGGTGGCGCGAGGTTCACGCAGGGGCGGTGGAGCGCGTGCTGTGTCGCGTCCGGATGAGGCGGTGGGGCGGGACAAGGTCCTGCGGACGGCGCTCCAGCTCTTCCTGCAGCACGGATACGCCGGCACGAGCATGAAGGCCATCGCGACGGAGCTCGGGATATCGGCGCCTGCCCTTTACTGGTACTTCCCGTCCAAGGAGGAGATCTTCGCCAGCGTCCTGGAGATGGCGCTGGCGGATTTCTGGTCTGCCGTCAAGGGCTCTCTCACGGAGGACGACCCCCTTGTCCGGCTGCGTCAAATGGTTCACGCACACGTGGTGTGGCAGTTGCAGCAGTCCGACGTCGCCCGTGCGTTCGACGTGAACGCGGGCATGCGGCAGCTCCTGCGGGAACTCCCGGAAGAGCGCGCCGAGGCGATCATCGCGATGGAGCGCGAGTACATCACCGAGCTGCGAGGCATCCTCGAAGAGGGCAGGCGTCGCGGCCAGTTCGTCTTCGACGACGTCAAAGTGACGGGCTTCGCGATCATCACGATGTGCGAGTACGTCCATACCTGGTTCAACCCGGGGCTGGAGAAGACCGTCGAGGGCGTCGCGGCTCACTATGAGGAGCTGGTGCTGGCCATGGTCGGTGCAGACGGCGGACGCCGGACGTCGGCCGGTGACTGACCGGCGCTCACCGTGACAGGCTGCGCTCAGCTCGTGGGGCGTTGCAGTGCCTGTCCGTCCAGGGGCGCCTCGCTCTGCACGATCGGAATGCAGTCGCGTTCGGCCAGCGCGGCCAGGAACGGGGCGGGTTCGAAGGCCAGCTCGGGATCGATCCAGCCGGTCTGCTCGGGCGGCTGGACGGCGAGGAGTTCGGCTGCGACGGCGGCGCTCACGCCGGTCACGCGGCCGGTGGTGTCATGGCCCCACTCGGGGTGTCCCGTTTGGTAGGTGCGTACGACTGATCGGCCTTCTCGCAGGCCGATCACCTCGACGGTGCACATGAGTGCCCAGCCGCGGTCGTCGCGTTCACCGCCCATGGTGTCCCAGATCCGGTCTCGGACGGCCTCGCGGATGGTCGGGCCGTCCGCACCCGCGACCTTGGCGTCGTCGAGCAGGCCGTACTTGTTGAGGACCCGGACGTCCTCCATGATCTCGTCGCGCCAGCTCACGCGTGTGGCGCAGAACTTCAGTTGGGGGAAGCTGCGCACCAATGACGTGGTCTCCGGGTGCGGTACGTAGTAGACGCGGTGGCGCCCGACGGGTTCGAGGAAGTCCACCCAGCGGGAGCCCTCCAGGTAGGGAGCGCCGCGGAAGCGGCCGTTCTGGAAGTACTGACGGGTCGGCGTCTGGTCCGCCAGCTCCCACAGCACTGTCTCCAGCCCTCCGCGGGACGGTGCGATGGTGCGCCAGGAGACCCCGGAGACGTGGATCTCGTCCACCTGGTCGAACTCGTCCACGGCGTGCCGGGCCAGTACCTGCGTGACGCCGGGGCTGATGCCGAGGCCGGAGACCGCGGTGATGCCTGCCCTGACCGTGTCGGCGCGCTGCCGGGGGGACGGTTCGGAGATCAGGTCGGCGTAGTTCACGCGGGCGTCGAGCGCGAGCTGGAAGATCTCGTCGAAGAAGACGTGGCTGGTGCAGTTCATCAGCAGGGCCGCATCACGCAGCTCCTCCAGGAGGGGGCCCCGGTCGCGTGTGTCGACGGCGATCACCCGCGCCTTGGGGCTCAGCTCGTCGGCGAGAGCCTGTGCGCGGTCGAGAGACACCTCGGCGATCACCACTTCGGTGATCGCTGGGCGGCTCGCGAGGTCCCGGGTCACCCACTGCCCGACCTCTCCGGCGCCGCCGAGCACGACGATCTTTGACATGGATTCTCCTTGCGATGACGAGGGGGAGTCGGCGATGCACCCGACATCCGAGGCGTTTCAGGGCTGCTGCCCGAGGGGGTTGACGTGCCCGAGGGGGCGACTCATACTCGCCCTTAATGAACGTTAAGTAAAGGGTGGGCGGTGATCCCGCCGCCTCGTTCCCCGCATCCGTCGGACAGCTCGCGGCGGACAGGGAATCTCTTCGCCCGTCACGTCCGTGGCCACCCCTGCGGCTCCGCTGTTCAGGCACGTATTGCCGGGCCGGCGCCCCGTCCGGCCCACTCCCCTCTCTCTCCGCATCGAGGAGGAAGCTCCCTATGGCACAAGACAGCGAAGCCGCCGCCGGCTTCACGCCACCAGCCGCCGCTACCCGGGAGGCGACGACGTCGGAAGCCGCATCGGGCGGGACGTCCGCCGACGGTGAGACCCGTCTCTCCGGTCACATGGGCACCTTCGACATCGTCTTCACCGTTCTGGCGTTCAACGCACCCATGTCCGTGTTCGTCGGATTCATCACTGTCATCGTCGGCTACGGCAACGGACTGGGAACGCCGGTCACCTACCTCGGCTGCGGGGCCCTTATCGCCCTCTTCGCCGTCGGCTTCGCAGCGATGAGCCGACGGCTCCCCAACCCCGGCGCCTTCTACGCCTACATCACGGCCGGGCTCGGCCGTCCGCTCGGACTCGGCGCGGCCTTCGTCGCGCTGGTGTCGTACCTGTTCATCCTGATCGGCGGGTACGCCTTCGGCGGCATCTCCTGGCAGGCGCTCGTCCACAACGTGTTCGGCGGGCCAGACCTGCCCTGGTACCTCTACACAGCGGTGGCGATGGTGGCGGTCGCCGTGCTCGGCTACTTCCGTATCCAGCTGTCGGCGCGCATCCTCACCACGTGTATGTGCGGCGAGGTTCTCCTCATGGTGGCCTATGACACCGTCGTGTTCTTCCGCGGCGGCGCCCACGGCGTCAACGTCCAGTCGTTCCTTCCGTCTAGCGTCATGTCCGGGTCCATCGGCCTCGCCGTGCTCTTCGGTGTCGTGTGCTTCTCCGGCTTCGAGGCGACAGCGATCTTCCGTGAGGAGGCGCGGGACCCCGAGCGGACCATCCCACGGGCGACCTATCTGGCCGTGGCCCTGCTCGCGGTCCTGTACGCGGTCACCAGCTGGGCCATGATCATCGGCATCGGGGTCGGCGACGTCGTCCAGAAGTCAGCCGCGGACCCCACCGGCACCGCCCTGGCCACGGCGCTTGAGTACCTCGGCAAGGTCGGCCAGGACGTGATCACCGTCCTGCTGTGCACGAGCATCCTCGCGGCGAACCTCGCCACCCACAACGTCTCCACCCGCTACACGTATTCGCTCAGTTTCGACCGTATTCTCCCGAAATTCCTCAGCGTGGTGCACCGAACGGAGATGTCTCCGCACCGTGCCTCCATGGCCACGACTGTCATCAGCCTCGCGTCGCTGCTGGCCTGCGTCGTCTTCAAGGGTGACGGCGCCACGCTGTACGCCGTACTCGTCGGCATCGGCGGCTACTCGCTGATCCTGCTCCTGCTCCTCACCAGCGCATCCGTCGTCGCGTACTTCCGCAGGGACCGTGACCACGACGTCAATGTCTGGAAGTCGGTGGTCGCCCCGGCCCTCGCCTGCGTCGGCCTGCTGGTGGCCTTCGTGCTCGCCACCCAGAACGTGGCCTTGCTGATCGGCGGCGATCAGGGTCTGGCCGACCTCCTCATCGGCCTCTTCGCCGGACTGCTGCTCTTGGGCGTCGTCGTGGCCCTTGTGCTGCGCAGCAAGAAACCGGACATCTACCGGCGGATCGGACGCCAGGACCTCTAGCACGTCAGCCCGCACGGCGACAAGACGTGTCCCCGCCGGCCCCCGTGGGCCGGCGGGGGACAGGACCCATCACAGGAGACAGACAACCCATGGGAAACAACACCCCGATCCTCGCCCGCTGTCTGGTCGGCGGCACCTGGCGGGAGGGCAGCGGCGAGGAGATCACCCGCCGCAACCCCTACAACGACGAACTCGTGAGCTCCGTGCGATCCGCGAGCCTCAGCGAGGCCGACGAGGCCGTCGCGGCGGCCCGCGCCGCCCGCCGGAGCTGGTCCGCCACGCCCGCCCTGGCCCGCACCAAGGCCTTGCACCGCGCCGGCGACCTGCTGCACGAACGCCGGGACGAACTGGCCCGGCTCATCACCCGGGAGATGGGCAAGACGCTGGCCGAGTCCTACGAGGACGTCGAGTACGCCGTCGACGATCTGAAGATGGCCGGCGAGGACGCGCTTCGCCTGCTCGGGCAGTTCGTCCAGGGCACGTCATCCGACTCGCAGGACCCGAAGCGGGTCCTGGTGCAGAACGTCCCCGTCGGCGTGGTGGGACTCGCCACACCGTGGAACTTCCCTGTAGCCATCCCCTGCGAACTGCTCGGCCCTGCTCTGGCCTGCGGCAACACCGTCGTGTGGAAGCCGAGCGAGATCACGCCCGGCAGCGGTCACCTGCTGGCCGAGGTCCTCGCCGAGGCATTCCCTCCCGGCGTCGTCAACGTCCTGCAGGGCCGGGGCGACATCGGCGGGCATCTGGTCACCCACCCGCACGTCGACATGTTCGGCTTCGTGGGCAGCACGGCCACCGGCGAGGCGATCGCCCGTTCGGCGGGTGTGAAGAAACTGCTGCTCGAGCTCGGCGGCAACGGCCCGGTCGTCGTCCTGAAGGACGCCGACCTCGACGCGGCGGCCGAGGCGACGGTCTACTCGGCCTACTACGCCGGCGGCCAGGTCTGCACAGCCACGGAGCGCGTCCTCGTCCACGACGCGGTGTACGACGCGTTCGTCGAGCGCGTCGTGGAGTTGTCGAAGAGGGTGACCGCCGGCGACCCGCTCGACGAGGGCACGACCATGGGCCCGATGTGCTTCGCGGGAAGCTTCAACAAGACCAGGGAGCACATCGACGACGCCGTCGCCAAGGGCGCCAAGGTCGTGTTCGGCGGAGGTTTCGACAACCTCTACCACGAGCCGACGGTGATCACTGATGTCACCTCGGACATGTTCATCGCCCAGGACGAGACGTTCGGGCCCGTCGTGCCGATCATGCGGTTCTCCTCGACCGAGGAGGCGATCGAGATCGCCAACGAGACCAACTACGGCCTTCAGGGCGCCGTGTTCACCGCCTCCATCCCGGCCGCCTGGCAGCTGGCCGAGGCCATCGAATGCGGGACGGTGCACGTCAACGGCACCACCAACCACTGGGAGCTGCTCGCTCCCTTCGGCGGAATGAAGAAGTCCGGCATCGGCCGCATCCTCGGCGTCGCCTCGCCGGCGGCGTTCACCAACCAGAAGCAGATCACCTTCGACGTCGGCCACTGAGCCGCACTCCAGACCAGAAGGGCGCAACAACATGTACGACGTCATCGTCATCGGCGCAGGCTTCGCCGGACTCACCGCTGCCCGCGACCAGCGCGACGCGGGACGCTCGGTGCTGGTTCTCGAGGCGCGGGACCGTATCGGCGGTCGCACCCACTACGACTACCTCGAAGGGCTCGACCAGAAGGTCGAGTTGGGCGGGACCTGGGTGGTGCCTGGGTACCAGCCCCATGTCGCCCGCGAGGTCGCCCGGTACGGGCTGGAGTACACCACCAGTCCGGAGCCGGAGAACTTCGCCTGGCACTTCAAGGGCAACCTCACCAAGGGCGGCTTCCCCGTGCCCTTCGACGAGATCCCCGAACTCGAAGGCGCGGTGGCGCTGATCATCGAGGAGTCACGGCGGATCGAGTTCGGCAAGCCGTTCGAGGAGCAGGGGCTGGAAGACCTCGACATCCCCTTCTCACAGTGGCTGAAGGACAAGGGCATCGAGGGCACGACCAAGGAGCTCTTCAACTCCTACGGCGCCGGCCTGTGTTTCGGCATCGGCCCGGACGACGTCTCCGCACTGCACGTCATCTCCTGGGTGGCTGGGTGTGGCAACAGCGCCTGGAACCTGTTCAACGGCCCCACGATCAAGCTCGCCAAGGGTACGGCCAGCCTCTACGGCGCCATGGCCGAGGGGCTCGACGTCCGGCTGTCGTCGCCCGTCGCGCGCATCGAGCAGGACGGCGACACGGTCACGGTCACGACCGTGGCGGGGGAGACCTTCACCGCGCGGGCCGCCGTGGTCGCCGTACCGCTCAACACCTGGGGGCGCGTCGACTTCGAGCCCGCCCTCAGCGCGGGCAAGCAGCAGTTCGCCCAGGAGCGGCTGGCCGGCCGTGACGTCAAGCTCTGGGTGCAGGCCCGGGGCGTGCCCCGCCACTTCGCGAGCCTCGCCTGGGGCACGCCCCTGGAGTGGCTGTCGACGGAGTTCGAGCGCGACGAGGGCTCGATCATGGTGGGCTTCGGCTACGAGGAGGGCGACAAGATCGACCCGACCGACCGGGCCTCGGTCGAGCGGGCCGTCAAGACGCTCGTCCCTGAGGCCGAGGTCATCGCATGGTGGAGCGAGGACTGGAACGGCGACCCGTACTCGCTCGGCACCTGGACCGCGTACCGCCCCGGCCAGATCACCCGCCTTGCCGCCGACAGCCGCAAGCCCGAAGGCCGCCTCGTCTTCGCGAACGCCGATGTGGCGGTCGGCTTCTCCGGCTGGATCGAGGGCGCGATCGAGTCGGGCAGTTCCGCCGCCTCCGCCCTGGCCCCGATTCTCGGCGCCTAGCCGGACTCACCCCCCCCACACCACTGACCACAGCACTGAACCGCGGGGGCGCACAGGCCCCCCACACCCCCATGAACGACACGAGGAGACCACCTCAGATGGTGAACATCGACTGGAACCGCGTCCATGCCGGACTGGACCGTGAGCAGCACAAGATGATCTGGAAGCCGTACGGCCTGCCGGAGATCATGAACCTGGAGACCTCGTCCTTCCACGACGCGGAGGTCTCGCAGCCCTGGGACATCCCGCAGAAGATGATCGTCTCCGTCGCGATCACCGGCGCGTTCTTCCAGCACAAGCAGAACCCCGCACAGCCGATCACCCCCGACGAGATCCGCGAGTCCGCCCGGGAGGTCGCCCTCGCCGGAGCCAGCGCGCTGCACATCCACGTCCGTGACGACAACGGCTACAACGTGCTGTCGCCGAAGCGTTTCCACGACGTCATCGCGCCGCTGCACAAGGAATTCCCGACCATGCCGATCGACGGCTGCCTGGTTCCGGCCCTCGCGGGGGAGTGGGAGAAGATGACGGCGGTCATGGAGTCCAAGCTCCTCGACGCGGCGCCGATCAATGCCACGGCCACCTACATCGGTGACTCGCTGTTCGCCAAGCCGGCTCCGGTCATCATGGAGAAGACCCGGCTGATCAACCAGCACGGTTCCGTGCCCGAGATCGCCGTCTACACCGATGCCGACGTGGCGATCGCCAAGCGTTTCCTGATCTCCAGCGGCCTGATCGAGACCCCCGCCTTCTGGCTGGTGCTGCCCGCCCTGCCGGGCGGCAGCCCGATGGACAACACCCGCCAGATGATGGAGGGGCTCACCCGGATCGTGAACTCCATCCGGGATGTCGACCCCGACGGCGTGATCATGGTGTGCGCCGCCGGGCGTGCCTCCACCCATCTGGCCACCCAGGCGGCCCTGATGGGTCTGCACATCCGCGTGGGCATGGAGGACACCTACTACAAGTGGCCGCACCGGTCCGACCGCATCAACTCCAACCTCGAGGCGCTGCAACTGGCTCAGAGGATCGCAGAGGTGACCGGCCGTGACATCGCCACCCCCGAGGAAGCGCGGGCACTGATGGGCCTGCCGCCGGTCCACGAGTTCAACGGCGACGGCGACGCGCTGACCGCACTCGGCTGACGGCCGAACACCTCACCCAGCCACCCCGGTGCCGGCGGCGTGTGGACGTGGCGCAGCCGGCACCGGCCAACAACAACGGAAGGACCACCATGAGCGGTCGTGTGCGAGGCAAGCGCTTCATCGTGACCGGCGGTGCCCGAGGCATGGGAGCAAGCCATGCCCGCCATCTCGCCGAGGAGGGCGCGACCGTCGTCATCGGAGACGTCCTGGACACGGAGGGAGCGGAACTCGTCGACGAACTGCAGGCCGACGGGCTGGACGTCCACTACACCCACCTGGACGTCACCGACGAGTCGAGCTGGAAATCGGCGATCGACGCCACCCTCGGGCGACTGGGCGGCATCGACGGGCTGATCAACAACGCCGGCATCACCGGCACCCCCGGCGGCCCGGAGACCGAGAACCTCGACGCGTGGAATGCCACAGTCGCCGTCAACCAGACGGGCGCCTACCTGGGCATCCGTGCGGTCGTGCCGCAACTGAGAGCGGTGGGCGGCGGATCGGTGGTGAACGTCTCCTCCATCCTCGGCTTCATCGGCGACGGCGACTACTTCGCCTACTCGGCGACCAAGGGCGCCCTCCGCCTGATGACCCGCAGCGCCGCTCTCAAGTACGCACCGGACCGTATCCGGGTGAACAGCGTGTGCCCCGGCATGGTGCGCACCCCCATGAACGACGCCGAAGTGGACGCCGACGGCTACGTCACCAACACCCCCCTGGGCCGCATGGCCGAGCCCGTCGAGGTGTCCAAGGCCGTGCTGTTCCTGCTCTCCGACGACGCCGGCTTCATCACCGGCTCCGACCTCGTCATCGACGGCGGCTACCTGGCGCGCTGAGCCGTGCCCACTCACGACCACAGAAAGAGGTGACCTACGGCATGCTCACCGGCCTCATGCAGGACGCACCGCTAACCCTTGACCGGCTCGTCCGGCGCATGCGCGACGTGACCGGATCCTCCCAGGTCTTCGGCCCGGACGCCGAGCGCGTCTCCTATGCCCAGGTGGCCGCCCGCGCCCGCCGCCTCGGCGGACTGCTCCGCTCGCTCGGCATCGCGCCCGGTGACCGCGTGGCCAGCCTCGCCTTCAACACCATCGACCACATGACCGTGTTCCTGGGCGTTCCGGCCCACGGCGTGGTCCTGCAGACCGTCAACCCGCGTTTCACCGCGGAGCAGATCGAGTACGTCCTCGGCCACGGCGGTCCCCGCGCGCTGTTCGTGCAGCAGCCGCTGCTCGACCTGGTGCTTCCCGTCCTCGACAAGATGAAGGACCTGGAGCACGTCTTCGTGCTGGACGCGTCGGCCTCCTGCGGTGACCACCTCACCCTCGGCGACGCGCTCGCAGACGCCGACGAGACCGAGCCGCCCGTGATCGACGAACGGCAGGCCTCAGGACTCTGCTACACGTCCGGGACGACCGGTAACCCGAAGGGCGTCCTCTACTCGCACCGATCGACGATGCTGCACGCGCTCAGCACGTGCATGACGGATGTCATGGGTGTGTCGGTGCGGGAGACGATCCTGCCGATCGTCCCCATGTTCCACGCCAACGCCTGGGGCCTGCCCCACGCGGCGGCCCTGGTCGGAGCGGACCTCGTCCTGCCGGGCCGCGACCTGAGCGGTTGTGCGGTCGGTGAACTGATCCGCCGGCACACGGTCACGATGACCGCCGGAGTCCCCACCGTGCTCGGCGACCTGCTCGCGTACGCCGACGCCCACCCGGGAGTCCTGGACAGTCTGCGTCTCGTCGTCTCCGGCGGCTCCGCCCTCCAACGCCCACTGGTCGACGGCTTCGCCCGGCACGGCGTCGAGGTGATCCAGGGGTGGGGGATGACGGAGACCAGCCCATGCGTGACGATGTCCCGCCCGCCGCGTGACACGGACGATCCACTCCGGTACCGGCTGTCGGCCGGCCGACTCAACCCGCTCGTGGAGGCACGCCTGGTCGCGGAGGACGGCAGTGCGCTGCCCCGGGACGGCGAGGCCATCGGCGAGATCGAACTGCGCAGCCCGCACGCCGCGTCGGGCTACTACCGCGACGAGGGCCTCTCAAACGAGAAGTTCGACGACGGGTGGCTGCGCACGGGCGATGCCGCGTCCGTCACCGCGGACGGCTACGTCATTCTCCGTGACCGCATCAAGGACATGATCAAGTCCGGTGGGGAGTGGATCCCTTCCGCCCGACTGGAGTTCCTTGCCGCGGAACATCCCGCCGTCCGGGAGGTCGCTGTCATCGCGGTTCCCGACGAGCGGTGGGGGGAGCGCCCTGGCGCGGTTGTCGCGCTGTGGCCCGGCCACCATCTCACACTCGACGTCCTGTGCGACTTCCTGGCTCCTCACGTGCCCAAGTGGTGGCTCCCCGTCGCCCTGACCGTGGTGCCAGAGGTGCCCAAGACAAGTGTCGGAAAGCTCGACAAGAAGGCGCTGCGCCTGCCCGGCCCAGACCTCCCGGATACGACCGGAGCCGCCACGTGACCACTATCCGACTACCTGCCGACGACGTCGACGTTGAGGTCAACCAGAGCAAGGAGCGCATCCTGCGCTCGGCACAGACCCTCTTCGCGCAGGGCGGCTACGACGGCACGAGCCTGAAGGCCATCGCCCAGCACGTCGGTCTCTCCACGCCCGCTCTCTACTGGCACTTCAAGTCGAAGGACGAGATCTACCTCGCGGCCATCGAGAAGATGCTGGAGGACTTCCTGACGGCGGTGCGGGAAGCCGTTCACTCCAGCGAGCCACTGGAAAAGTTCCGCGAAACCGTGGCGGCGCACATCCGCTTCCAGCTGGAACGACGGGACGAGGCGGGCCTCTACGCCCACACCGTCGGGCTGCGCCGGCTCACCGCCGATCTCCCGAAGCGGCACCGGGAAACCCTGGTCGCCCTGCAGCGGTCGTACGTGGACGAACTCCGGGACATCCTCCAGGCGGGCCGGGACGCCGGCACCTTCTCCTTCCTCGACGTACGCACGACGGTCTTCGCGGTCCTGACCCTCTGCGAGTACGTGCACACCTGGTACAACCCCGCGGGCCCGCTCTCGGTGGACGACGTCGTACGGCAGTACGTCGACATGGCGACCCGCATGGTGGGCGCCCGCTGCGAACCCCCTACACAGAACGAAGGTGAACGTTGATGGCACAGCCGACCGTCCTGGTCGTCGGAGCGGCGGGCATGCAGGCCTCCAGTCTCCTGCGCGGCCTGCACCGATCGCGGACCCCCATGACCGTCGTCGGGGCCGACCGGCAGATCCCGGAAGAAGAACAGCCAGACGGCTTCCCGCCCATGCGATGGGAGCAGGTCGACATCCTCACCGAGAACAACCGCCTGCGCGAGCTGTGCACCGAGGCCGACCTCGTCGTCAACTGCACCGGCCCGTACTTCCTGCTCGGTGACGCCGTCCTGCGCGCCGCCCTCGACGCCGGCACCGACTACCTCGACATCTGCGACGACGCCGACGCCACCGAAGCGCTGCTAGAACTCGACGCGGAGGCCAAGGCTGCCGGCATCACCGCGCTGATCGGCATGGGCTCCGCTCCCGGCACCACGAACATCCTGGTCCGCCTGGCGCTCGACAACCTCCCGGACGGCGACGCCGACGTCGAGATCAACTGGGTGGTGGACTGCCACGACATGTCCGGGGCCGTCGTACCCCACTTCGTCCACTCCTTCCGCACGGCGATCCCCGGTGCAGGCACCATGCCGGACTGGGACGGGCTCCAGCCCCGTACGGTCGTCTTCCCCGAGCCCATCGGCCCGCAGACCGTGGTGACACTCAGCCACCCCGAGATCTTCACGCTGCCCCGTTTCACCCGGGTCACCCGCGCGCACAACCGCGGAGGCCTCATCCCCGTCGACCACACCATGCTCGGCTGGCTGCTGGCCCGGCTCCCGGAGCACCCGGACCGCGCGATCGACGGCAAGGCCCTGTCCCAGTTGTTCGACGGGTTCGCGGCGCGCAAGACGATCCACACCCGGCTGGGTTCCGGCCTCGTCGTCGACGTGCGGGTCGGTGCCGAGGGCTACCGGTACTCCTCCGGCGCCACCACCACCCAGGAGGACGCGACCGGGGTGCCCGCGGCCGCGGGTGTTCTGGTGGCGCTCGACGGCAAGCTGCCCGGCCCCGGCGTCATCGCCCCCGAGCTGCTGTCGCCCAAGGATTTCTTCACCGCTCTGCGGCTCGTCTCCGCGGGCGGGGGAGGACTGAGCGTCGCCCGCACCCTGGACGGCGTCGAGACAGAACCGGCCCGCATCCGCGACCTCATCGCCCAGTCCGACGAACACACCACACTGCAGGAGGCACGATGACCCACAAACGACACTACGACGCGATCGTCGTCGGACTCGGAGCCTGGGGAAGCGCGACACTGAGTCACCTGGCCGGCCGGGGCCTGTCCGTCCTCGGCATCGACCAGTTCACCCCGCCCCACGTCCACGGTTCCCACCACGGCAACGGCCGGGCCATCCGGATGGCCAGCCCCGAAGGCGCCTTCTACACCCCGATGATGCGGCGCGCGTACGAACTGTGGCACGAGCTGGAAGCCGAGACGGGAGCCGACGTCCTCACCACGGTGGGCGGCGTCTACGCCGCGCCGTCCGACGACGAGATGATCTGGGGCGCCCTCGAAAGCTACCGGGGTACCGACATCCCGTACGAGATGCTGGGCGTCGACGAGGCCCGCGAGCGGTTTCCCTGGCTGCGGATCAAGGACGGCGAGAGCGTCATCCACGAGCCGGGCACCGGACGGCTCCACCCCGAACGGGCCATCATCGCGCACACCGACCTCGCACGCCGCTACGGTGCGGACATCGTCCTCGGCCAGGCCATGAAGGACTGGTCACAGACCGGCGACGGGGTGGTCGTCACCACTACCGACGGTACGTTCACCGCCGACCGTCTGGTCCTGACCCTGGGCTCCTGGGCCCCGCACCACCTGAAGCTGGAGATCCCCCTCGTGGCGGAGCGGCAGGTCATCGCGGTGTACGACGTGCGGGACGTCCCGGGCCCCCTCGCCATGTTCAGCCTGCCCTCGACGCACACCGAAGCCTTCTACGGCCTGCCCGAGCAGGGCGACACCTTCAAACTCGCCCTCCACCATGGCGGCCTGACCGGCCCGACCGACGAACTGCCCACCACCGTCACCGACGAGGAGAAGGCGATCCTCAAGGCCTACGTGGCCGACCGGCTGCCCCACTTCCCGGCAGAGCCGCTGCAGGTGACGACCTGCAAGTACACCAACACACCGGACCGGCACTTCGTCCTGACCCGCCATCCCGATGCTCCGGCGGTGGTCGTGGGCGCCGGCTGCTCGGGGCGCGGGTTCAAGTTCGCCACGTTCATCGGCGAGGCCCTGGCCGACCTGACCACCAGCGTCGACCGCCCGGACCTGCAGCACTTCTCACCTGAGCGCTTCCTCCCGTCCCGGGCCTGAGCGCCACGCACCTCTCGGGGAGCCGAGTGGCACTCATCACCGGGGCCGGGTCAGGCATCGGAAGCGCGGCAGCGCACCGGTATGCCCAACGTGGAGCGTCGTCGGCATTGCTCGACATCGACGGTGACGCGTTGAGATCGCTCGTTGCCGCACTCGGCGCGTAGTCCGCGCGGCGCCTTCGTGGCCGTCGCCTCGGAAGCGGCACGCTGCGGGGCTCAGGGCCGGCCTACGCCGCTGCCGAACACGCCGCGCGCTGGGGCTGGTCCGCCCGATGGCTCTCGACTGCTCGACCGGGTGATGCGCAAGAAAATCCAGGAGCGCGTTGCCGCCAAGAGCCCGCGTGGGCGGTTCGCCGTCCCGGACGATGTGGCGGCCGTGATCGCGTACTTGAGTTCGCCGGAGAGTCGGCATGCCGACGACCTGGGGCTGATCCGCTGTCCGGCACTCGACCACGGTCGGCAGGGTGTGCGCGCAACCGCGGTCTGCCCGGGCTTCGTCGAGACGCCGATGGCCGACCGGATCTTCGAGGGCTGCTCTACGTGCTTGACGGCGGTGCCACCGGGCCACGTCGAGGCAGGCCAGGGCGGCTGAGAGTCAACTTCATACCTTGGTCGGAAAGGAATGTGGGTCTCTTGGACAAGGTTTGTGCGAGTGCGCGGGAGGCTGTCGCGGACATACCGCACGCGGCCTCGCTCGCGGTGGGCGGTTTCGGGCTGTGCGGTATCCCCTCGGTCCTCATCGAAGCCCTCTACGAGCAAGGGGCTTGCGGTCTCCATGTCGTGTCGAACAACTGCGGTGTCGACGGTGCCGGGCTCGGCAGCCTGATCACCGCCCGGCGTATCGCCCGGGTCATCGGCAGCTACGTCGGGGAGAACAAGGAGTTCGCCCGCCAGTACCTCGCCGGAGAACTGGAGGTGGAGCTCATCCCGCAGGGGACGCTCGCCGAACGGCTGCGCGCGGGCGGCTGCGGGATCCCCGCCTTCTACACCCCGGCAGGTGTGGGCACCCAGGTGGCCGAGGGCGGTCTGCCCTGGCGCTTCGACGCCGACGGGAGGGTCGCCGTGGCGTCTCCGCCCAAGGAACGGCGCACCTTCCAGGGCCGCGAGCACATCCTGGAGACGGCCATCACCACGGACTTCGCTCTCGTGCGGGCGGTCAAGGGCGACCGGCACGGCAACCTCGTCTTCCACCGCTCTGCCCGCAACTTCAACCCGCTCGCCGCCATGGCCGGCCGCATCACCGTGGCCGAGGTCGAGGAACTCGTCGAGCCCGGAACGCTCGACCCCGACGAGATCCACCTGCCCGGCGTGTTCGTCCAGCAGGTCGTGCCGCTCACACCCGAGCAGGCCGCCGACAAACTCATCGAGAAGAGGACGGTACGTTTCTGATGCCCTGGAACCGAGACCAGATGGCCGCCCGAGCCGCCGCCGAACTGACCGACGGCTCCTACGTCAACCTCGGCATCGGCCTGCCCACCCTCATCCCCGGCCACCTCCCGCCCGGCATCCACGTCGTCCTGCACTCCGAGAACGGCATCCTTGGCACTGGCCCCTACCCCACCGACGACGACATCGACCCCGACCTCATCAACGCGGGCAAGGAGACCGTCACGGTCCTGCCCGGCGCATCCCTCTTCGACTCCGCCCTCTCCTTCGGCATGATCCGCGGCGGTCACATCGACACCGCGATCCTCGGCGCCATGCAGGTCTCCGCCGCAGGCGATCTGGCCAACTGGACCGTGCCCGGCAAGATGGTCAAGGGCATGGGCGGCGCCATGGACCTCGTCCACGGCGCCCGCCGGGTCATCGTCCTCATGGAACACACCGCCAAGGACGGCACCCCGAAGATCGTGCGCGAGTGCACCCTGCCCCTCACCGGCAAGGCATGCGTCCACCGCATCGTCACCGACCTCGGCGTCTTCGACATCACCCCCGCGGGAGTCGCCCTCCGCGAACTCGCACCCGACGTCACCACCGACGACATACTCAACACCACCGAAACCGAAATCATCGTCGACGCGCTCAGGCAGACGTGACGACCGGTTGCATCGATCGCGTCGCCCCGGCGCTGAGGGAGCGCGTCGAGAGCCACGTTCTCTTTCCGTGATCGTCGGCCTCGTCTTGATGAAGACGTAGAACTGCCGCCCGGCGGGCACGACTTCGCCCTCGGACGTGCTTCTGAAATGTTGTGACCTGCTCAACCGAACAAGGAAAGGCCGATCGATGGCACAGAAGGTACAGGGCGTGGTCGCCGGGGGCAGAGGTGCTCCGGTGAGGCTGGAAACGCTGCTGGTTCCCGACCCCGGACCGGGAGAGGCGGTGGTCCGGGTGCAGGCGTGCGGGGTGTGCCACACCGACCTGCACTACCGCGAGGGCGGAATCGCCGACGAGTTCCCGTTCCTGCTCGGGCATGAGGCCGCCGGCGTCGTGGAGGCGGTCGGCGAGGGGGTCACCGATGTCACTCCCGGGGACTTCGTGATCCTCAACTGGCGTGCGGTGTGCGGACAGTGCCGGGCCTGCACCCGAGGCCGCCCCTGGTACTGCTTCAACACGCACAACGCCGGGCAGAAGATGACCCTCCTCGACGGCACGGTACTTTCGCCGGCCCTGGGTATCGGGGCGTTCGCGGAGAAGACCCTGGTCGCCGCGGGCCAGTGCACGAAGGTCGACCCCAAGGCGGCACCGGCGATCGCCGGACTGCTGGGATGCGGTGTGATGGCCGGACTCGGGGCCGCGATCAACACCGGGGACGTGGGCCGCGGGGACACCGTGGCGGTGATCGGCTGCGGAGGTGTCGGCGCTGCGGCCGTCATGGGCGCCCATCTCGCCGGCGCGGCCAGGATCATCGCCGTCGACATCGACGACCGCAAGCTCGCCACCGCCCGCCGCCTCGGCGCCACCCACGCCGTCAACTCGCGCGACACCGAACCGGTGGCGGCCGTCAGAGAGCTGACGGGAGGCTTCGGCGCGGACGTCGTCATCGACGCCGTAGGACGCCCCGAGACCTACGAACAGGCCTTCTACGCACGTGACTTGGCCGGCACCGTCGTACTCGTCGGAGTCCCCGGCCCGGACACGAGGCTGGAACTGCCGCTGCTGGACGTGTTCGGCCGCGGGGGATCGCTGAAGTCGAGCTGGTACGGCGACTGCCTGCCCTCGCGCGACTTCCCGATGCTGATCGACCTCTACCTGCAGGGCCGGCTGGACCTGGACGCCTTCGTCACCGAGACCATCCCCCTCGACGGTGTGGAGGCAGCCTTCGAGCGGATGCGCCAGGGTGACGTCCTGCGCTCCGTGGTGACCTTCTGATGTCCGCTGCGGCCCGGATCGAGCTGCTGGTCACCAGCGGTGTCTTCGCTCTGGACGGCGGTGTCTGGGCGGTGGACAACAACGTCTGGCTCGTGGGCGACGACCGCGAGGTGATCGTCATCGACCCCGCCCACGACGCCGACGCCATCGAGCAGACCATCGCCGGACGCCGGCTGAAGGCGATCGTCTGCACCCACGCCCACAACGACCACATCGACGCCGCCCCCGCCCTCGCGGACCGTACCGGCGCTCCGATCCTGCTCCACCCGGACGACCTTTTCCTGTGGAGGCAGACCCACCCCGACCGCGTCCCTGACACCGAACTCACCGACGGCAGACTCCTGGCGATCGCCGACATCGAACTGCGCAGCCTGCACACTCCCGGCCACACCCCCGGCGGGACCTGCCTGTACGCCCCGGCCCTTGCCACCGTTTTCACCGGAGACACGCTCTTCCACGGCGGCCCGGGCGCGACTGGCCGGTCGTTCTCGGACCGCCCCGCCCTCGTCGCCTCCATCCGGGAGCGACTCTTCACCCTCCCGCCTCGGACGGTCGTCAGAACCGGCCACGGCGAAACGACGACCATCACCGCAGAGGCACAGCGCCTCCGGTGATCCGGGCGGGCCCCGGACACCATCATGGGCATGCGTAGCCCCCGTCCCCCAAGACGGGGTGGGGACACCCCGGTGCGCCGGCATCAGGACGATCCGGCCCCCCTTGGACCGGCCCCGGGGCCTTGATCCACGATCTGTATCAAGCCGCCCGCTTCCTCGGACAGGTGGCAGCGGGGCCATGTCACCTGGCAGCGGAGCGGCCTGGCTGGGTCGGTCCTCGCGGGCCGTGATCTCCTCGGTGAGCTGCGGGACGACGTCGAACAGGTCGCCGATGGCGCCGTAGTCGACAAGGCCGGAGGTTGGGGCCTCCGTGTCCTTGGCGACCTGGTCTTCACCGTGCTGGCCTTCGATGCGCCCCTGGCCACGTTGGTGGGATTCATTCCGGTGGTCATCGGCTTCGGCAACGAGCCGGGAGCACCGGCGGCCGCTGGCGTCATCCTCGGTCTCTTCGCAGTGGGCTTTCCCGCGATGGGCCGCCGCCTGCCCGATCCCGGTGCCTTCTACGCGTACATCACCGCCGGGCCCGGCCGGCCGATAGGTCTGGGTGCGTCGTTCCTGGCCCTGTTCTGTGCTACTTCGTCCTCATCTGGGTGAAGATCTAGGCATACGGCCCCGACCAGGTCGTGCAGGCGACTGCCACGGATCCGACCGGCTCCTTCACCCACAGCCTTGAGATCTTCGGCGGCAAGACGGCCGTGACATCGTGAGCGTCCTGCTCTGCACGAGCATTTTCGCGGCCGATCTGTCCACCCACAACGTGACCATGCGCTACCTGTACGACCTCAGTGTGGACGGCATCCTCGATGTGCTGATCGGAGGATCGGAGACCAGCGCGAACATTCTGCTCGCCGTCGCCTGTGGCCTTGCTGCGCTCGGTATCGTGGCGGCCCTCGTGCACCGGCGGACCAAGCCGGCGGTGTACGCGCGAATCGGGCGGCAGGACCTGTGACGGACTTACCACCCGGGGCACCTCGGTGTTCCCGGCAGCGAGTCCGGCCCGCCCACTGACAGGGCCGGGCTCGCCCCCAGGTCTGCCATGCCCTGCCCCGTCAGGGCTCCGGCGCTATGATCTCCGTATCGGATCCTCCTTGCACACCCTGATGACTACGATGCGGCCGTCGATGGAGACCGGTCAGGCATCCCCCTTCGACCCGGTGACAGCAGCCACCATCGTGATCGACACACAGGGGATGGTGATCGGATGGAATCGTGCGGCCGAGACCCTCTTCGGTTCCTCTGCCGGAGATGTCTTCGGACGGCCGCTGCACAAGATCCTCCAAGACGCCGAGAATCGGCCGTCGCTCTCGTTCCTCACGACGCACCCACCGAACCGCCCGTGGTCCGAGACCCGCAAGGTGCGCCGCGCGGACGGGACCTCGGTCAGCGTTGTCCTACAAGGCTGTCCTCTGGAACAACAGGCCACCGGGGCAGCGAGCGTCATACTGGCTGCCGCGGCCGACCGGGCGCACCTGTGGTCGACCGACCAGTCCATGCTGCAAGGGCTGTCCACCCAGTCGCCCATCGCGCTGACCGTCTACGGGCCCGACATGCGGGTCCGATGGATCAACGACGTGCTTCAGGAGCAGCTGGGCCTCACTCGCAGCGAGTGCGTGGGCCGCTACACCCGTGAAATCCTCCCGCAGGGCGGATTTCTCTCGCCGGAGCAGAGCGGCGACCTTGAAAGCGTCATCGCCGAGGTGCTGCACACCGGCGAGCCCGTGTTCGACCTGCTCTACGGCAGCTCCACACCGGCCGACCCGAGCCACCAACGGATATGGTCCTGCTCGTACTTCCGGCTGTCCGACACGGACGGAAGTCCTCTGGGAGTGTGCGAGTCCGCCTTCGATATCACGAACCGCTACGAAACGCATCTGCGCCTCGAGCTGCTCGGCCGTGCCAGCCGGATCGGCACCAATCTCGACGTCGTGAGCACGGCGCAGGACCTGGCGTCGGTGGCTGTGCCCGACTTCGCGGACGCCGTGGCAGTCGACCTCGCAGAACATGTGATGGCCGACGATCGCACCTCACCCATACCTGAGGGTGGCGGTGCGTCCCTGCGGCGGGTCGTCGATCTCGGCGCACAGCCGGTTCCCGACTCCAGGCCGAGACTCGGGTGGCTCCTCACGGCCCAGACCGACGGCCTTCGCCGCATCGTCCTGCCCCTCGTCGCCCGGGACGCGGTCCTCGGCTCGGTGACCTTCACCCGCGCGATGCCCCGGTACCCCTTCACCGCTCAGGACATCACGCTGGCGGAGGAAGTGCTTTCCCGCGCGGCCGTCTACATCGACAATGCCCACCGATACGCGCTCGAGCGCGCCACGGCTCTGACCCTGCAACGCAGCCTCCTGCCCCAAGCCCTGTCGCAGCCCACAGCCGTCGAAGTCGCTCACAGGTATGTGCCCACCACCGGGCCGCTCGGGGTCGGAGGCGACTGGTACGACGTCATCCCCCTCTCCGGGGCGAGGGTGGGCCTCGTCGTGGGAGACGTGGTGGGCCACGGCCTCAACGCGGCGGCCACCATGGGGCGACTGCGTACCACCGTCCGCGCCCTCGCCGCATTGGACCTGGCTCCCGACGAACTCCTCGCCAGGGTCGATGACCTGGTCGGACAGACCCGCGTGGGCATTCATCGAGCGAGCAACGACACTCCGGAGGACCAGGCACTCGGTGCGACCTGTCTCTACGCCGTCTTCGACCCCGTCACCGGCATCTGTACGGTCGCGAGTGCGGGCCACCCGGCCCCCGTCGTCGCCATGCCCGGTCGGCCGCCGGAACTGCTCGACCTGTCGGCGGGGCCACCGCTCGGCATCGGCGGTCTGCCCTTCGAGTGTGCCGAGGTCCACCTGCCTGAAGGGAGCGTGCTGGCGCTCTACACCGACGGACTGATCGGGTACCGGGACGAGGACATGGACAGCGGCACGGCCAGCCTGCGCCGCGCTCTTGCCGACCCCGGGCAGGATCTCGACGCCCTGTGCGACGGGATCACCGCGCCGGGCTCCGCACGGTCGGCCGACGACGATGTGACCCTGCTGCTCGTCCGTGTGCAGGCGCTGCCTGCCGAGAACACGGCGAGTTGGTCAGTGGCCCGCGATCCCTCAGCTGTCGCGGGCGCGCGGGAACAGGCCCGGGTTCAGCTGGAGCAGTGGGGACTGGGCGAGATGGCCTTCGTCACCGAACTGGTGGTGAGCGAGTTGGTGACGAACGCCATCCGCTACGGCAGTGAACCGATCGCTTTCAGGATGCTTCGGGACCAGAGCAGAACTCTGATCTGCGAAGTCAGCGACGGAGCCCATACATCGCCGTACCTTCGGCGCGCGGCCAACGACGACGAGGGCGGCCGCGGACTGTTCCTGGTGGCCCAGTGCACTGACCGGTGGGGCACGCGCTACACCCGCGAGGGCAAGACGATCTGGGCGGAGATCACACTCGACTCGACCGCATGACCGTCACCGTGCGGCCCCGTCTGCCCGTTGCTGCGCGGAGGTGAACGCCGACACGGGATCCCCGCCTCCTCTGGCCCAGGGAAAGAGCGTCACCCTGCCACGTACGGCCGCGAACACGTCCGCTGCCAGCGCCCACTTCTTGGCCTCACACAGGGTGTAGGCGAGGAGGTTGAGGTCGGTGAGAAGAGCGGCATGCGTCAGGTGGCCCGGCCGGTGCCAGGTGGCGGTCGCAGTGTCCAGCACCTGGGTTGCCTCCCTGTGTTCCCAGAGGCGCACCGCGTTGAGTGCCCCGATGGCTCCTTGCTCCAATGTGGCGTGGTAGCGCTCGACCAGGGACCACAGGGGCAGTGCCGCTGTGGGAGCCGACCCGGGCGCGGTGGCGCGCACCTTGTCGACGAAGTCCAGTACCTGCCCACGCGAACCGCACTCCCCTGGGGACAGATAGCCGAACATCTGGAGATGGGCCTCCCGGTTCCACGGATCGCGCGCCGTGATCTCTCTCCAGAGCGGGAACACCTCTTCGTTGGGGCGACGCGCCTGCCTCAGCAGACCGAGCCGTACGATCCACGGACAGGGGTCAGTCGGCCGCAGCCGGGCTGCCTCGAGGCACGCGTGCCAGGCCAGTCGGGACTCGTCCGGTGCCGGAGGGGTGAGGCGGCCGCGGGACATGACGCCCCAGGCGAAGAGCGTCAGTGCGTCCGGATGGTCCGGCCGCCGGTCCATCCACAGGCGATGTACGCCCGGCAGGGACGCCTCGGCCAGCACCATGAGCCGGTGGCATCGGCGGTCCCAGTCCTGTCCGGTGCTGTCCAGCAGCTGCTCGATGACGGCCACCGCCAGTGAACGGGGGTTGCCGACGCCGCGCTCCGCGAGACGCCGGCACACCTGGCCGAGATCGCTGTCGTCCAGTTCTGGGGTGAGACGGGGAACCGCTTTGCGACGACCGAGCAGTGACATGGAAGGGAGGCTAATCCTTGTCAGCCATCCGGAACCTTCCCGATCACATTCAGATGCCGAACCGATGCCTCGGCCAGCCGGTTCGGCCAGAGCGCTGGTGGCCGCGGCGGACTTCGTCGAGTGTGCGCCGCGGCCCGTCGGCCGTGTGCCCTGACCATGTCAGGGCCTGATGCGGTTCTCGTACTCCTGTCCGCTGATCTTGGCCACGGTGCAGGCCCTGCCGTTACCGGAGACGGTGGGCTCCTTGCCGTCGGTCCCGCTGACCCAGCGCACCGTGTCGAAGACGGCGCCGTCCGACCGGATGGCGCCCACGGTCTGCGCGATCACCGTGCTGGAGTCGCCCGTGATCCTGAGGTTGTCGGCTGCCTCCACGGTGACGGTGTTGAACCGGCCGCCGATGATGACCGTTCCACACGTTCCGGTGAGCCCGATGGTGTTCGCCTGGCCTTCGATGACGACGTCGTGCCCTGTGCAGTCGGTGGCCCGCCTGCTGTAACTGCTGCTGATGGTGAGTGACGTGGCACCGCCGGTGGCGGCGGCTGAGGTTGAGTCCGGATCGCTCGTCGAACCGGCGGCGTGCGAACCGGTGCCGCTATCGGTACGCGCCGCGCCGGGGCTACGTATCGCCGACCCGGCGCTCGCGGCAGGAGTCGGCTCCGACGCGTTGTCGGCACAGAGACCTGGTGGTGCTGATGCCCGCCTGGCCGGCTACGGCCCCGACTCGCCCTGCCGGCTGATCGTGGCCACCACCGATCCGGCCGCCCTGCCGGAGAAGGCCACCTGGTACCTGGCCACCAACCTGCCCCACCCCGACGCACCCCACGCCGCCACCGGCCCGCATCCGCCGGCTGACCTGGCCGAGATCGTGCGCCTCTACGGCCTGCGGCCGTGGATCGAGCAGAGCTACAGGGAGAGGACGTCGCCGCCCTCTGCACGGCACCGCACTTCCGCTCGCTCCGCTCCACCAGCCAGCTGGCCCGAGACCAGGCCTACGCCTACGGCCAGCTCGCCGTGGACATCACGAACAGCCTTGAACGACACGTCGAGTTCCCGGATCCTGCCGTTCCCAGCTATCCCGTGCCAGTGGACGACCCAGACGGCGACGGCCCGGAACGTGCCGCTCAACTCCTCCGCCAGGAGTGGGCGATGGGGGACGGACCTGCCGGACGCATCGTCAGGATGCTGGAGAACCACGGCGTGCTCGTGGTCTTCAGCCCCTCGCAGACCGCGTCGGTCGACGCCCACTCGTTCGACAGCAAACTGCGTCCTGTGGTCGTCCTCAACCCAATCAAGCGGGACTACTATCGGCAGCGCTTCGACGTCGCGCATGAGCTGGGACACCTGATGATGCACAGCGACGCAGAGCCCGGCGGGCGCATCGTTGAGGCCCAAGCCCACCGCTTCGCCGCCGAGTTGCTCATGCCGGCCGACCAGATCCGAGACCTGCTTCCTGCCGCCATGGGCGGCACCGCCTGGCAGACACTGGCCCGGCTCAAAGAGCAGTGGGGCGTCAGCATCCAGGCACTTCTGTACCGTGCGCGATGGCTCGGCCGACTCAGCGACACGTCCTACCGCAACGCCATGACGACCATTTCAGCCCGTGGTTGGCGCCGGAACGAGCCGGGCTTGATCAGCGCTATCGAGCAGCCGTCTCTCTTGCCAAGAGCTGTGGAGTTGCTGACGCAAGAAGGCATCGACGAGTCTCACCTGGTGACCCAGTGCCGCATGCCGACGGAGCTGTTCCGCACGGTGACGGCCCGGACGCCGGACAGTGAATCGCCTACCCCGGCGCCGTCGCCAGACAGCCGCCAGCAGGTGGGCGGGCGAGTGGTCTCCTTGCTGGAACACAGACGGCGGCCCTAACTGGCCGAAACCGCGCATAGTGACATCAGTCCTCTGCGAAACACAGTTGGAACGATCTGATCGTCACTGTCCACTGCTGTCCAGCCCCTTTCGTCTCTCGTCCTTCGAATCGGGCGGATAGCCCTTGGCGCGCAGCCAGCCGTCGAGGGCGAGCGCGACGATGTCGCCGTGAGGGATGTCGGTGTCGGCGTTGCAGCGACGGATGCGGCGCTGGAACTGGAGGACCTCGGGGACGGCGTAGTTGAGCTGTCCGCGTTTTGTGTGACGGTTGCTGATGACGGCCATGGTGTCGGCGTGCGGCGCGAGGACGTCGTCTCGCGGCTGGAACTCGGCGTCGAGGGCGTCGGCGATTTCACGTAGTCGGGCGGCATAGGGGGAGCGATCAGGCACGAGAGCTGCTCCGGTCGGTCTGGCTAGGCGGATAGCTATCCGCCTACTGGGCTATTGGAATAGTCGGCAGGGGCGGCCGCACCCCGACATGGGAGCGGCCGCCTCGCGTACTGCAGTCGGGCTCAAAACCCGCGTGCGGTGAGCCACTCGTCCAGCGCGACGGAGACGATGTCGCCGATAGGCAGGTGGTCGAGTTCGTTGTCCAGCGCGAAGCGTTTGATCCGCTTCTTCAGCTTCAGCGCAGCGGGAACCGACGAGTCGAGGCTCTCGCGCGTGATGATGCGCTGATTGAGGACGGCGGCGGCTTCGGGGATGTTCTCCGGACGGCCAGGACCGGGGGCGTAGGGTGCCCCCTCACTGGGCGCCTCCTGTGGTTGAGCGGCCTGTGCCTGGTGGGGCGTAGGACCGTCGGGCCTGAACGGGAACGCCGTACTGGCCGCCGCTGGAGTGACCGCCGTACGGATGGCCACCTCGGCGGTCGGTGCCGTGCCAGAAACCGCGGACGTGGCGTGGGACGGGCTGTGCTGACCATCGAGTTCGGCTGGCTGATTGGGCTGGCTCCCAAGCGCTCCAGACTGGGGAGCCGAGGCCACCGGTAGCGGCTGCCGCTCGGCCAGCCCGTCGGCTGACTCCTGACCCGCCTCGGCAGTCTCGACGGTTTCTGTCAGATCCTGAGCCGGTGCCTCGAAGGCAGCGGCCGCAGGAGTGTGCTGAACCCGGGGTGTGCCAGCGGCAACCACTTCGCCCCGTGCAGCGGCCTGGTCGGCGGCGAACTGCTCAGGCGTGAGTTCGGCGGCCGGGGGAGGGGGCGGCGGGGCCGTCTTCTTGGCCCCGCCCAGGGCGCGACCGGCGGTGCGGCGGGCCGGGGGCCTCGGCCTGTCGTTCTTCTCGCTCATGCCTGGGTCAGCTCCTTCATCAGGTCGGCGTACTCGCTCAGTTCGGTCGGGATCTCGCCGAAGGCCTCCATGTAGTGGACCCAGGAGTGGATGGTGGTCTCGGCGAGCGGGAATGCCTCGTCGCGGTCCGGGCCGATGCCCTCGCCTTCGGCGGGCTCCAGCAGCTGCTCCTTGGCCCGGATGGGCAGGCTGGTGCGGTCGTCGGCCTTGACCATGACCACATGGGCGGTGACGTCGTGGGTGTTGCGGGCGGCGGCGCGCTCGGCCTCGTCGAAGGTGGCGACGAGCTTGCGGCGCTCGATCTTGGTGGGGGCGACGGGGACGAGCAGCAGGTTCGCCTCGGTGACAGCCTCGTGGAAGATGCGGGCGCTGCCGCCGCCGGCGTCGACCACGATCGCGCCGAACTCGGCACGCTTGGCCCGGATGTACTCGGCGATGTCGTCGAACGGGTACCGCTCGACGACCAGGTTGGTGGGGATCTCGAAGCCGGCGGCCTGGGCGACCTTGAACCAGTCGTAGGCGGACTGGCTGGTGGCGTCCGCGTCCAGCAGCAGCGTCGGCAGGTCGAGGACGACGGCGTAGTAGAGGGCGATGAACCAGGCGGAGGTGGTCTTGCCGGTGCCGCCCTTGAGCATGCCGACGACGATGACGAAGGCGTTCCAGGCGCTCGCTGTGGCCGCGGTCAGAGTCTTGGTACGGGTGTTTTCACTCACGTGTGCTTGATCTCCTGAATCGGGAAAGGTGCGTTGGGTTGCGTGCATCGGAGAGAAGGCCGACGCCGGAGGCGGGTGCGCGCGGACGGAGGAGGAGCTCGTGCTGTGGAGCTGGATCCGGGATGGCTCGCCCTCGGTCCGCTGATCTGTCGGACCCGGAGGTGGGCACCTGTGGGGGCGTTCATGACCGCTTCCTCGGGGTGCGGGCAGGGCCGTGGTTGTGCTTGGGCCGCATGTGGGTACCCGCCTGGTGCAGGAGCCGGTAGACGGTGGCGATGGAGTAGTTGCACTCCTCGGCGAGGTCCGGCACGGTGGCGCCGGCCTCGTACCGCGCCCGTAGCGACAGCGCGAGCTTCGTTCGCCGTGCGGTATTGGCTGCGGAGCGGATGCGGAGTGTCTGCTGGGTGGTGCGGGGTGTGCCCCCGGCCTCGATCAGCAGCCGCCGAGCGGCACGTCGTGTCACGGATCCAGCTACGGCCAATTCCGTGAGCGTGGCGCCCTGTTGCTCGTAGAGGCGGCGTAGACGGGCCGCGAGGTTGCGGCGGGCTTGTCCGTCGCGCATCCTGCGCGTCTGCCACGAGGTGCGCATCACGGTCCCGGCCTCGCGCAGACGGTTGAGGACCGTGCCGTACGACAGGCCACTGTTCGCTACGAGTTCGTCGACCGTGGCACCGGACTCGTACTGTTCACGCAGGGCTTGCGCGGTGACCTGATCACTGTGACCGGTCGTGGGCGGAGGGGGTGATTTCACGCTGCGGACTCCCATTCACTGCGGGCTTCGGCATGGGCGGCGGCCAGCTCGTCGTAACTGCGCTGGTCGGCAGGAGTGATGAGGATCAGCCGTCCATCGGTGGCGATCCGCCAGTCGGGAGCGGCACTGCCGGTGACCGGATCGAGGACACAGCCGTCCGGGGCGTGCCACGTGGTGGGAACCTCGTCGGGACGTGGCGCGGGAACCACGACCTGGCGCCTGTCGCGGACGATCACAACGGCCTTGCTGCGGTGCTCCGATAGCCGCTCCAGCGCCCGTTGGTACGCCGCGCGCTCGGCGGCGTGCACCGCCTTGCGCCGGGACGCGACGCCCGCGGTCCCGTGCCGCGTCGCGACTGAGTCCCAGCCGTGGGCCGGCTCGGCGATCTCTTCGGCCGCAGCCTTAAGAGGGTGGTCACCGAAGCCCTCCAGAGCATGAGGTGCCAGGCTCCAGGTCTCACCGCTGTGGGTGACGAGACCGTGGTCGGCCAGGCGCCGCAAGGTGCGGTAGAGGGTGGCGCGGGAGACGGAGGACGAGCCGACAAGCTCGGCGACCGTCTGCGCCGCACGGGCGTGCAGTGCACCGATGATCACCAGTGCGGCGCTGCCGAGACCACGGTGGGCGAAGGCGTCGTGGCCCATCAGCCGGCCGATGACGGTGGAGTCGAGGTCGGCTCTCGTGCCCGTCTCAGGGGTGGGCCACTCCTCAAGTGCCAGGTCGGGGGGGTACTGAGTGGTCCGGAAACGAGATTGCGCTACGGGGATGCTGTGGCGGCCAGCGTTGCCCTCGGCGAGATACCAGGTCGAGCCTTCGCGGCCGTGGCCGACGCGCAGACGCCGCAGCCAGCCCTGCGGTTTGAGGACGGTCTCGTAAACGACCCGGAGGGTCGTGCGGGATATCCCCGCTTCCTCAGCGGTCTGCCGCTCGCTGGCGTGGTGCAGGGGACCGCCCGCGATCTCGGCGAAGTTCAGATGCGCCCGCAGGACCCGCACCGCGGTCCGCCCACGTTCCCCACGCCAGGGCGTCGTCTCGATGCGGTCGCGCAGCGCGGCAAGCACCTCGTACGCGTGGTGCCGCGAATCCAGCACCGTCGTGCTGCTGACCGCGGCCGAGGCGCTGGCCCATACCCGGCCGATGTACGCCAGGGCACGTGATTGCCCGGAGCGCAGCGCGATGCTTCGGGCGTGCCGCCCGCCTTCGTGATCGGGGTGCAGCAAGAGCTGGGTCAGCTGGTCGACGGTGCCGCCGGCGCGAGCGACGTGGCAGGCGATGGCCGCCGTGATCCGGTGCCCGTGCTCGGCCGCGCCCTGACGGTTCCCGCGCAGGACCACGTTCTGGCCGTCGGAGGCGAGCTTGCTGTAACTGCCTGCCGCGTAGCGGCCGGTGAGATCCCCGAGCAGGATGAGATCGGCTGCAGCCGTAGGCAGCTGGTGAAGACCCAGTCGCTCGCCTGGGTGAAATGGCCGTCGGAGAGAACCTGTCTGGTAGGCGCTGTGTGGCACTGTGGAGCCGTCCCGCAAGGACAGAGACACCACCCAGGCCCGCTAAAACCACGGGTGGTGTCCGGTACCGACCTCCAATCGGTGCCAGCGATGCCTCCAGGATGGCCATCCTGGAGGCATTCGTATGCCTGGCCCCGGTACTGAAGGCAGGCGTCCCCATCGCGGCTCGACCGAGGTCGACTCCGAGTCCTGTCAGCGGGTTCACAGCCTGATCAACGCCGTCTGACCTGGGCCGACCCGGACCAAAACAGAGGGCGATTGCCTCTGATTGGCTCCGAGCAGCTCGGTTCGAATCGGGGTCGAATCAGAGTGGTTTCCTCTGAGTGCGTTGTGGCAAAGGGAGTCCCTGTTCGATGAGCAGGGGCTTCTTCGTGTGCGGGGCATGATCGCCCTGGGGTAGGGGCAGGCAGCGGACGG